>NZ_JAMOIE010000013.1 GCF_024448935.1 Stutzerimonas stutzeri
CTGGCCGGCGCAACTACGGGCGTATCGGGTTGCGCGGCCAGTGCTAAGGGCGCGGCGCTGATCCCCAGGGCTACAGCCCCGGCGGCGGCGAGGCGCTTGGCGGCGGCGGTCACCTGCTTGAGCGGCCCGCCCTCGCCCGCCTGAAGGCCCTGCTCGAGGCCGGCCATGGTGTCACCACCAAGCCCGGCGAACACGCGCGACGGGGAATGGATGCCGAGCAGGCTCTTGAAGGTGCTGACCACGCTGTCAGCGGCGCCGGATATGGCGGAGGTGAGCTTGGGAAACATGCCCGTGACGCCGCTGATCAGCCCCTGGATCATGTTGCTGCCGAACTCGCTGAATTTGTTCGGCAGGTCCACGCCGAAGTAGCTCATCACGCCGGCGAAGGCGCGGTAGAGCAAGCCCAGCGGGCTGAAATTGAGCAGCAACGCGCCGATGCCGGCCAGGCCACCGGACACGCCCTCGCGGATCTCCGACCAGATGCCGAGGAAAAACGTCTTGATCGGTTCCCAGTTGCGGTAGATCAGATAGGCGCCGCCAGCGATCGCGGTGATCGCCAGGCCGATGGGGTTCATCAGCAGCGCCCGACCGATGAACAAAAGCCCCTTACCCACCAACGGCAACGCGGTCTTGCCCAGGTTCATCAGCGTGGTGGTCATGCCCAGGCCCTTGATGCCGAACAGCGTCATGCCGTAACGCACCATGGCGAACGGGCCGAGGATGCTGGCGATCGCCAGGGTGAGCCCGCCCATGCCGGCCATGAGGATGGCCACGCCTGCTGCTGTTTTGACGATGTTGGCGGCGAGCTTGGGGTTCTCGGCGATCCAGCCCTTCACGCCGCCGATGATGCCGGTGAGCGTCTGGGTGATCTCGCGCATGGGGCCGTTCTGCTGTTCCTGCAGTTGGATGCCCAGGTCTTCCCAGGCGCTGCCCATGGCGGAGAGGTCGCCGCGCAGGTTGTCGGCCATGGTCTTGGCCGTGGCGCTGGCTTCGCCCTCGGTGGCTTTGAGGGTGCTGACGAACTCCTGCAGCGCGCCGCTGCCGGCTTGCTTGACCAGCACCTGCAGGCCCGCCACGGCCTCTTCGCCGGCGATGGCCTTGAGTAGGCCGGCGCGGTCGGCGTCGCCCATGTGCTTGGTTGTCTTGTAGATCTCCTGCAGCACGGTGGGCAGGTCACGCAGGTTGCCCTGGGCGTCCACGGCGCTGATGCCGAGCTGGTCCAGTGCTTCGGCCGCTGATTTCGGCGGTGCGCTCAGGCGGTTGAGGATCGACCGAAGCGCGGTGCCGCCCATGCTGCCCTGAATGCCCGCATCGCCCAGCTTGCCCGCCATGGCGGCGACGGTCTCGATGTCCTGCCCTACTGAGGCGGCAACGGGCGCGGCGTACTTCATCGTCTCACCGAGCATCTGCAGGTTGACGTTGGAGCGGGTAAAGGTGCCGACCAGGACGTCACCCAGGCGCGCGGTTTCGCTCGCTTCCAGATTGAAGCCGGTGAGGATGTTGGAGGCGATGTCCGCCGTTTCAGCCAAGCCACTGTCGCCGGCTTTGGCCAGATCCAGCATGCCGGGCATCGCCGCCTGGATGGATTGCGCCTTGAAGCCGGCCATGGCCAGGAAGCCCTGGGCCTCAGCCGCCTGCCCCGCGGTGAATTGGGTGTTGGCACCCAGCTGGCGGGCCTGCTCGCGCAGCGCCGCCATGTCTTCGGATGCGGCATCGAGGCGGGTCAGCGACTGGACCTTGCTCATGGCGGCGTCGAACTCGAGCCCAGGCGCCATCAACCGCGCACCGGCGTAGAGGATGCCGCTGCCTGTGGCCAGCCCACCGGCGCCGGTGGCGGCCATGCTGCCGGCCAGCTGCTGGGTGCGCTCGTACTGCGCCTTGGCCTGGCCGAGGCGTTTCTGCTGGGTGGTGAGCTGCTTTAACCGCTGCTCCTGCTGAGCCAGCGTCTTGTTGGTGCCCTCTACGCGCTGGCGCAGCTCGCGCTCATGCTGGCCGAGGTTGTGGGTGCTGATGCCCGCCTCGCCCAGCTTGCCGCGCAGGCCCTGGAGCTCGCGCTGTTGTTCGCTGTGCTTTTGCTTGAGGGCGTGGCCCTGGCGGACCGCGCTCTGAAATTCTCGCGTCAGCGCTCGGGTGGGCGTGGCAGTGCTGGCCATTTCGCGCGAGAGCGCCTTGACGCGCTCGCGGTTGGCCTGCATGGCGCTGCCGGTTTGGTCAGCAGCGCCCTTGAGGTTACGGAATGAACTGATGTCCTTCTGCAGGGCCTGCAGGCCCTTGAGCTCGCCGCGGGTGTCCTTGAGTGCACGGCCCAGGCTGGTGGCGCCGCTGGCAATGGTGCGCAGCGGCCGCGTGGCGTTGTCCAGCGCTTTCAGGTTGACCTTGAGGTTCAGATCACGCGCCATGCGTGCGCTCCCATCGTTCGATGGCGCGCTCGCGCCAGTCCATCAGTTCATCCAGCGGCATGGCGTTCATCTGCTCCGGCCCCCAGTGGAACACCAGGGCGATGTCGGCCATGGCCTCGTCTACGCTTCGAGGGAGCCGGCCGTCTTCTGCAAAAAACCCGCGATGGCATCCGCGCAGCCCAGCAGATCGGCCACGTCCAGGGCGGCGACTTCCTGCTCGGTAAGGGTCGGCTGGCTGATGCGCGGCACCAGGCGAATGGTGGCGTTGACGTCGCCGTTGATCAGGTCGGCCAGCTTGAGGCCGCGCAGCTCGCCGGCAGCCGGCTTGCGCAGGGTGATTTCGGTGATGCTGTTCTTCTCGCCGCGCTGGATCGGCTGCTCGAGGACGATGGGGTCGCTTTGGGTTGGCTTGCTCATGGGGTTGCTCCTTGGATTGAGTCAGGAGCGCCGGCGCGTGCGCCGGGCGCCGGGCTTACAGGCCGATGGCCTTGCGGTGTTCGGCGAGGCGGTCGTCGCCGTTGACGATGAAGACGTAGTTGAGCAGGTCGATTTCGATCTCGACGTTGCCGTCCACGCTGAGCTTGTAGTAGCTGCAGGTGGTGGTGAAGGAATGCTCGGTGTCTTCACCGGGCTCGGCATCGCCGAAGTCGATTTCTTCATGCCGGCCGCGGACCACTACTTCGACGGCGGTGACCGCGCCGGTGTCGTCCTGCTGCACGGAGCCGGCCCAGCGCAGCATCACGCCGTCCGCCTGCACGGCGCCGAACTGGCGCAGGACGGTCAGGTCCCAGCCGCCGAGGGTCCATTCGAGCTGGATGCCATCGTCGGAATGGCCCATGTCGACCTTGACGGGGCCGTCCATGCCGGCGCCGCGCCAGGCTTCCAGCTTGCGGCTGAGGATGGGCAGGGTGACGGACTTGCACTGGCCAACGTAGCTGTTGCCGTCGTTGAACAGGTTCATGTGCTTGAGTTTCTTGGGCAGGGCCATGGCTGGGCGCTCCTACGGCGCGGCCGGGGCCGCGCAGGTGTATGGGGTTAGGCGTTGACGCGGTTGGCGAAGTCGACCAGGTAGCGGTCGGTGATGCGCTGGCGCAGCATCAGATTTTCCAGCGGCGGCACGGGCGTGTAGTCGTAGTCGAGATACAGCTTGCCGGCCTTGAGGGTGTCCTTGTCGTTGGCGGCCTCGTCGTACCAGCACTCGCCGCCGATCAGGTAGCCGTTGCGGATCAGCTCGCGGAACTTGGCGTTGATGCCTTCGACGATGTCGCGCACGAGGCTCGCGTGCATCGGTTTGTCCACCGCCCAGAAGTGCGCCTCGGCCATGGTGTCGGCCAGTACCTGGGCGGTGCGGGTGTAGTTCTCGAAGGCGAACAGCGGGTCGGCGCTGGTGGTGCGACTGCCCCAGAAGCGGAAGCCGTCACGGCGGATCAGGGTGGTGACCTCGTCGGCGTTGAGCAGGCCGGCATCGGTGGCCGGATTCTGCAGGTCGAAGTAGATGTCTTTCGAGAGGCCGGTGACGCCGTTGACCGGCACGTTGGAGAGCGTCTTGTGCCAGCCGATCTGCTCGTCCAGCTTGGCGCGCAGGCCCAGGGCGCGGGCGATGGCGCTGGCCGGCGCGTTGGCGTTCGCCACGGTGTCCCAGGAGACGAAGTCCGGCCAGATGAGCATCAGCTCACGGGCGCCGAAACCGGCGCGGTAGGCCAGGGCCTCGGATACGGTCTCGCAGCCGTAGGCGTTGGCGTAGGCGAAGCCGCGCAGCTGCTCGGCAATGCTGACCAGCTCGGCGGTGACCGGCAGCGAGTCGAGCCCCGGCACGCCGAGAATGCGCGGGCGCACGCCCAGCTGGGCCTCGGCGGCGAGCAGCGCCTTCATGCCCAGGTATTCGCCGGCGGGGCTTACGCCGCCGATGAGGTTGCTGGTTGTGGCGGCTTCGTCGATGCCTTCTTCCACGCGCACCACGACGGTGACGGGCGAGGCCTGGTCGGCGATGGCATCGAGGCTGCGGGCCAGGGTGCCCTGCTCGCCGGCGGAACCGGAGGCGGTGAGCACGTCAGTGAGCAGCACGGGTTTGTTCAGCGGGAACGTGACCGCATCGGCATCGGATGCGGTGCAGACCATGCCGACCACGGCGGTGGCCACGGTGCGGATCGGGCGCGTGCCCTCGTTGATTTCGACGACGCGCACGCCGTGATGGTAATCGGTGGCCATGGGTAAAAGGCTCCTGGGGCAAGTGCCAGATCAGTGAGCCTTGATCGTGACGCGCGCGCGGCGCGACCGCACCGTGCGGGCCGTGTAAGGGGTGGCGCTACAGCACGCCGAAGCCCGCCGCGGCGATGGCCGCTGCCGGGCGGGCGGTCAGGCATGGCCGGCGCCCTTCGAAAAGCGGAACTCGGACAAGATCTTCTCGCGCAGGCCAAGGGTGTCCGCATGGCTGGCATGGGCAATCCAGCTATGCACGACCGGGCGTATATGTTCGTGATCTATGCGGCCTTCAGCGTAATGGCGCTGTAGTCGTTTCAAGCTGGTCTTTATCCGCTTGATGCTGTCGCGACGAAGGCGGCGATGGGTCGGGTATATGCGATAACCCACGAAGTCGAGCGCCAGTCCGTTTTTGTTTGCGACTGGTGTTACTTGCGTCTTGTGGTTTGTTCGTAGCTGCAGGTTCTCTTGCAGCCAGTCTTCTATATGTGCGCGCGCAGAGTGCAGGTAGTTCTTGTCGTGGTGGATGATGCAAAAGTCATCCATGTAGCGAATGTACTGCTTGACCTGCATGTTCTGCTTAACTTCGACGTCCAGTTGGTGCAGGTAGATATTGGCCATCAACTGGCTTGTCAGGTTGCCAATCGGAATACCGTAATCAGTATCGGCGCCATCGGCGTAAATAACGGTGCGGATCAGATCAAGCGTGCGCGCGCAGGCGATGTTGCGCGCGAGGATATGCAGGATGGTGGGCCGGTGAATGCTGGCGAAGTATTTCGCGATATCGGCCTTCAGCGCGTAGACGCGGCCGTGGCCGCGCTGGGTCGCGCGCAGGTAGTGCTCAACACGATCGGCGCAGGCATGGGTGCCGCGCCCCGCCCTGCAGGCGTAGCTGTCGGCGATGAAGCGTGCCTCGAAAATGGGCTCGATGATGTTGTTGATGGCATGCTGCAGCACGCGGTCGCGGAACGGCAGCGCGGCGATTTGCCGGGGCTTGGGTGACAGAACGGTGAAGTAGCGGTAGGCGCCGGGGCTGTAGCACTGCCAGATCAGTTCGTTCTGCAGCGCGATCAGGTTGCCTTCCAGGTCCATTTCGAAACGCAGCACTTCGCGGTTGAGGCGCTTGCCTTTGCGTGCCTTTGTCCAGGCGTCGTACAGGTTCGCGAAGCTGTAAATCTGTTCGTACAAACCGCCATAGCTGGTAGGCATGGCTGTTCCTTAGCCGGTCGGCAGTAGTTCCACTCTGAGAGATAGTGCGGTCGGCCCAGCGTTCAATTCCGTTACTGGCTGGGGCCGGCCTGTTGATGTTTCGGTTTTCACCGAGGCTAGTGCGTCCTTTTGTGTGTGTACTGCCCAGCAGCCCGTAAGCGACTGGTTTCGGACTTAACACAAGAGCGGGACGGGCGCCGATGTTGCTGTTCGCGTTCGAGCGAGGGTTGTTCAAGTTGAGATAGCGCAACCCGGCATTGGCACCGTTGTTCCAATTGCCACCACGAAACGGCAGGCGAGTTAACGCATTAGCCCTGTTGCGATTTCATCCAGCCGCCGATCATTCGCCCCAGCTCATCATTCATTCTGGCCCAATGCTCATATTTCTTAAGGTCAATATATTGCAGGCTGAAAGCCGTGCGTACTTGTGACCGAAGAACATCAAGCTCTGCGTCAAGATCGGTGAGAGTGGTTTTCTTGTGATAGCGCTTGTTGCAGATGATGATCATGCGGAGCAACTTCCACACGGTTTCCCGTATTTCCGCTCCTAGCACATGCCGTTCGAACTTTGGGAAGTGTCGAATGGTGACATAGGCGTACTGGATCATTTCTTCACAGCGCTGGCGAATCAGTAGATCGGCATGCGACACAGAAGCTCCTTAAAGGCAGAGCGCGCTATCGCGCGCCCCGCAGATTGCCATTAGGCAGATTGTCAGAGCACAAAAGCGGGCCGGGCGCCGAAGTTGCTGCCGACGCTCGAGCGCGGGTTGAACAGGCCGAGATAGCGCAACCCGGCACCGGAGCCGCTGTCCCAGCCGCCACCACGGAGCGGCAGGCGCTCGCCGTAGTTGCGCATATAGATGGTGTCGCTGTCGGCGATATCGGCATGCCGGAACAGCCCCAGGGCACGCAGGATGGACGGCACGGTGACGCCAGCCGCAGTTGTGAGGGAGTTGAATACCCCGCTCATGCTGCCCGCGGCGTTGCTGCTATCACCGGCGGTGCCGTTGCGGTTGACGATGGTGTCGCTCAGGATCGGCGTGCCGCCGTTGCCGGTGGTGGTCGCGGTCGGCGAGTCGAACTTCGCTGTGCCGGCGGTACCAGGTGCAACCAGGGCGCCGTCGCTCAGGCGAATCGCCTTCCAAGCGGTGGAGCCGGAGGACAGATCAGCGAATGCCGCATCGTTGTTCGGGATGATCTGGATTTCGCCGTCAACCAGGCGCAGACCGCCCTGCCATTCCCACACGTTGCCAACCAGATCGGACACG
This sequence comes from Stutzerimonas stutzeri, assembly GCF_024448935.1. GTDB lineage: Bacteria > Pseudomonadota > Gammaproteobacteria > Pseudomonadales > Pseudomonadaceae > Stutzerimonas > Stutzerimonas stutzeri_AO. The sequence goes on from NZ_JAMOIE010000013.1 coordinate 7,076, forward strand.
CCGGCCGAGCTGTTGTCATGGCGCCACGATGCCGGGCCGGAGCCAGTCAGCACGCAGCCATCGCCGGATGACGCGCCAGGGCTGCCGCCATCGACGCGGCGGGCGGTCTCGAAGGTTGAATCGGAGCTGAGGCCGTAGTTGGTGTTGCCGCGCGGCGTGAAGCCGTTTTTGTGGCACCACAGCTGCAGCGCGGCCCATTCGGCGTTGGTCATAATGTGCCAGCCGGCGCCGTTGGCGCGGACGGTGCTGTTGAAGCTGTCGAAGTTTGTGCTGCGCGCAGGATCAACGCCGGGCAGGCTCAGCAGCTCGCCATTTTTGATGATGCCGGCGTAGCTGCCGAGGAACAGTTCGCTCTTCTGCGCGCCGTTGACGATGAATGCCGGGTGAATGCCGGTACCCAGGTCAGCAGAGGCGTCGGCGACGTCCTGCAGGTTGAACGCGGGGATGACGTTCATATAGGTCGGCTGACCCTTGGCGGTGCGCAGCACGGTCTGGCGGCCACCGGAGGCGGCCTCGACGGAGGCGCGCAGGTCGTCTTTGATGTGAATAGTTGGCATGTGCAGGCTTCCTTTCGGTTAGGCGGTGGGCCACAGGGTGATGACGAGGGTGTTGGGGTCCAGCGGCAGGCGCTCGGCGGGCATCAGCTCGTCGCCGGTTTCATCGTCTACCAGCGGCGCGCTGTACTGCGCGGGCGGGATGGCGATGTGGGCCAGGTACGCGCCGGCACCGCCGATCTGCGCGGTTGCGCCGTTCTGGCGGATTTCGACGGTCTCGGTCGAGTCGCCCTGGTGCGCGACGGCATCGACGACCACGCCGGCGACGGTGATGGACGTGCCGCTGACGGCGAAGTCCGCGACCGGCTGGCCGGGCTGAATCAGGTTGATCTGAGGCATGGGTGCGGCTCCTTAGTTGTTCAGTTTGCTGACGCGGTAGCGCAGGCGGATGTCATCGGCGGCGGACGCCAGTTCGAGGGTGAAACCGTTGGTGGCGCGGCTGGTGATGTTGACCGCCTCGTTGTCGCACGGCGCGCCAACCGCGCTGACCACGTCGAGATCGAGGCGGTAGTCGTTGGCCGACAGCGTGTTGATCGGCACGAAACGGGTCGCCGGGCTGTCCAGATAGATCGGGAAACCCGCCTCGACGCGGCGCACGCTGGTCAGCGTCACATTGGTCAGGTTGGGGTCGGTGGCGTCGGTGTTACCTGCCGGAATGGTGATGCTGTACAGGCGGATCGCACCGGCCGGCAGCGCTTCCCCGATGGCGGTAATGGCCATGCGCCAGCCCGCGGCGGAGTTGAACAGGTAGGCCTGCACGGTGGCGCTGCCGCTGCCGATGTTGCTCGGCACCGAGGCGACGTTCTCGCCGCTGTTGACGGAGAAGGCCCGACCCCTGGCAAAACACACGCCCGCCGCGAGGTTCAGGTTGCGCGCCGCGACGGTGGATTTGGTGGCCGTGCAACCGCGGACGATGCCGCGGTTCTCCAGCAGCAACTCCCCCTCCTGCTGGATCTGCTGCTTGAGCGCACGCACCGAGCGGTTAGCGACAGCCGCCTGCTCCAGCGCGTACATGGTCGAGACGGCCAGGGTGTCCTGGGAGTCGACGTCCACCTGCGCCAGGTCGCTCTCTATTTTCACCAGCCGGGCCGGCAGGCTCGGCGTGGCGCCTTTGGCCTGGTCCACCAGATCGGCGCGCGCCTTGAGGTAGGCGGTGCGGTTGGCCAGTTGCCGGGCCTGCACGTTGGCGATGCCGTTGGCGCCGCCGAGCACGGGGTCTGTCGTTTCGATCTGGTAAACGCCAGATTCCCACTGCGATGTTTCGTTTACGTTGGCCATAAGGGCTCCTCTTTTCAGAACAGGATGGTCCACGAGCCCGTCAGCGACAGGTCGGCATCTTTTTCAATGGGTGCGCGCGACTTGCGGGCGAACAGCGTGCCGTCCGCGCAGATCAGCCCGAACTCGGTGATGGCCCGGCCGTTGGCTTCGCCCGCGGACAGCGACCAGTCGAAGCGCACATGCCCCGGCTGCGGGTACGCGGTGGCGCTCAGCGGCTTGATGTGGGCGCCGGTCAGGGCGCTGTCTTGCGGTGAGGCCGGCGAGAGGCCTACGCCGAAACCGATGCGGTTGATGTGCCGATTCGCCGGGTCGCCGCCGATCAGCCGAGCCAGCTGGCTCTTGGCGCCGTTCACGATCATGTTTCGCTCGTCGATTTGCTCAATGAGCTGCGGGCCGTGCGGCGTGTTGCGCCAGACCTGCAGGCAGAAGTCGCCGCGTAGCGGCTGGGTGTCGGTGAGATTCATGCGGCCTCCGTTTGGTAATGGGTGTCGCCGGCATAGGTGGCGGCGCCGAGGTAGTGCTCGGCACCCGCGAAGCGCTGAGCGCCGTCGTAGGTGCGGTGCGCGGCAAACGGCCGCCGGCCGTTATAGCGGCGCAGACGGGTGATGGTGATCGGCATCGGCAGATCCTCGGCGACTGGGGCGCTGTGGCCATGGTCGAGGTGGCCGTCGTAACGGGCGCCGGCATCGTAGAGGGGGCCGCGCGATTGGCGGTCTGCCCAGGCGATGCTGCCGGCTATGGGGCAGCGCTCGATCTCGGCGTCATAACGTGCGCCCGAGGCGATGCTGCCGGCGTAGGCGAGGCTGGCGTCATGCGCGGCAGTGCCGTCGTAGCGGGCCGCGCGGCCCTGGTCATAGGCGAGGGCGCCGTCATGGCGATGGCGACCCCAGGGGTAGGCGTCGGCCTGCTGCACGGCGGCCGAAGCGACTGCATCGTCGGCGCTGGCGATGCGGTCGGTAGCGACATGCGCCGCCAGCATGGCGAGCGGCAGATCCTCGGCGACGGGGGCGCTGTGGCCATGGTCGAGGTGGCTGTCGTAACGGGCGCCGGCATCGTAGAGGGGGCCGCGCGATTGGCGGTCGCTGATCGTTAGGGTGCCCGACGCGCGGGCATCCTCGCGCGCCGAGTCGTAGCGGATGCCGGCCGCCGAGTAGCCGCGGTGATTGGCCGTGCCGTCATGGCGCAACGCGCCGTCATGGTGATGCAGCGTGCCTTGGTCGTGCCGCACGCTGCCGTCGTAGCGATAACGGCCCCAGGCTAGCGTGTCATCTGCGGTCAATTGCCCGGCGGTCAGCGGACGATCGGCGCTGGCCACCTGATCAGAGGTGCTCGCGCGGTACTGCAGGCCCACCAGGTGACTGCGCTGCGGTTTGAACTCTTCGATGATGTCGATGATTCGCCGGGTCTGCGCCCCGCTGATGCCCTGCGAGTCGCCAACATCGGCGACCGCCCGGAACTGCGCCCAGCCGTACGCGCTGTAGGTGTCGGCGCCGGTGTAGGCGATGGCCGCGTCGTAGCGGGCAACAGGCAGGCGCTCGTGCAGCTCCAGGTCGTTGAAGCCGCCCATCTTCATGGCCTCACGGATGCTCCAGGGGGTGCCTTTGCGGCGATGCAGGGCAATTGACCGGGCGATCAGTGCGCGCTGCTGGTCCGTGCTGACGGCCAGCGCCCAGCCCTCGGTCTCGCCCAGGTGCAGCGCCCAGGCCAGGTAGGGCAGCAGGTGCTCTGGGCAGCGCCATGGATTCCAGAGGCGGCCCAGCTCGACAGGCAGATCTGGGCGCACTGCATCGCTGATGGCGCGCTCCAGTGGCGTGCCGTTTGGCGGTAGCAGGCTCATGTATCCACCTCCCCCAGTTGCACATCGATACCTGTGCACAGCGCCGCCTGTTGCGGGCCGATCACGAGCGAGGCGGCAGGCTGCAGCAGGTCCACGCGCATGACGCCGGGCTGATGCAGCGCGGCATGGAGCCCGGAAACGGTTATGTCGTGGCCGAGTCGAAATTGGCTCGCAACGTACTGCTGGCAGGCGGCGAGCGCGGCGGCACGCACTAGCGCTCTGTCCGGCCCGGGCAACGTGGCGAGGCTGGCCTGGACGCTGAAGGTGACGACGGTGGCGGGCGCCGCGGTGACGTCGTCGCAGATGGGCCGGACGTGATCGGCGTTGAGTGCCTCGGCGACGGCGGCCAGCAGGGCCATCGAGGGCACGCCTGAGGGGTGCGCGGCTGACGGTTCAGCCAGCAGGGTGACGCGGACCGTTCCTGGGACGGGGCTATCGATGTACACGTCGCGGACGTCGACCGAGGCGCCGAGCGCGTGGTAGCGGTAGGCCAGCCGGGGCCCGGCGCCGGTGGTGCCTTCCGGCGCCAGTTGGGCGCGCGCGCGCAGGCGCGAATCCGACTCACCAGGCAGGCGCGCCGTCTCGAGGTTGGCGGCCAGGTTGTCCAGGTCCGCCCCTGTTGCATACGCCAGCATGCAGGCGCGCGCGGCGTCGTTGATGCGTTGACGCAGGATCAGTTCGCGGTAGGCATTTTCCTGCAGCAGTTTGGTGAGCGGCTCTGATTCCAGTTCGAGCAGTGCGGCCATGGCGGCCTGCTCGGCCTCTGGATAAAGGCTCAGCAGCCGCGCCTTGCGCTCGGCGAGGATCTGTTCGTAATCCAGTGGCTCGATGATGTCTGGCGGCGGCAGCAGGGAGAGGTCGATGGCGGTGGTCATGTGGCGGCTCCCAGTTGCAGCGGCACGCGCAGGCTCAGCGGTTCGTTGCGGTCGACGCGGGTGCCGTCGACGTCGAGCACGGCGCTGCCGCCTTTTTCAATGGCGAGGCTCACGCGGCTCAGGCGGATGCGCGGTTCCCAGCGCATGAGGGCGATGGCGACGGCGGCGTAGGCCTGCAGGCGGGTGGTGTCGTTGAGTGGGGCGTCGATCAGGTCGGGCAGCAGGCTGCCGTATTCGCGGCGCATGACGCGCGAGCCGAGCGGGGTGGTGAGGATGTCGCCGATCGATTGGGCCAGGTGCGCGGTGTCGCTCAGGGCGCGGCCGGTGGTGCGCGACATGCCGATCATTGCGGCGCTCCGGTGCTGCCCGGGCCCGTGTCTACGCCGCCGTGGGTGTGGTTGACCAGGCTGATGCCGGATGCGACCACGTCTTCGCTGACGGTCACGGTGCCGGTGATATCGACATCGCCGAGGACGCTGAGGCCGCCGGGCGCGTTGATCTGCGCCTTGCCTCCACTTGGCAGGGTGGCGGTGAGCGTGTGGCTGGCGTGGTCGTAATCGATCACAGCGCCGTCCGGGTAGGTCCGGCGGCGCACGGTGGCGCTGTTCGCCGGGGCCGGACGTTGCTGCGAGTAGAGCCCGACCAGGGCGACGCCCTGCGCCGGTTCGCCGCTAGGCGCGACGAGAATGCATTGTTCGCCGACGGTGGGCGGATCCCAGTCGAGGCTTGCGCCGGCGCGCAAGGCGAGCCAGGGCAGATTTGGGACGCTGAGGCCGCCGGTGGTGACCGTGCAGCGCGCAGCCTGATGGTCCACCGCGGCGATGGTGCCGAGGCGGATCAGGTTGTCGAGGCGGCGGATGAGGTCGGTAATGTTCATGGCCCCATGCTGGCGGTCGCGCGCGCGCTGCGCATTCGCTGGGCCGTGTAGCGGCTGCCGTTACAGGGTCAGCGCACCAGGTGCTCAACGAGCCGGTCGCGGATCAGTTCCAGGTCCGCTGCGCTGAAGCCCAATAGTTCGCGGCGGGCATATTGGGTATCCGGCGTTTGGCGACCGGGTTTGTCGCGTAGGCCGTACTGGTGAATGCGGGCAATGCGTGACACGCGGCCGGCGAAGCCGAGGGCGATGTTCGAGGCATCGCTCTGCAGGCGCAGGTAACGGGCGGTGCGCAGCTTGGCGAACATCTTGCGCTGCTTGATGCGCCCGGCCTTGGCACGTAGCGGCTGGCGGGGTTTGCGCGGGGCGTAGGCGGTGCCGTCCGGGTTTTTCTGGGTGGCGATGCGCTGCTGCTGGCTGCGGCGCAGGTCGCGGGCGATGGCACTGGTGACTTTGCGGCGCTCGGCGGGCTGCAGCTGGTTGAGCAGCGCGCCGGCCCAGTCCTCGAGGGCGCTCAGGTCGTCAGCCATTGCTGGGGCCTGGGTGCGGGCTGGCGATGTCGGTGCCCATGCCCTGGGTGCTGTCCCATTCGGCCAGCAGTTCGCCGTTGCCGAACAATTGCCATGGCCCGGCCGGGGAGAACTCGTCGAGCGGGGGCTCTGGCGGGTGGTCGACCTGCAGGGTGCCGTCATCCAGCCGCGTGACGATCACGCGCTCGGTGAGCGGCAGGGTGACGGCCAGGTCCACTTTGCTGTTGTCGAGGATGTCGGCCTCGAATTTTATGGCGTCCCTGCCCTTCTCAAGGTTCTCCATCAGTTCGCGCTGGTTGACCAGCACCCAGGCAAACAGCGGGATGGCGATGGCGTCCGGATGGCCGGCGTAGTCGGTGAGGATGAGGTTGAGCGTGTAGCTGTATTCGAAGGACAGGCCCGGCGCGGCGGTGCTGCGCAGGCTGCCGTTGTCGATGAAGGTGAGCAGCCGGTCGGGGTTGCGTTTGAGTTCGGGGATGGCGGCCACCAGGTGGGCGCGCAGGGATTCGGGTTTGTTCATGGCTGGGCGCTGCGCTGGTTGTGGTCCACCACCAGGTCGACCCGGGCGGCGCATTCGGCCCAGGCGCTCATGAGGTAGTCGCTGTCGTCGCTGAGCTCGCCGTTACTGGCCGGGGCTGCCGGGCTGAGCGTGCAGCGCGGCACGACTGGACAGCCACTGACGATAACCTGCGGCTCCGGTGATGGCGGGGCGGTGGTGCAGGCGGCGAGCAGCATCAGGCAGAGGCTGAGCAGCCCAAGTCGCATGGGTTGGGTCTTCACGGCGGCGTTCCTTCTTGTTGAGCTGGTCGATGGCGCGGGCCTGGTGCAGGTCGCTGAGCGTTTTTTGCAGGGCCTGCTGGTCGAGACGCTGGGTGGCGACCTCGCCGGTGAGGCGGGTGATGGTGGCGGCCTGCCGCTCGTTGCGCTGGTCGGCTTGCTGCTGGCGTTCGGTGGCCAGATCCGCGCGGGCGGTTTCGGCATCGATGCGTTGGGCCTGGTAGTTGAGGGCAACCGCCATGGCGATGAATGCGGCCGCGACAACGAGCCAGGCCTTGACGCTGGTCATCGGCGGTACCAGCCGGCGAGGTTCATGGCCTTTTCGTTCAGCTGGCGCACCTCGCCGATCAGCACCAGGCAGCGCACGCCCGGTACCGCGACGTGCAGGGCCTCGGCGAACTGCTCGGCCAGCGCTGGCGGCGTGTCCGCCGGCAGCTCGAACACGTCGCCATCCTGGGGGCGGTGCTGGCGGATCTGTGCGAGGTCGATCATGCGGCCTGCTCCTGGGCGTGCTCGGCGGCGAACTGGGCATAGGCGCGGGCGAGCTTGACGTCGTAGAGGTTTTTGGCGTAGGCCGGGCCGTTGTAGCCCTTGGCGAAGGCCTTCCAGTGGCGGGCCTTGAGGGCTTTGTGCAAGGCCGGGTCGGTCTCGATGAAACAGACGAAGGCGTCGAGCTGGGCGGCCTCGCTGAGCTGCATGCAGTCGGCGAAGTGCTGTGCGTCCAGGTAGCCGAGGCGCGCCCAGTGGTAGCCCATGATCTGGAACAGGCCCCAGCTGGCCGATTCCAGCGCCGACGCGGTGTGGATCTGCTTGGCTTGGGCCAGGCGCTGATGCTCGACGGTGCCGCCGGCGTAGCCACCGGGGCGGCGGTTGACCAGGGCGGGAAACTTGGCGGCCAGCGCGTCGGCTTCGGCTTCGGTCAGGCCGTTGGCCTGCAGGCGCTCGAACATGACGTGCCGCTCGAAGAGGATCACCGGACGGCCGTTGCTGGCGAAGCCCGCGCCCCTGCTCTCGACCTGGTTGACGGCCATGACGCTGGCCAGCGGCACGCCGAGACGCTCGGCGGCCTCGCGCAGGTCTTTTTGCTTGAGCAGGCGGGAGGTGTCGGCGCCGGCCAGTGCGGCGAGGGTTTTAGCCCCCGCCACGCCATCGGCCACCAGGCCGACCTTGCGTTGGTAGGCGCGCACGGCGGCTTCGGTGGCGGCGCCGAAATCGCCATCCACGTACAGGCCGGCGCCGTGGCCGTTGAGCTGGGTTTGCAGTTGACGCACGGCCAGGCCGCGCGAGCCGTTACGGAGTACGGTCATAGCTGGTCCGCCTTGCGCTCGAACACGCGCTTGGCGCCGGCGCGCACGCCTTCGGCACCGACCAGGCCAATGATGCCGCCGAAAAACGGTGCGGCGGACAGTGGAATTCCGAACAGGCTGAGCCCGTGGCTGGCGGCGAGCGTGATCAGCCCACATACCAGCGACTCGCAGCAGATGCGCCGCAGCGAGCCGCCGCCGAGCATGAGGCGAGACCCTGAGATAGCCGCGGCCAGGCCTGCGGCGTACAGGATCGGGTAGTTTTGCTCGAGCAGGGCGGCGAGCCACGCCCAGGTTTCAGGTCTGTCAGGCATGCGCTTCATTCCAGTGTCCATAGTTGTTCAGTCCCATAGGTTCACCATCTGCCGGCGCTCGGCCTGCGGCGCGGCGTCGGGCAGGGTGATCAGGGTGCCGTTGGGGATGACCGGGCCGTGATCGGCCAGGCCGGGGTTGGCGGCGAGCACCTGCTCGACGACGCCGGCGGTACGGCCGTAGTGCCGCCAGCAGAGGGCGTCGACGGTGTCGCCCTGCTGGGCGCGCAGGCTGGCCATCAGATCAGTTCCACGGTGGTGTGCACGCGCCCGAGGATGCTGCGGATGGCCCAGCGGACATCGCGGCGGTATTCGTCGGCGGTGGGCGTGAGGGCTTCGGCGCGCTCGGCACCGTCGCCGGTGGCGCTGTAGTCGCGGTAGCGCTCGGCCAGCTCGGCACCGGCGCTGCAGTAGATGGCGCGGCGGTAGAGGTGCAGCAGCTGGCTTTCGCCCTGGATCTGCTGGGCCGGCACGGTGGCCAGCGCGGCATGCCCTTCGGCTTGGCGCTGGGCCTGGTAGTCAGCGAGCTCGCGGTTGACTGCGATCACCGCGTTGACGGCGGCGACTTCCAGGCGGGCGTCGGTGATGCTGCCGTCCAGGCGCAGGGATTCGCGCAGGTGCTGGCCGTCCAGGTCGGGGAACCAGCCATCGTTGGTGATGGGGTGCGGCGCGGTGCTGCCCCCTGCTGCGATGAATGCGCTCATGTTCTTGCCCTTGGTTCGGCGGTGGTCGGGGCGTCACGACGAGGCAAGGAGTAAACCTGTCGATCAGCCCCGAGCCGCCGAGTGCGTGGGGGACGCTCAGTTAGCGGGTGGCGCGGCGGCCAGAGCCGGCGCGGTGTCCGCGTGTTTTTTAAGCAGGCGCTCGACGCGCTCCAGATCTTTTTTGCCGCCGCAGTTGCTGTGCAGGTCGATGGCGCTGACGAGGTGGGCGCGGGCTTGTTCGAGCCCTTCGGCGTTCGGGGCGGCTTCGTCCAGCTCGGCCAGGTAGGCCTTGCCCAGCGCCAGGTGCAATTTGGCGCGGGCCTGGTCCGGCATGTCGTGCGCGGCGGTGATATCCACAGCCAGCGTCAGGACGCAGCGGTCAAACGGCGCGCCGGCCTTCTGCTGCTTGAGTGCGGCATTGGCCACCTCCTCGGCCAGCAGGCAGCCGGTGGTGCGCTCGAAACGGTCAGGCATCTTGAGGTTGTGCTCGAGCACGTAGCGGCCGATGTTCAGCGCCGCGGCGTAGTCACCCGCGTCGATGTTCCAGACCATCAGCGTGGTGAGCACGTCGTCCTGGGCGCCGTTGCCGGCGGCCAGCACGCCTTCGATGTAGGGCTGATAGGCCGGGATGAGCGAACGCTTGAGCTCGGCCTTGCCCTGCTCCGACTGCACCTGCTTGAGGCGCAGCCGGTCCTGGTTGAGTTGCAGCAGCTGCTGTTCGTAGGCAGTGGCGCCGGCCATGGACCGCTCCGGCGCTACCTCAGCAGCCTGCAACGCCGCGCGTTTGCGCAGCTGGTTGCGTTGGGCTGGGCTGAGCATGGCTTACACCGCCTCGATGTTTTCGACCAGGGCGACCAGACCGAAGTCCTCGATCACGTAGGCATCGTTGCTCGACTGGTAGTCGGCGATGCGGTCGTACTCCGGCTCATCCTTCACATGGCGGCGGCGCGCGCCTTCCTGGAAGTAAATGGAGAGGTTCGACAGGGTCGTGACCAGCACGGTGCCAGCCGGGAAGAACGGTGCGTCGACGACCGGCAAGCCGCCGATGCGCGCGCGGGTCATGATTTCCTGCGCGGCGTTCTCTTCCTGGTTGGAGGCGGCGCCCTTCTCGACCGCGGCCAGCAGTTTGTCGTGCATCAGGTCGCGGGAAAGCATGACGACCAGGTCCGGACGGCTGCGGTGCCAGGGCTCGAGCATCTGCACGGCGTCGAATACCACGCCATCCAGGGTTTTGTAGTCGCCGGCGGAGCCGACGGTGACCTGGCCGGAGGCGGCGACCACTTCGTCCAGCACGCGATCAGGCGCGCCAACGCGGACCTTATGCAGCCAGCCGATGTTGACGTCTTCGAGCATGGGGCTGGTGGCGATGTCGGTGGCCGGCGCCGCTGCGGTGCCGTTGAAGCCGATCATGATGCGGTCCAGGGCCTGGCGCTGGGCGATGGCGGCGGTGAGGCGCGTCTGGAAGTCGGGGAATTTGGCCCAGGCGTCGATCAGTGCGTAGGGGAAGGCGCTGTCGAAGTTGGTCTGCTTGCAGGCGTAGCTGTCCTTGGCCAGGGTCTGGCGCTGCGCCGGGTTGCGGCGGTTGCCGGCGCCTGTGTTGGTGCGGCTGGCGATCGGGCCGTTGACGCCCAGCAGGATGGCCTCGCCTTCCTGCTCGGTGACGCCGATGATGTTGATCCGGCCGAGAAACGCGCTCGATTCCTGGATGGCGGTCTCCAGGCTCTGCTGCACGGACGGCAGGACGTTGAACTTGACGATGGCCGAGGTGATGCCGTTGAGCTTGGCGACCTGGTCCAGGTAGCCGTTGAATTTGAGGCGGGTTTCGTTGCGCATGGGTGTGCTCCAGTGGGCGGGTCGGGGGTCAGAACGCGGCCAGAATTTGGCCGTTGCCGCCCGATACCGGCGGACGCTTGAACTGTTGCGGGTCGGCGACCTTTTCGAGCTTGGCGGTCAGCTCGGTGACGGTCGCCTCGAGCTTGGTGACCTGCTCGTCCAGGTTTGTGGCCTTGGTGCTGTAGGCGTCCAGGGCTGCCTGCTGCTTTTCGGCAAACTCCACCAGGGCGGTGACGGCATCGCCGATCTCGGCGAACTGGCTGTCGGCCTCTTTGCCCTTGGTGAACAGAGCCTTGACGCGGTTGGCCAGATCCTTGAATGCGCTGGGCTGTTCGGTGACCTCGTCGAATTCGAGCGCGGCCTCTTCGGCGGCGGAGAACAGGTTGTCCTTGTCCTGCTTGCGGCTGGTCAGCGTGCCGTGCTGGGCGCTGAATTCAAGGGCTTCGGTGCCCAGGCTCGCCGGGCTGTCGGTGACGGCCAGGCCGACCAGGTAGGCCCGGCCGGTGTCGGAAAACTTGGGCTGGATCTCCATGGAGGTGTAGATCTTCTGGCCTTTCTTGTTCAGGGCCAGCAGCGAGTCGTTGGGCTGGATCTGGGCGAACAGGGCGAGCTTCTGCTCGCCGTTGACGTCGACCTCCTCGACTTTCAGCGCGAGCACGTCGCCATAGGCACCGAACTGCGAGTCAGGCGACAGGCCCTTGATGTGCTCGACGTTGAGGCGGGCGCCATAGGTGTCGCGGCTGTAACTGGCCGCCATCTCTTCGAGCCAGCTGCGTTCGATCTTGCGGCCGTCGGTGGTCGCGCCTTCGACGCCGATACGGAACCAACGGGAGCGGAATTTCTTCATGGGGGTCATGTCCTCAGGCTGGCCGCGGGGGCGGCGTTAGCGTTGAGGGCATGGTCGGCAGACGGCGCGGTCCGGGCAATCAGCACGCCGTGTAGGCGGCGCAGGTACAGGGCGCGCCACTAACGGGGCTCACGCGTGCGCGACACCATCGGCGCCATGAATGCACCCGCCGAACGCCCCGCACAACGCGACAACCGCCGCCAGGCCAAATTCTTGTACTGGACGGGCTGGCGCATCACCGATATCGCCGGCTATCTGGACGAGAAGGAAAAGACCGTCCACAGCTGGAAGACCCGGGACGAGTGGGACCGGGCCGACAACGTCGAGCGGATTGGCGGCGCGCTGGAGGCCCGCCTGGTGCAGCTGATCCTCAAGGACGGCAAGAGCGGCGGCGATTTCAAGGAGCTCGACCTGCTGCACCGCCAGCTTGAGCGGCAGGCGCGGATAGAACGGTTCAAGGGCGGCGGGACTGAGGCCGAGCTCAATCCGAATCTGGATAAGCGCAACGCCTGGCCAAAGGCGAAGCCCAAGCGCAACGAGTTCGCCGAGGAGCACATCGAGCAGCTGGAGGAAGCGTTCCGCGATGGCTGTTTCGGCTACCAGCTGGACTGGTACCGCGCGGGCAACCAGCGGACCCGGGCGATTCTCAAGAGCCGGCAGATCGGCGCGACGTTTTATTTTGCGCGGGAGGCGCTGCTCGATGCGCTGGTGACGGGGCGCAATCAGATATTTCTCAGCGCGTCGAAGAATCAGGCGCATATCTTCAAGGCGTATATCCAGGCGTTTTCCCGCGAGGTCTGCCAGGTGGAGCTGACCGGCGATCCGATCATCCTGGCCAATGGCGCCGAGCTGCACTTCCTCGGTACCAACGCGCGCACCGCCCAGGGCTATCACGGCAATTTCTACTTCGACGAATTCTTCTGGACGTTCAAGTTCAACGAGCTGAACAAGGTCGCCAGCGGCATGGCGATGCAGAAGCAATACCGCCGCACCTATTTCTCGACGCCCTCCTCGATGGCGCATGAGGCCTATTCGTTCTGGACGGGTGAGCGCTTCAACAAGGGCAAGCCGGCGGCGCAGCGGATCCAGCTGGATGTGTCGCACGATGCGCTGCAGCAGGGCCGGCTGTGCGAGGACCGGATCTGGCGCCAGATCGTAACCATCCTGGACGCCGAGCAGCGCGGCTGCGATCTGTTCGACATCGAGGAGCTGCGCCAGGAGTACAGCGCGGAGGCCTACGCCAACCTGCTGATGTGTCAGTTCGTCGATGACGGCGCGTCGATCTTCCCGCTCAACATCCTGCAGCCCTGCATGGTGGATAGCTGGATCGAGTGGAACGAGGACTACAAGCCGTTTGCCGATCGGCCGTTCGGTGATCGCCAGGTGTGGGTGGGCTATGACCCGGCCGAGACCGGCGACAGTGCCGGCCTGGTTGTGGTGGCGCCGCCGCTGGTACCGGGCGGCAAGTTCCGCGGGCTCGAGCGGCATCAGTTCCGCGGGATGGACTTCGCCGCCCAGGCCGAGGCGATCCGCCGGGTGACGCTGCGCTATTGGGTGACCTACATCGGCATCGACATGACCGGCATGGGCTCGGGCGTGGCGCAGCTGGTGAAGCAGTTCTTCCCGAACCTGACCACCTTCAGCTACTCGCCGGAGGTGAAGACCCGCCTGGTGCTGAAGGCCTATGACGTGATCCACAAGGGCCGGCTCGAATTCGACGCCGGCTGGACGGACCTCGCCTCCTCGCTGATGGCGATCCGCAAAACCACAACGGCCAGCGGCCGGCAGATGACGTACACCGCCGGGCGCACCGATGACACCGGACACGCCGATCTGGCCTGGGCGCTGTTCCATGCCCTGCACAACGAGCCCCTCGAGGGCATGACCGCTCAGAACACCAGTTTTATGGAGATTTATTGATGAACACCGACATTGCCGCCGCACCCACCCAGGGCTTCGAGGCCTTCACCTTCGGCGACCCGATGCCGGTGCTCGATGGCCGCGAGCTGCTGGACTATCTGGAATGCTGGCTGAATGGCCGCTGGTACGAGCCGCCGCTGTCGCTCGATGGGCTGGCGAAGTCGACCAGGGCGAGCGTGTTCCTGCAGTCGGGGCTCAACTTCAAGCGCAACATGCTCGAGCGGACGTTCATTCCGCACAAGCTGCTGAGCCGGCAGGCGTTCGGGCAGTTCGCCCTGGACTGGTTGTGGTGTGGCAATGCGTACCTGGAGCGGCGGCAGAACATGCTCGGCCAAGCGCTGAGCCTGCAGCCGACACTGGCAAAGTACATGCGCCGCGGTGCCGACCTCGAAACCTACTACCAGGTGCGCGGCTGGAAGGATGAGCATATGTTCGCCGCGGGCACGATATGCCATTTGCGCGAAGCGGATATCAACCAAGAGGTTTACGGGTTGCCGGAATGGTTGTCGGCGCTGCAGTCGGCGTTGCTCAACGAGTCCGCCACCCTCTTCCGCCGGCGCTACTACCAGAACGGCAGCCATGCCGGCTTCATCATGTACATGACCGACGCGGCGCAAAAGGAAGAAGACGTCGACGCCCTGCGCACCGCGCTGAAGTCCGCCAAGGGACCGGGAAATTTCCGCAACCTGTTCATGTACGCGCCGGGCGGAAAGAAAGATGGCATCCAGCTGCTGCCGGTGAGTGAAGTGGCGGCGAGGGACGAGTTCGGTTCGATCAAGAACATCAGCCGCGACGATCTACTCGCCGCGCTGCGGATCCCGCCTCAGCTGATGGGCATAGTGCCGCAGAACGCCGGCGGGTTTGGCTCGCTGCGCGAGGCCGCTGAGGTGTGGGCGGTCAACGAGCTCGAACCTATCCAGGCAAGGCTAGCTCAGGTGAATGAGTGGCTGGGGGAGGAGGTGGTGCGGTTCAGGGAGTTTGAGTTGCCCACCAGGAACTGATCAGCAGTCGTCACCCCAACAAGCCGCCTCCGGGCGGTTTTTTTGTGCCGGCGCGACCAGATCGCGGCGCTCTACAAGCAAGCAAAAACCCATCACAACATAGCAAAAAGGGCTTTGCGCGTCCATCTAAAAACACTATGAACGCCAGTATTCATGCGGGTTTCAGCGGTTACCACCGTCTTGCGGCACCGGCCTTGGCGACGCATGAGGAGCGGCTTGCCAGTGGCGTACTGCCAAGCGTCCGCGACCCGTTCCGGAACAGCTGCAGCAGCCTGCCAAACCCGATCATCACCCGGCGCGCGCCGTTGTCCCCCCACCTCACCTGCGGGCTAAAGAGGCCTCTTTTTCTGCACTCCTGCAACGTGCCCTGCCCGCCCCGCTGCTGCAGCTGGCGGGGCGTTCGACGATCAATGAATGCCTGCGGATCCCGGCGAAGGTTCGGGCTGCACATGAGCCCGTAAGCGCCCCGATTTCTAAATCAATTTCCAAAACGGGTAATTTTGGTTAGGAGGCAGTTTCGGACGGCTGAAAGCCACGTATTTGCTGGGCTGGAGCACTTACCTCGAAAGGTAATTTTAGGTAAGGCAAAAGGTAATTTTTTTGCAAACGCCTGATTTTAAAGGAGTTAGTAAATCGATCACCTAACCACTACTTGAGGTAATTCGATTACCTATTTATTACCCTATTATTACCTTTAACGAATTTCGACAAAGCATTGAATTCACTACTATTTTCTCCGCTTCAAAATAGTCCTTACCAAAATTACCCGTTTTTTTTGGGTCAGGCGAAATCGCGGCAACAGCTAGGGAAGCGGGGATTTTGACCCGACGCGCTCACTTTCATGGGAACGCACTGGGAACACTCACCCGCGCACAAACGCCCTGCAGCCCAGCAAATACGTCGATTCAGGCCGCCAAAGCATGTGCCGCAGGCAACTTCAAAGAATGCGTCGCGAATCACGCTCAGCCGCCGAGCATGGGCCGTGCCATTCATCCAGGCTGAACGCAGCGCTGAACGGCCCCTCCGCTACCTTAGTGTTTCGATTCCACCCGCATTTGAAGCTGCAAAGAAGTCAGTCGTTTCCAATCGCGCCATGCGGCATTTGGGGATAACGATGCGGTAAACGCACACGCCGAGCGGCTTCTGACAGGCCATGGAGCACAAGCCTCGTCTTGCGGACGGCTCCCCACAAAACCAGCGCCAGCGGTTGACCAGGGCACCAGGGTGCAAAACCAGACCGCCCCGACAGGCGGCCTGCTCCGCGGCGAAACCAGGCCACCAGCGCGCTCGCACTCGAAGCGTTACCCAAATGACAAACTCCGGTAGATTCTGTTCATGTTGCATGGCCTGCATATTGCTTTGTTGCAGCTGAAGTCGAGACCAGAACTCGCCAAGCTACCGCCCGCTCTGGAATAGCCAAGTTGCTCCGCCAGAACAACCAGAAAATCAAAAGGCCGCCCATCATGTTAAAACACAAAAAGCTCAGGCAGGCTACGATGATCCTGCTCGCCACCGCGGTTATTCTGATCCTGCCGAACCTCACTCGACTGATCAGCTAAGACTGCAGGAATGAGGGAACCGATGAAGACCCTGTACCCACCGTTGATTTCAATAATGGCAACGGTAGCGACCACTGCAGCCATTGCTGCCCCGGTCGATCAGTCAGCCGCGCTGAAAGCCTTGCAGCGCACCAACGCCGTCCTGATCGACGTGCGCACCGAACTGGAGTTCGCCGAAGGTGCCCTACCCGGCGCGACACGTATCGAGACAGAGAATCTTGCTGGCCGCATCGCCGCGATTGCCTCGGACAAAGATGCTCCCGTAGTCCTCTACTGCCGTAGCGGCCGCCGAGCGTCAGCCGCGCAGGATCTGCTTCAGGACCTGGGCTATAGCCAAGTGATCAACGCTGGCGGTTATCAGGAACTGATCGGGCTCGTGCCACTTCGCTGAGAGCGTGCCCGTCGCGCGCCCTTCCTCGTTTCGCTTATCGTGGGAACTAATGCGCTGCATTGGCTACTGAAAAAGGAGCCACTGCTTAAGCGCTTGGTCGCGCATACCCGGAGGAAACCACTTGATGAATTGGGACGTGGTGTTGGACGAAGGCCTTTGGGTCAACCTCGGCGTAATTGCTGGCATCACGATCGCCAGCTATCTCATCCTGCAGACCGTCCTGCGGATCATCACCAACCGCCTTCGCAAGATGGCGAAGGGCTCCAGAAGCGGTTTCGTTGGCATTGCCGCGGAGATGCTCAGCCGCACCAGCCACATCCTGCTGATTGCCCTATCGCTACTGATCGCTCTGAAGGTCGTTGAGCTGCCAGCGCGGTGGGAAACGGCGATGTCCCACGGCTGGTTCATTGCGCTGGCGTTCCAGTTTGCACTGTGGATGGATACGGCCGTTCGCCTGTGGATGGAAAGCCTGACTCACGTCGGCAAGACGCGAAACCCGGTCACCACGACGATCATCGGGATCATGATCCGGATTGTGATCTGGACGATGATGCTGCTCTCGATCCTGGCGAACCTCGGCGTCGACATCACGGCGATGGTCGCCAGTCTTGGCGTAGGCGGTATTGCCATTGCTCTGGCAATACAGACGCTGCTCAGCGATATCTTCGCTTCGCTGTCGATCGGCGTCGACAAGCCCTTCGAGATCGGCGACTTCGTCGTCTTTGGTGCAGTCGCGGGGAACATCGAACACATCGGCCTTAAAACCACACGGATTCGCGCCCTCAGCGGCGAACAGGTCATCTGTGCCAATGCCGATCTGCTCAAGCAGATCCTGCACAACTACAAGCGCATGAACACGCGCCGTATCGTGTTCAAGTTCGGCATTACCTACAACACGCCGTCGGACAAGGTGCGTGAAGTCTCGGCGCTGGTGAGGCGGATCGTTGATGGTGTGGAGAACGCGAATTTTGACCGGGCGCATTTCCTTGCCTTCGATGACAGCCAGCTGACGTTCGAAGTCGTGTACATCATGCAGGTCTCGGACTACAACGCCTACATGGACGCCCAGCAGGAGATCAACCTGCAGTTGCTCGACGGCATCCGCGAAATGGGTGTGCAATTTGCTTTCCCGACCCGCAGTGTCGAGTTCATCGGCGGCAGTTTTCCAGAGCTGACTGTGGCCGGTGTTCCGCAGGAACAACCCGCCGCCAACCAGGAGTCACAGCGCTCGCTGTCAAACGGGGGGTGACGGTTGGCAGCGGTGACCGGCCGAGAGCCGAGAGCTGATCGCCGCTCAACTCATCGGCCGCATTTGCTTGTGGGTTTCGATCAGCTGCGGCACCACGCCAGGATCAGCCAAGGTCGTAATATCCCCCAATGCGTCGTATTCACCTGTGGCGATCTTGCGCAGGATACGGCGCATGATCTTGCCTGAACGCGTCTTGGGCAAGCCTGGCGCCCATTGGATGACATCAGGCACCGCAATCGGCCCGATTTCCTTACGGACCCACTGTTGTAGTTCCTGGCGCAACTGATCGGAGGGTTCCTCGCCCGCCAGCAGCGTCACGTAAACATAGATCCCCTGGCCCTTGAGCGGATGCGGCACACCCACCACCGCCGCTTCGGCCACCTTGCAGTGGGCGACCATGGCGCTTTCGATTTCCGCCGTGCCCATGCGGTGCCCGGAAACGTTCAGCACGTCGTCCACCCGACCGGTGATCCAGTAGTAGCCGTCCTCGTCGCGACGGGCGCCATCGCCCGTGAAATACATGCCGCGAAAGGTCTTGAAGTAGGTATCGACGAAGCGATCGTGGTCTCGATAGAGGCTGCGCATCTGCCCAGGCCAGGAATCGAGGATGACCAGATTGCCCTCGGCTGCCCCTTCAAGCAGGTTGCCGAGGTTGTCCACCAGCCCAGGCACCACGCCGAAGAAGGGCCGAGTTGCGGAGCCTGGCTTCAGTGCGGTCGCGCCTGGCAACGGGCTGATCAGAATGCCGCCCGTCTCGGTTTGCCACCAGGTGTCGACAATCGGGCAACGCGATCTACCGACCGTCTCGTAATACCAATGCCAGGCCTCGGGGTTGATCGGTTCCCCCACAGTACCGAGCAAGCGCAGACTCGACCCATCAGCCCCCTCCATCGCAGCCGGGCCTTCGGCCATCATCGAACGAATCGCAGTCGGCGCGGTGTAGAGGATATTCACCCGATGCTTGTCGATGATCCTGGCGATCCGCGTGACATCCGGATAGTTGGGTACACCTTCATAGATCAGGGTGGTGGCGCCATTGGCCAGCGGACCGTAGACGATGTAGCTGTGCCCGGTGATCCACCCGACGTCGGCGGTACACCAATAGACCTCACCAGGGCGGTAATCGAATACCCGCTCGTGGGTCAGGGCCGCGTAGAGCAAATAACCACCGGAGGTATGCAGTACGCCCTTCGGCTTACCGGTGGAGCCCGAGGTGTACAGGATGAACAGGGGTTCTTCCGCGCCCATTTCCTTCGGCGCACAAACATCCCCAGCCACGCGCATCAGGTCCTCGTACCAAATGTCGCGATGCGGGTGCCAGCGGATGTCGCCACCAGTGCGCCGCACCACAATGATCTTCTGCACGCAGCGCGTCTGCGGATTGGTCAACGCCTCATCCACATTGGCCTTCAACGGCACCTTTTTCCCACCACGGAGCCCCTCATCGGCCGTGATCACTACTTTGGAATTGCCGTCGATGATTCTCCCGGCCAAGGCTTCCGGCGAGAAACCACCGAACACCACCGAGTGGATGGCGCCGATGCGCGCGCAAGCCAGCATCGCCACGGCCACCTCGGGAACCATCGGCATGTAGAGCGTGACCACGTCGCCCCGATGCACGTCCTGTCCGCGCAACGCGTTGGCAAACTTGCTCACCTCCTGATGCAACTCGCGGTAGGTGACTTCGCGGTGATCTGCCGGATCGTCGCCCTCCCAGATGATCGCAATCTCATCGCCCCGGGTTGCGAGATGGCGGTCCAGGCAATTGGCCGAAACGTTCAGGGTGCCGTCGGCGAACCATTTGATATCGACATGGTGGTCGTCAAAGGACGTCTGTTTGACGCGCGTAAACGGCTTGATCCAGTCGATGCGCTCGGCCTGCTCGCGCCAGAATCCGTCAGGATTGACCACCGACTGTTGATACATGGCTTTGTAGGTGGCTTCATCGGTCAACGACCGGGCCGCTACCTCTGGACTTACCGGATACAGGGACACAGCACTCATGGCGAATACCTCATTCGTCGGTCTTGTTATCGTCTCGAACCCTGCCCCACAGGCGAACCATATGAATCAAACCAAGCGCCTGAGCGACTTCACGTTCGAGTTACACGGGCCTCACAGCGTTCCCAACACATTAGCCGCCGCGGAACACATCGTTGCCTATAGAGCATAGACGCTTCGGCCAGGGCGTACTTGCTCGCGCCCCGCGGTCATATGCCTGCCAGGGCCAAACGCCCGTCACGCCAGGTCTCAGTCATGTCTGCGCCAGCTAATATGTTCTTTCGTGTGGTCAAACGCATAACCGAAAGCATCGCCTTTTACCCGGTCCTGATTCCCGCCGCTTATGCGCTGCTGGCCGGGCTGGTCCTGGCGTTCGAATCGACCAGCCTTGCGCCCGTCCTGCGCGACAGGCTGCCACCCGGGCTGGTCGATGCAGACAACAGCCGGGAGATTCTAAGCACGCTCATTACCGGCATCATTTCCCTCACCGTCTTCAGCTTCTCCATGGTGATGGTCGTGCTCAACGGTGCCGCGGCGCGCCTGTCACCGCGGGTGCTGCCCGGCCTCGTTAGCGATCGGCGCAACCAGGTGATACTGGGCATCTACCTAGGCACCATTGTCTATTGCCTGATGATGATCGGCACGCTGAACGGCAAGGCTCCAGCAAGCGTGCCTGCCCTCGGGCTGCTGTTGGCGCTGGTGTTCGGCATGTTCTGCATGGCGCTATTCGTCGTATTCATCCGCTCGGTATCGCAATCGATTCAAGTCGATTGGATCCTTAGTCAGCTTTACGAAGGCGCATCGGCCAATCTGGACAAGCGGAAAAGGCGCATTGCCGACGTTGCCGGGCTTCCCGACGCCACCGACTGGTGGTGCCTGCCCGCCGCCCGACCGGGTTATCTTCGCGAGGTCAACGAACAGCGGCTGGGCAAGATATTGCGCACACGGAACTTGGCGGCCGTGATCCAGGTCGAACCGGGCTTTTTCCTGATCGAGGGTCATCCACTGATCAAGTTCAGCGAGCCGTTGAGCGAGCAAGATGCGGACGACGCACTCGACTGCTTCGATTTTCACGACAACGAATTCGCCGGCGCCAACGTTTCTTACGGCATGCGGCAGATCTCGGAGATTGCGGTCAAAGCCATCAGCCCAGCGATCAACGATCCGGGCACGGCGATGCGGGCGATCAATCTGCTCGGAGTACTGTTGAAGCGGCTCGGCGGCGTGCCGCCTTATGACATTGGCTGCGTCGACCACCAACCGCGCCTCTTCTATCCGCAAATGGGCATGCAGCGCATCCTGCAGACCGTGATCGCCCCGATCCGCATCTATGGTGGCCACGACCCGCAGGTCTTGATCACGCTGTTGCAATGCCTGAAGAACGCCCTGCATGGCAGCCCGGGAGAAGCGCAGCTGGAGGCACTTCACGAGGAGATCCGCGCCGTGCGTGGTGTCGCCGATGCCAAGGTGGAGAGCCCACGCGACCGTCGCGCGATAAACGAGGTGCTCGAGCGCTTCGCGCAATTCCAGAGCACCCAGGCTGCCGTAACGCTTCTGCCAATCGAGCCGGAGGATCGGGTCCAAGGCCAAAGGTGAGTTCAGCCTGCTGGGCGGCGGGTCGCACCACCCACCAGGCAGTGCGAGGGGCTTATCGCTTGAAATGGAAGGCCCGCGCTTTCTCGCTCCCGCCGCAGCTGACGGACGGTGTCGTAACCGTGTTCCCGCGCGAAGCATGGGCACAATCGGTTGCGCCTGGGCAGGGCCGGCGTGGACTTACTCCGCCTGGTTCGCCGCCTCGGCCGCTTTGATCAGATCGGCACCCCTTCACCGCGCCCGAGGCCATCCCCAATCTGCGCGATGCCGAAGAGGGGATGGGCGGCATCCGCCGCATCCCCGGCGTGGCGTACACCGTGCTGGTGCCGAACGTGAAGGGCTGCGAGCGGGCGCTGGCCTGCGGCGTCGACGAGATCAACCTGGTGATGTCGGCCAGCGCCACCCACGGCCTGCGAACCTGCGCATGACGCCCGCGGCAGCGACCTGTTCATCAACGCCTCGCTGTCGACCACCTTCGGCTGCCCCTTCGAAGGCGAGGTGCCGGTGGCACGCGTGCCGAACTGGTTCAGCGCCTGCTCGACCTCGGCCTGCAGGGCGTGGCCCTCTGCGACACCACCGGCATGGCGGACCCGGCACAGGTCGGGCGCCCCTGTCGCGAGGTGCTCGAGCGCCATCGGCAGGCCGTGTTCACCCGCGCATTTCCACGATACCCGCGGCATGGGCCTGGCCAACGCGCTGGCCGCGTTGAACGCCGGCATCGACCGCTTCGACGCCTCGCTCGGCGGCCTCGGCGGCTGCCCCTACGCATCGGGTGCCAGCGGCAACATCTGCATCGAGGACCTGGTGCATATGTTCCAGCACATGGGGCGCGACACGGGGGTCGACCTGGATCGCCTGCTCGCCTGAGCGGCCCGCCTGCCGGCGCTGATCGGCCACGACGTGCCGGGTACCATCCTCAAGGCCGACAAGGCCGACCGTCGCTATCCGAAGCAGAAGTGGATCGACACCAGGCCGGCCCGAACCGACCCGCAACACAGCCCTGACCTCTCGCGCCGGCAACGAGGCGACCCGTCTATAATGCCCGTTTGGAGTGCATGCATAGCGACCAAAGCAGTGCGGCGCTCGAATATCGGTCACGCTCGTTCAAGGATCGCCAGGTGCCCATGGCAGCTCTGCAAGCAGGGCTCAAGGTTACTAACTGAAGTCGACGTCCGTCCGCACTCTGCCCATCCCTGCTGCAAGCCTCGTCAGCCGGGCGGTCCGAACTGCCTGTGCTACGTCACATGAAGACCACCAATCATGCCTCGGAAATATTTTTTGGCCGCACCTGATTTCTGGCACAGATATCTCATACACATCGGACTTCAGCTACACCTCACCGAGCCTAAGCCGTCTATCAACGGCAGTGCCCGGGCGAAGATACGCAGCGCCAAAAGCGTTGCCCACGTTTGAGGAGCAAAAATGTTCGATGCGTTCGAATCTCTGAAGGCGCGCGTCAGCGCCCTTCGCAGCGAAGCGGATTTCTGGTCGCTGCGTCACGTCAAAAGCCAGACCGTCAATCTCGGCGTCACCAAGTCAACACCCCTCCCCTTGCAGACCGTCTTCGACGAAGGCGTCATGCTCACCGCGCAGGTCGGCGGTTTCGAAGCCTACGCGGCCACTTCCGACCTCAGTTCGGAAGGCCTTCAACGAACATTGGCGCAAGCTGAACGGCTCGCCAACGCCGCCGCAACCCATGCCCTGTCTTTCCCTGCCCAAATACGGAGCCGTGACGGCGAGCAGGCCGACTACATATCACTTGCCCACGACGAGGCTTTTCCACCGGTCAACCAGTGCCTGGAAATGCTGCTCGAGGAGTGCAACGCGGTACCGTCGGACGCAAGGATCGTCAATCGAGAAGCTTGTCTGAGCTGGGAAAATCGCGAGCAGCTGTTTTTCGACAGTGTCGGTTCGCAGCTAAGATTTGCTCAGCGCTTCGTCTACCCGGACATGCGGATTACCGCATACGACGGGCACGACAGCCAAATTCGCAGCCTCAGCGGCGGACATTTCGGCCAGCAGGGCGGCATCAGTGTGCTGGGCAACAGCGGATTTTTCGGCTCCGGTCCACGGCTGGCGGACGAGGCATTGCAACTGCTGATGGCACCGAACGCACCGAGTGGCCGGCGCCACCTGTTGCTGATGCCCGACCAGATGATCCTGCAGATTCACGAATCCATTGGTCATCCGCTGGAAATGGACCGCATTCTCGGCGACGAGCGCAACTATGCCGGCACCAGCTTCGTGAAACTGGAGGATTTCGGTCACTACCGCTATGGCTCGCCCCTGCTGAACGTCAGCTTCGATCCGCGTGTTCCGGAAGAATTGGCGAGCTACTCGCACGATGATGAAGGGACGCCGGCCGAAACAGCGTTGCTGATCGAAGGCGGCATTCTCAAGCGCCCGCTCGGCAGCTCACTTTCCACCCGCCGCAGCGGCGTCGAAGGCGTAGCCAACAGCCGTGCCTGCAGCTGGAACCGGCCCGCCATCGACCGGATGGCCAACCTCAACGTTGAACCCGGCGACCAAGGCCTGGAGCAGCTGATCGCGGGGATCCAGGACGGAATCCTCATGGCAGCGAATCGATCATGGTCGATCGACGATGCGCGCAACAAATTCCAGTTCGGTTGTGAATGGGGCCAGCTGATCGAGAACGGCGAACTGCGTGGGGTGGTCAAGAACCCGAACTATCGGGGTATCTCTTCGCAGTTCTGGCGCAATCTGGTTGCCGTCGGCAATCGCTCCACACGCCAGGTGCTGGGTACCGCAAACTGTGGCAAAGGAGAGCCGAACCAGGCCGTCCGGGTAGGGCACGCCTCGCCCGCCTGTGTATTCGCCGACATCGACATCTTTGGAGGCGCCCAATGATCGCGCTATCGAACACCACGCTGGCACGGGAGCACTTCCAGGGCATTCGCGAAACCTTGCGGCACCTGCTTTCGAGCAGCGAACACTTCAGCCTCTGGTACGTTGCCGAGGCATCGGATTTCGTGCGATTCAATCACGGCCGGGTCCGGCAGGCGGGTCAGGTCGGCCAGATCGAGGCCACCCTTTCGTTGGCCAACGACGGTCGGCACGCAAATGTACGATTGACGCTCCAGGGCGACTTGCTCCAGGACAAACCCAAGATAACGACCGCCGTTACCCGATTGCGAAGCATCATCGGTGGACTGCAGCCAGACCCTTACCTGCAGCTCAACAGCCATGGCTGGACCAACGAGTCCTCCAGCCTCCAACCGCTGCTGGAGCCCGGACAGGCTATCGATCAGATCGCCGCGGTCGTGGCGGGACGCGATCTGGTCGGGTTTTATGCCAGCGGACCGATCTATTACGGGTATGCCGACTCTGCCGATGCCTTCGGCTGGCATGCGGTCAGCCAGTCGACGTTTGAATGGAGCCTGTTCGATACCGCCGGACGAGCCGTGCGGGCCGAGGTAACAGGCCCCACCTGGGACCCCGCCGCATTCGAGACGCGCATGCAGCAGGCCGATCGCCATCTGCAAATGCTGGGCAAGCCGGTGCGCGTACTGCAACCGGGTGCCTATCGTGCCTACCTGGCACCTGCCGCCCTGGGCGAACTCCTGGGGTTGATCAGCAGGAGCGCGTTTTCCGCTAACGCCTTGCGAACTGCGAGCAGTCCACTGCAACAACTGTTCGTCGGGCAGCGATCGTTGAGCCCTCGGATGGGGTTGAGCGAACAGGTCAGCGGTTCGTTGTCGCCGGCATTCACTTGCGACGGGCGAATTCGCGACGATCTCCGCCTGATCGAGCACGGCAAGCTCGTCGGCGAGCTGGTCAGCGCACGCAGTGCCCGCGAATACGGCCTCATTGAAAACGGTAGCGAGCCGCGAGAAGTTCCCCGTTCGCTTTCCATGGATGCCGGCACCGTCAAGACCGGACAGGTGTTGACCGAGCTCGACACCGGCCTGTACATCGGCAACCTGTGGTACGTGAATCACTCCGACCTCTCCTCCGCCCGGCTCACGGGCATGACTCGCTATGCCACCTTCTGGGTCGAACAGGGGCGAATCGTGGCGCCCGTCGACACCATGCGCTTTGATGACAGCCTCTATCACTTTCTCGGCCAGCACCTACTGGGGCTGACCGAGGCGCGCGAGCTCCTTCCCAGCAATTCGACCTACGGGCGACGTAGCACCGAGTCGATGCTACTGCCCGGAGCGCTGACAGACCGGTTCGTCCTGACGCTCTGACGTTGCCGAACAAACATGATCTCCAATTAGCATGTACTAACCCTGGGCAATCGAAGCGGACGGGGTGCATCTCCCCCTTCTCAGTCAGCGAGAGCTTGCGCCAAAGTTATGTAAAAAGTGATCGCCATTACCCCAAAAGAGTAACTAGCAGCGGAGCGAGCTGGTTAACATACATAATTAAAAAGATCCGTTAATCGCATAAAGCACCATTATCGCTCACCGACATGACACCATGATCAATTTTTGCGCAAAGGTGCTTTACCAATTAATCTTTAAACGGAATCAAGGATCCTGCAATGACCGAACCGAGAATGTAACAAGCTGATTTTGTTGGTAAACGTACCTATAAATATCACGTAAGAAAATGGCATAAGGATTGCTTAGTTCGAAACGTCGTGTTTTGCAAATATTAATGCCATAACATCTGACATATCGATTTCAAACTGCATTCTGAGTTCAGCTTATATGGTCTATTGGGATTCCACCTGTAACCAGTATCGATTAGCCGCCGCGATCGGCGACTCAACCAGATCGGCCCGTGAGCCAAACGGCATTCCTTTTCCAAAAAAGGGGAGAGCCCTCAATGCGTAATGCAGTATTCAACAGTTTCAACATCAAGGGAGAGATACTGTCGACGCCTACTCATTCCAAATTCCGGCTCAATGAATCGTCACCGGCCATTCTCAACAAACGCAACATATGTCTGCTGGTTGGTGTCTCGCTAATCCTGCACGCTGGTGTCGCCTGGTTTCTGCTATCGGACCAACCGATCGAGGTACAGCCGCCGAAAGTGCCCGAGATGGTCATCGAGCTGAGCAGTCCCACGCCGCCAGCGCCCGACCCATCCGCACCGGAGCCACCTGCGCTTCCCGAGCCGCCACCTCCGCTTCCCGAGCCGCCGCCACCGGAGCCCGAGCCGGAACCCGAGCCCGAGCCGGAACCCGAACCTCCCGTACAGGAGGAGGCGGTCAAACCGCCTCCGAAGCCTGAGCCGCCGAAACCGAAACCGAAGCCGGCGGTTCCCAAGCTGGTATCCAAACCTGCGCCCAAGCCGGAGCCAAAAACGCAGCCCAAGCCACAGCCCGCGCCTGCTCCGCAACCGGCACCACCGGCACCACCGGCACCGCCCAGGGAAACGCCGGCGGTCTCGGGGCTGGCGAGCCTGGGCAACCCGCCGCCGGAATACCCATCACTGGCGCTGCGCAGGGGTTGGGAGGGAAGCGTAACGCTGCGCATCCGGGTACTGCCCAACGGCCGCGCGGGCAGCGTTGAGGTGACCAAATCCAGCGGCCGCAAGCAGCTCGACGAGGCTGCTGTGGCAACGGTCAAGGGGTGGAAATTCGTCCCGGCCAAGCGCGGCGATGTTGCCATCGAAGGCTTCGCCACCCAGACGATTGATTTCAAGTTGCCGCAATAAGGCGGGCAACCTCATTTGCTTAACTTAACGAGAGGGATACATCATGAACGAAACCGTTAATTCGTTGATTGTCCCAGGCGTCCTCTGGGGTCTGGTGCTCTTTTCCGTAGTGACCTGGGCCATCTGTTTGGTGAAACTGGCCCAGTCCATGAAAGCCGGGCGCCAGGACAAGCATTTTCGCGAGGCATTCTGGGGCGCTCCGGACCTACTGACCGCCGCCGAGCACGCGACCCAGTACCCCGGCCCGCTGGCGCGCATCGCCAACACCGGGTTCCTGGCCATGGCACCGGAAGAAAACCCCCGCAATACCATGCAGCTGGCGCAAAGCATCGACCGTGGCAACCGTCTCGAGCGCAACCTGCGCCAGCAAATACAGAAGGAGCGGCGCGCGCTCGAAGCCGGCCTGGCGGTGCTTGCCAGTATTGGCAGCACCTCTCCGTTCATCGGCCTGTTCGGCACCGTGTGGGGCATCATGGATGCGCTCACGATGATCGGCGTGACTGGCAATGCAGGCCTCGACACCGTCGCAGGCCCCATCGGCCATGCATTGGTCGCCACCGGTGTCGGTATCGCCGTCGCGGTCCCCGCGGTGCTGATCTACAACTATTTCCTACGCCGCTTGAAGCTGGCCGTCGCGCGCATGGACGACTTCGCCCATGACTTCGACAGCCTGGCGCAGCGCAGCGATTTCCTGCTGAGCCGCAAGCCAATTGCCCAAGCGAACAACGCCATGCGCGAGGCGAGCTGACATGTCCTTTTCGACTCAAGACAGCGACGAAGTTCTCAGCGAAATGAACGTCACCCCACTGGTTGACGTGATGCTCGTACTTCTCGTGGTGTTCATCGTGACCACTCCATTGATGACCAATGCAATCAAGGTCAACCTCCCCAAGACGGACGCGGTGGCGCCCGCGGAAATGAAAGATCCGCTGGTGGTCAGCGTCGATGCCGACGGCAGGCTCTATCTCGATGAAACAGAGATCGAACCCGACCAGCTGGAAGTGAATCTGCAGCAGGTCAAGGCGGGCGACCCTGAAGTCAAGGTGCAGTTGCGGGCCGACGAGAATGTCAATTACGGCCAGGTTGCGAAAGCCATGGCCTCCATCGAACGATCGGGAATCACCCGCATAGCGGTCATGACTTCCCGCTGAATTCCTGACGACAACCGTACCGCCGAGGCCTGAAACCCCCGGTGGAGGTGAAGTGTTGCCAGGTGAAAGGCCCGGGAAGGCAAAACCAGACCGGAGCAAATTGCAACTCAAAAGCCACGCCCAACGCATGAGATGGGGGAATGAGAAGATGACAAAGCACTGTAATAGTTTTGCTCGCAAATCCCTGGAGACAGCGATCACCCGTTACCGGTTCGTGCCTTTCTGGCTGCTGGCCTTCGCTGGCGCGCCGCAGGTCGGTGCCCAGGAGGTCAGCGAGGATATCGAACAACCGCAGGCCGCTGCCGTCGTACCGTCTGTGACCGAGCTGGAACGCATCGAGGTGACCGGCTCGGCCATCCGCCGAGCCGATGCCGAAACCGCCGTTCCGGTCACGATTCTGCGCACCGAGCAGTTGAGGGAGCAGGGTGTCACCACCACCCAGGAGCTGGTTAGCCGGATCGTCGGCAGTCAGACGACCACGACCGCAGCACAATCGGTGGGTTCAGGTACCGGCGGTGCCTCCTTCGCCGACATGCGCGGCATCGGCGCCAACAAGACGCTGGTGCTGCTCAACGGACGGCGCCTGGCGAACAATGCAATCGACGGCTCCGCGGTAGACCTCAACACCATTCCCTTTGCCGCGATCGACCGGGTGGAAATCCTACGCGACGGCGCTTCCGCGCTGTACGGCACCGATGCCATCGGCGGGGTCATCAACTTCATCACCAAGAAAAGCGTGACCGATGGCCAGCTCAGCTTCGGCTACAACTACCCCACCGAATCGGGCGGCGGTGAAAATCGCAACTACAGCGGCAGCTGGGGTTTCGGTGATCTCCAACAAGATCGCTTCAACGTCTTCGGCGTCGTGAACTATGACAAGCAAGCCAACCTCACCTCGATCGACCGCGACTTCGCAGAAGAATATGCGCCGGGCCGTGGTCTGAACGGCACTTCGGGCACAGCCTATCCGGGCAATTACACGCAGGGCCCGAATGCCACCAACCCCTTGGCAAACACGGGCTGCAACGGCCCGAACCTCGTCGCCAGCAATGGCCTGTGCCGGTTCACCACGCGCGAATACATCGACCTGATACCGGAAACCGAAAAGACCTCGGTCTTTTCCATGGCCACCTACCAACTGGCCGAGGATCACGACGTGAGCCTCGACTATTTCTGGGCACGCAACAACAACACTACGACGATCGCACCTTCGCTGTTGACCGGCGTGAACGTAGGGCCCGATACGCCTTTCTATCCCGGCAACGGCTCGACACCACTACCCACCAGCTTCGACCTGATCACTACCGAACCGGTCACCGTCGGCTGGCGCGAGACGGAAGCGGGCGGTCGTTTGCAGAAGGACCAGAACACAGGGCAACGCCTGCAAGTGGTGTTCGACGGCAACCTGGCCGGCGTCTGGGATTACAACGTCGGTGTCTCGTATAACGAGAACAAGGTAATCAGCTCGCTGCGCGGTGGTTACCTCAACGACATAGCGGTCGAGCAAGGCATCGAAAACGGCATCATCAACCCGTTCGGCCCGCAGACCCAGGAAGGGCTCGACCTGATCAACAGCATCGGCGTGAGCGGCGACTACATGACGGCGGTGGGCCGGGTAAAGACCGTCGATGGCCGCGTGGGCCGCGAAATCGGCGACTGGTTCGGTGCCGGCCCGGCAGCAATAGCCGTTGGCGGCGAGTTCAGGAAGGAGGATTTCCACGCCGCCTATGACACTGACATTACCTCGCTGGTGGGCAGTCTCGGTGTCTCCGGCGACCCGACCGTCAGCGGCGACCGCGACGTGGAGGGCCAGTACGCCGAGCTGAACGTGCCGGTGTTCGACAGCCTGGAACTGACCGCCGCGATTCGCCACGACAAATACAGCGATGTCGGCAGTACCACCAATCCTAAATACTCGTTCCGCTACCAACCACTGCGAGCATTGGTGATTCGTGGCGCTTACAGCGAAGGTTTCCGGGCACCCTCCCTGTATGAACTCCACGATCCCACCTACATCACCTACAGCGCCGGCAGCTACAACGATCCGGTCCTCTGCCCGGGCGGCACGCCGAGCAACGGCGGCGTGGCCAACCGTGACTGCGACCAGCAGGTGCTCAATGAAACCGGCGGCAACACCGAACTGGAACCCGAGACAGCGCGCAACACGACCTTTGGCTTCGTCTATCAGCCGCTTAGAAACCTGTCGGTGGCCGTCGACCTGTGGTGGATTGACATTTCCGGGCAAATCGCCGAGTTCCCGGAAACCACGATCTTCCAGAACCAGGACCTCTACTCCGACCGCATCGTGCGGGGACCCAATGGCTCTATCGATCACATCGTCACCGGCCTGTCGAACCAGGGCAACGTGAAGACCAGCGGCGTCGATCTCTCCTTCGACTACCTGTTCCCGACCAGTGCCTATGGCCAGTTCGGACTGTCCATGCAGGGCACCTACGTGACCCGCTACGACTACCAACAGGAAGCCGACGGCCCGTACATCGACAACGTCGGCGATTTCCAGGGCAATGGCGTCATCTTCCGATGGAAGCATAACCTCGTCGGCACCTGGAACTACGGGCCGTACCGCGCCGCGGTGACCAACCGCTACATGTCCGGCTATAACGATTACGATACCGAGGGAAACCCGGACGTTTCGTCATACATGCTATGGGACCTCTCGACGGGCTATAACTGGCGCGACATGCTCGACCTGGATCTCGGCATTAAAAACCTGTTCGATCGCGACCCGCCGTTCACCAACCAGGCGGTGACCTTCCAGAGCGGTTACGACCCTCGCTATACCGACCCGCTGGGAAGGACGCTCTACACCCGCATGACCTATCGCTTCTGAGTGAACCGGCCTCCGCCTGGATGCGGGGCCGGCTTTGACTGACACAAGGCATGACTCCGGACTACGCCACCGATCGCCTGACGAGAAGATGCCCTTGAACGTTTCATGCTTGCTCCACGACTGCTTTCCCGGGCGCCGCCTGCTATGCCCGCTGGTGCTCATCTTGCTGGCCGGCATCACCGACCTGGCCCTCGCAGAGCCCGCGGTCTCCATGACGGTCTATGGCGAGCCGCCAAAGTACGCGGCGGACTTCCAGCACTTCGACTATGTGAACCCGGACGCCCCGAAAGGCGGCAGCCTGCATCGCTCATCGCAGGAAACCGACCTGTTCACATACCTGCTGCCCTATGTCGACAAGGCCACAGGGGTCTCGCAGCTCGATACCTGGGTCTTCGAGCCGCTGGCCTACCGTTCGCTGGACGAGCCCTACAGCATTTACGCACTGGTGGCGGAAACGATGGAGCGCGATCCGGACAACGGCTGGGTACGCTTCTTCATCAACCCCAAGGCACGCTTCCATGACGGTCAGCCGATCACCGCGGCGGACGTCAAGTTCACCTTCGAGACGCTGATGAGCAAGGGCTCGCTGAGCTATCGCCTGTTCTACGGATACGTCGATCGGGCGGTCATCGAAGGCCCGCTCACAATCCGCTTCGATTTCAAGGAAGGCGCCAATCGCACATTACCGCTGGACCTGGCGAGCATGCGGATACTGCCCGAACACTGGTGGAAGGACCGCGACTTCGCCAACGGCAGCGGTTACGAGCCGCCGCTGGGCAGTGGCCCCTACCGGGTCAGCAAGGTCGAACCCGGGCGCAGCGTCACCTTCCAGCGCGTCAAAGACTGGTGGGCCAAAGACCTGCCGGTCAACCGCGGCCTCTATAACTTCGATGAGCTCAGGGTGAATTTTTACGCCGACACCGACGTCGCCCGACAATTGCTGATCGCCGGTGCCTACGATTACAACCGCGAATATTCCGCGACTGGATTCGCCATCCGCTACGACAGCCCGGCGTTGCGCGACGGACGACTGCAAAAGGTCATTCTGGCCAAGGGCAAACCCACCGCTCCCCAAGGCTTCGCCTTCAACTTGCTCAATCCGATATTCCAGGACCGCCGTGTGCGCCAGGCACTGACCTTGCTCTGGGACTTCGAATGGACTAACCGGCAGATGATGCGCAGTTTCTACACGCGCCAGCACAGTTACTTCCCCAATAGCGAAATGGCCGCCACGCAACTGCCGACGCCGGAAGAACTGGCGATTCTGGAACCACTGCGCGGGCAGATCCCGGACGAAGTCTTCAGCCGGGTCTACCGGGCTCCGACCACCGACGGCAGCGGATTCATCCGCGACAAGCAGCTCGAGGCCTTGAAGCTGCTGCAGGCCGCTGGCTGGCGGCCGAAAGGTGACAGGTTGGTCAACGCGGACGAAGAACCTCTGGAATTCACTTTCCTGGATGGTCAAGGGTTCGATCGCATGCTGCTACCCTACAAGCGCACCCTGGCACAGATCGGCATCACTTTGAATCTGCGCCGCGTGGACACCTCGCAGTACATCAGCCGGGTCAACGGCCGCGATTACGACATGATCGTCAGCGGCTTCCCGCGCAGCGGCATCCCCAACCCTTCGCCCGGCAGCGACCTCTACGACATGTACGGATCAAGCAGCGCCACCGCCGTGGGCAGCTCCAACGCCATGGCCCTGCAGGACCCCGCCGTGGACAGGCTGATCGCCGGTGTGGTCGATGCCACTAGCCGCGAGGACATGATCTTGCAAGCCCGCGCGCTGGACCGTGTGCTGCAATGGAGCTACCTGATGATTCCAAACTACTACTCCGACGGAACGCCCATCGTGCACTGGAACCGCTTCGGCCGGCCGAAAACCCAGCCCCGCTATGACGTAGGCCTGGAAACCTGGTGGGAAGTGAGCCCCACGGCACTTACCAACGAGCAGATGACCAAACGCCTGAAGGATTCCGCGCCATGATCAGCTATCTACTGCGACGGTTGCTGCTGGTCGTGCCGACGCTGCTATGCATCATCGTGATCAATTTCATTATCGTGCAAGCGGCGCCGGGCGGCCCAGTCGAGCAGGCCATGGCCCGCATGCAGGGTTTCGGGGGCGCGGGCGTCGGCCAGGCGGCCCGCGAAACCGGCGCCGTCGCCTCTGGGGGCAGCCGCGCCAGCCGTGGGCTGGACCCCGAGCTGATAAAAGAGCTGGAGCGCCAGTACGGCTTCGACAAGCCGCCGGAGGAACGGCTTTGGATCATGCTGAAAAACTACGCAACCCTAGATTTCGGCAACAGCTTCTTCCGCGGCGCTAAGGTCACCGACCTAATTCTGGAAAAGCTGCCGGTATCCCTCTCGCTGGGCCTCTGCGCCACGCTCATCACCTATCTGCTGTCCATTCCGCTGGGCATCCGCAAGGCCGTTCGGCATGGCAGCGCCTTTGATGTCTGGAGCAGCACCTTGGTCATCGTGGGGCATGCGGTGCCTGCCTTCCTGTTCGCCATGCTGCTGCTGATGATTTTTGCCGGCGGCCAGTATCTCAGCTGGTTCCCGGCCGTCGGCCTGACCTCCGAGCACTTCGACGAGCTGACCCTCGCGGGCAAGCTCATCGACTACCTATGGCACCTCGTATTGCCGGTGACGGCCCTGGTGATCGGCGGCTTCGCTACGCTGACCATCCTCACCAAGAACAGCTTTCTCAATGAGATCAGCCGCCAGTACGTGGTCACCGCCAGAGCCAAGGGGCTCACCGAGCGGGCGGTTCTCTACCGCCACGTGTTTCGCAACGCGATCCTGCTCGTCGTAGCCGGCCTGCCTACGGCGCTGATCGAAGTGTTCTTCGCCGGCTCGCTGTTGATCGAGGTGATCTTCTCGCTCGATGGGCTGGGCCGAATGAGTTACGAAGCCGCGCTGTACCGCGACTATCCCGTGGTGTTCGGGGCGCTGTTCATCTTCACCCTGTTCGGGCTGCTGGTGAAAATCCTCGGCGATCTCAGCTACACCCTCATCGATCCACGTATCGCCTTTTCGGCGAGGACTGTCTGATGCTCGCCCTCTCCCCCATCAATCGCCGCCGACTGCAGCGCTTCAAAGCCAACCGCCGCGGCTGGTGGTCGCTCTGGCTGTTCATCGCGTTACTTAACGTCTGCCTATGCGGCGAGCTGATCGCCAACGACAAACCGCTGATCGTCAGTCACCAGGGCAACCTTTATTTCCCGGTCTTCAAGCAATATCCGGAGACCGAGTTCGGCGGTCAGTTTCCCTTTCCGCCGGACTACCGCAGCGAGTACGTTCGCCATCTCATCGAGGATGACGGCGGCTGGATGCTGTTCCCGCCGATCCCGTTCAACTTCGACACGGTGAACTACGACCTCACGGCGCCCTCGCCGAGTCCGCCCTCGCCGGAGAACTGGCTAGGCACCGATGAGCAGGCTCGCGATGTACTTGCTCGCCTGCTTTACGGCGCGCGCGTATCGATCCTTTTCGCCCTCGCGCTGACCTTCATCAGCGTCATCATCGGCGTGACCGCTGGCGCGCTACAGGGCTACTACGGCGGCAAGATCGATCTGTTCGGCCAACGCTTGCTGGAAATCTGGTCGGGTTTGCCGGTGCTCTATCTGCTGATCATCCTCTCCGGCTTCGTCGAACCCGGCTTCTGGTGGCTGCTGGGCATCATGGCGCTGTTCTCCTGGATAGTGCTGGTGGATGTAGTGCGTGCCGAATTCCTCCGCGGGCGAACCCTGGAATACGTGAAGGCGGCACGGGCCTTGGGGCTTTCCGACCGGATGGTCATGTGGCGGCATATCCTGCCCAATGCGATGACTTCCACCATGACCTTCATCCCCTTCATCGTCACCGGGGCCATCACAACCCTGACGGCGCTGGATTTCCTGGGCTTCGGCATGCCGCCGGGCACGGCCTCGCTGGGCGAGCTCATCGCCCAGGCCAAACGCAATCTGCAAGCCGCCTGGCTGGGCCTGACCGCCTTCGCCGCGCTGGCAATCATCCTCAGCCTGCTGGTGTTCATCGGCGAGGCCGCGCGCGACGCCCTTGATCCGAGGTCCGCATGAACCGTGACAGTTTCGTTGAAATTCGCAACCTGAGGATTGCCTTCTCCGGCCAGGAAGTGGTGCACGGCATCGACCTTGACATCCGGCGCGGCGAATGCCTCGCGCTGGTCGGCGAGTCGGGCTCCGGCAAGTCGGTCACCGCCCATTCGCTGCTGCGCCTGTTGCCCGCCGGCGTCACCCAGACCTCCGGAACGATCCGCTATGCCGGGGAAAACCTGCTCAGCGCGCCAGAAAAACGCCTGCGCGAGCTGCGCGGCAACCGCATCGCGATGATCTTTCAGGAACCCATGACGTCGCTGAATCCGCTCCACACCGTCGAGCGGCAGATCGGCGAAATCCTGTCACTGCACAAGGGTCTGACCGGGAAGGTCGCACGGGCGCGCACCCTGGAACTGCTGGAACTGGTAGGCATTCGCGAGCCGATGTCGCGGCTGAAGGCCTATCCCCACCAGCTCTCTGGCGGCCAGCGTCAGCGGGTGATGATCGCCATGGCGCTGGCCAACGAGCCGGAGCTGCTGATCGCCGACGAACCGACGACGGCGCTGGACGTTACCGTGCAGGAGACCATTCTGCTGTTGCTCAAGGAATTGCAGGCGCGCCTGGGGATGTCGCTGCTGCTAATTAGCCACGATCTGAATCTGGTCAGCAGGATCGCTCAGCGTGTCTGTGTGATGCGCCACGGCAGCCTGGTCGAGGAAAACGATTGCAGCAGCCTGTTCGCCTCGCCGCGACACCCCTATACCCGGCTATTGCTCGACGCCGAACCGTCCGGCGACCCGCTGCCTTCGTGCAGTGATGAAACCTTGATCCGGAGCCGCGACCTGCGTGTCTGGTTTCCATTGCCCAGGCCGCTGCTCAGCCGTCAACGACACTACGTTAAGGCGGTTGACGGCATCAGCTTCGAACTCAAGCGCGGACGCACCCTGGGCATCGTCGGCGAATCCGGGTCGGGCAAATCGACCTTTGGCCAGGCATTGCTGCGTCTGGTGAACTCCGAGGGGGAAATCCGCTTCGGCGGCCACCGGCTCGACGGGCTCGACGCAAAGGCCATGCGTCCCCAC
Source organism: Stutzerimonas stutzeri (assembly GCF_024448935.1). Classification (GTDB taxonomy): domain Bacteria; phylum Pseudomonadota; class Gammaproteobacteria; order Pseudomonadales; family Pseudomonadaceae; genus Stutzerimonas; species Stutzerimonas stutzeri_AO. The sequence continues at coordinate 43,284 of NZ_JAMOIE010000013.1, forward strand.
CGCCGGCATTTGCAAGCGGTGTTCCAGGATCCCTTCGGCAGCCTCAGCCCACGAATGACCGTCGAGCAGATCATCCGCGAGGGTCTGGACGTTCACCGCATCGGAACCCCGATCGAGCGAGAGGCCGCCGTCATCCGCGTGATGCAGGAGGTCGGCGTCGATCCGGAGACGCGTCACCGCTATCCCCATGAATTCTCCGGAGGACAACGCCAGCGGATTTCCATTGCCCGCGCGCTGGTGCTTCAGCCCGAAGTGATCCTGCTCGACGAACCCACTTCGGCGCTCGACCGTACCGTGCAAAAGCAGATCGTCGATCTGTTGCGCAACCTACAGGCCGTGCATGGGCTGACCTATCTGTTCATCAGCCACGACCTGGCGGTGGTCCGAGCGCTGGCGCACGACCTGATGGTCATCAAGGATGGACAGATCGTGGAGCAGGGCGAGGCAGGACAGATCTTCCGCAGGCCAGAGCACCCCTACACGCAGGAACTGTTGCGCGCCTCCGGATTCGCCCAATCGGAACGACGCCAGGCACTCAGCAGGGCAGCCATTTGAAACACGGGCGCGGCGATACAGACACGGGAGATGCCCGGAACGGCAGCCCTAACGGGTCGCGGCCGGCAGCAGCCTGATCACCGCGCGGGTACTGCTCACTCGCGGGCCAGTCGACTCCCGGCACCACGAGCAAGCCTGGTTGCCCAGCACCTGCTACTGCTGGCCGGGCACCGATCCCCATACCGGTATGAATCATGCGGCAGATGGCCTCGAAGCTACGCCCTTGAATGCGCAAACGCAGCGGCGTGCCCATTTGCTGTGTTGACTGCTGTAACAACGCATACAGCGAAGCATCCTGCTGCAAGCCGATGAAGTCGAAGCCGGCAGCATGGCGTAGGGCGATGCGCTTCAACGTTGCCAGTGGATGTTCCCGCGGCGTGACCAGCACCAGGCTGTCTCCGCGATAGCTGAACACCTGGAGTCGTCGGCCGGTATATGCCCGACGAAAATGCCGATATCGGTAAGGCCTTCACGCAACGCACGCAACCTATCCACACTGACGCGCTCCTCCCAGGTCGATCTTCACCTCCGGATGCAGACGAGCGAATGCGCTAAGGTCTTCCGGCAAGGGAACAGGGTAACGAAATCGACACGCCGCATGGCTGGCTCTCGTATTCGCTAGTGACGAAGCGATTACGATAAACCGGCATGCATAGGAAGACATCCCATCATTTGCCTTCGCGCTCTACGAAACCAGCCTTGGCTATTCGATAATTGTTCACGACCAGGTGCTCGGTGCATCCCGCACACCTGAATCGACCCGGCACAGGTGTTGTGATGAACGAACAGAATGGAAACCGCTTGCCGTTGCAGGGCATCAAAGTCATCGAGATGGGCCAACTGATCGCCGGCCCCTTCGCCAGCAAGATGCTTGGCGAGTTTGGCGCCGAGGTGATAAAGATCGAGCCGCCGGGTGTCGGTGATCCACTACGCAAGTGGCGCAAGCTCAAAGAGGGCACCTCGCTCTGGTGGCACGTTCAGTCGCGCAACAAACAGTCCGTCACGCTTGATTTGAAAGCTGCCGAAGGCCAGCAGATCGTTCGCCAACTGGTGGCTGAAGCCGATGTGCTGGTCGAAAACTTCCGGCCGGGCACGCTCGAAGCCTGGGGCCTGGGCTGGGACGAACTGTCGACGCTCAACCCGCGCCTGATCATGCTGCGCATCTCCGGCTACGGTCAGACCGGCCCCTACCGTGACTTACCCGGCTTTGGCGTGATCGGCGAAGCCATGGGCGGGTTGCGCCACCTGTCGGGCTATCCGGGTCAGCCGCCGGTACGGGTGGGCGTGAGCATTGGTGACTCGCTTTCCTCGCTATATGGCGTCATCGGTGTGCTGCTCGCCTTGCAGGAGCGCAACCGCAGCGGCAAGGGCCAGGAAATCGATGTGGCGTTGTACGAATCGGTGTTCGCCATGATGGAAAGCCTGGTGCCCGAATACGATGCCTTTGGCTACATCCGCGAGCCGGCCGGCAGCGCACTGCCCGGTATTACGCCGTCCAACTCCTATCTGTGCAGCGACGGCGCCTATGTGCTGATCGCCGGCAATGGCGACAGCATTTACAAACGGCTGATGAGGCTGATGGGCCGCCAGGACCTCGCCGATGATCCACGTTTCGCGCATAACGACGGCCGTGCCCAGCATGCCGAGCTGATCGACGCCGCCATCGGGGCATGGACCGTTCAGCACAGTCGCGACGAGGTCATCGAGGTGTTGAAGGAGGCGCGCGTCCCGGCCGGCTATCCGTACACCGCCGCGGATATCGTAAAAGACCCACATTATCTGGCCCGGCAAATGATCGAGCAGGTCCAGACGTCTGCCGGACCGCTCAAGGTTCCGGGCGTACTCCCCAAACTCAGCCGCACCCCGGGCCGCATTGGCGCCGGCGGCCCCCAGCTGGGCGAGCACACTGAAGACGTCCTGGCCGGGCTTGGCCTGACCGAAGCACAGGTCCGGGGGCTGAAAGTGGCGTTATTTGATTGGCTGCGGCCATCATAGATATCTGTCGACTTGGGTGACATCCGCCACGCCGACCGCCGTGACCACTACGCTGTATACCAAGCCCGACTCATCGTCGACGCCGATGCGCGCCTTGACGCCGAGGCAATACTGGTTGCCCTTCCTGGTCTGGTGCATCTCCGGATCGCGCTTGCCGTCCTTGTTCTTGACGGAGCTCGGCGGATTAATCAGCGTGGCGTCGACAATCGTGCCCTGACGCAACGACAGGCCGCGGTCACCTGGATAGCCGTTGATCACCGCCAGCATGCCAGCAGCCAACTCGTGTTTCTCCAGCAGGTGCCGAAAGTCGAGGACGGTCGTTTCGTCAGCTATGCGCTCCAGACTCAGCCCTGCAAACTGGCGAAGGATCGTGGCCTCTTACAGCGCCTCTTCCATGGCCGGGTCGCTATAGCCAGCCGAACCAGTTCTGCATCAGATGACCCGCAGCCTCGTCATCAGCGGATAAGCCGGACGGTCACCCTTGGGGGTAATGGGGCTCGATCAACGCAATCGAACCCTTCCACGGCACCAGCTGATCCCCGCCGATCAGGAACAACTCCTTGTGGGTCTGCTTGCGCTTGCCGGCGTACTCGGCGTCGGCGCAGGTGATCTGCTTCATTTGGAAACCGGCGGGTGGGGTCAGGCTATTTTGCCAGCTCGGGAAGTCTTCTTCAGTTTCCTTAAGGGTAATGGTGTTCGCGGTTTTTTAAGATGTGGCAGCAGCGAAGCCGTGCCTGAACGTTTGCGGCAGGATGCCCGAGCTATCGAAAGCGCTCAGCAGGGCGACTTGCACCAGTTCGGTGCCTGCACGTCCGCGTCGAGCCCCGCTTTAGCGCGAGCGAGACCAGGCATCGTCACGAATACCCGCCAACAATCGCCCGATGGATTTTGTGCACGGTTATTGCTTTGGACAAAAAAGCTGCATGACCGGGGGAAGAAATCGTAAGCTGAGTTAAGCTTGCCCGCGCCAGTTTACCCAGCTACACAGTAATTCTCGGAAGTACATTCCAGGCTCGCTGCAGGTCACGACCCGCCAGACAAACGAAGGACTCAATTGAGCTTGTATACCGAAAATAAAGATGCCTCTTTCCGGCGCACCTAGACACGCAGGAAAGCAAGCACCAATTTGAAACCAAAGGAGCAATCACGATGAAAGTGATGAAGTGGAGCGCTATCGCCATGGCCGTTGCGGCCGGTACCTCGCAGTTGGCATTCGCCAGTGCCCAATCAGAATCGAACGGGTTCGTGGAAGATGCCAGCCTGGATCTGTTGCTGCGTAATACCTACTGGAACCGCGACCATGCGGATGGTGCGGATGACGTGGACACGTGGGCCCAGGGGTTCATTCTGACCTTTGACTCCGGCTTTACTCAGGGCCCGGTAGGCTTCGGTGTTGACGCTTTCGGATTGCTGGGCGTGAGACTTGACGGTGGCCAAGGTGACATGTTCCCCCGAGACGGCGACAAGTGGGCAGACGATCTTTCCCAAGCCGGCGCAGCCGTCAAGGCCCGCTTCTCCAACACCGTAGTCAAGTATGGCAACCAATTCACATCCCTACCGGTATTGGCATCGGATGACTCCCGCCTGCTGCCGGAGTCATTTACCGGCACCATGATTACCAGTAGCGAGATCGAAGGACTCGAACTCAACGCCGGCCACTTCACCGCCGACAGCCCGATGGGCTCGGCCGCGCACGATGACGTTGAGCTGAAAAGTATTGACGTCATTGGCGGTACCTATGCTCTCAATGACAACCTGAGCGCCTCCCTGTATTTCTCCGACGTGGAAGACACATACGAAAAGAAATACGCCAACGTCAATTACGTGATGCCGCTGACTGAGGATCAGTCTCTGACTTTCGATCTCAACTACTACAAAACGGACGATATCGACCAAAGCTTCAGCGAAGACGGATCAGAAGTAGATGACAACACCATCTGGAGTCTCTCGGCTAAATATGCCATCGGTAGCCACGCATTTATCCTGGCCACCAGCGAGTCAGCGGTGACACCGGTTACCTGTACGACAATGGCGATGGCGGCGGCAGCATCTGGGTAGCCAACTCCTTCCTCTCCGATTTCAACTTCAAGGACGAGCGCTCTTGGCAGGCCAGCTATGAGCTGGACTTCACCGGTTATGGCGTTCCCGGTCTGGCATGGAAAACCGCTTACCTTCGTGGCGATAACATCGACGCGGAATACTATGGCGGCGAAGGCGAAGCTACCGAGCGCGAAATCTTCAACCAGGTTTCCTATACCTTCCAGGATGGCGCAGCCAAGGACTTGACTCTCAGAGCTCGTAACTCGATCCTGAGAACGAACAACCCTGCCTGGAACGACATTAATGAATGGCGTCTCTACGCTATCTACCCGCTGAGCATCCTGTAACGCTTCGCGGTTACGTGTGAAAGAAACCCGGTCTTCAGCCGGGTTTCTTTTTTGAGCGTTTGAATAGCTGAAACCACAGCATTTCCTTATCGGCCGGTTGGCCGTGCCCGCAACCTGTACGCAACTTCACCGCAGCCGTACAATGCCGAGCCATATCATCGCTCTGCAAGGACACAACGGCCCACATGCGCACCAGTCAGTTCCTGCTCTCGACCCTCAAAGAAACGCCTTCCGATGCGGTAGTCATCAGCCACCAGCTGATGCTGCGTGCCGGGATGATCCGCAAGCTGGCTTCTGGCCTATATACCTGGTTGCCGATGGGCCTTCGGGCCCTGCGCAAGGCCGAAGCGATCGTTCGCGACGAGATGAACAAGGCTGGCGCGCTGGAAGTCCTGATGCCCGCGATTCAGCCTGCCGAGCTCTGGCAGGAGTCGGGACGCTGGGAGCAATACGGCCCCGAACTGCTGCGCCTGAAGGACCGCCATGACCGCGAATTCTGCGTCGGCCCGACCCATGAGGAAGTCATTACCGACCTGGCGCGCAACGAGCTCAACAGCTACAAGCAGTTGCCGATCAACTTCTTCCAGATCCAGACCAAATTCCGTGACGAGATCCGTCCGCGTTTCGGCCTGATGCGCGGGCGCGAGTTCACCATGAAGGACGCCTACTCCTTTCATGTGGACCAGCAGTCGCTGCAGCAAACCTACGACCGCATGCACCAGGCGTACTGCAACATCTTTACCCGCCTGGGGCTGAATTTCCGCCCGGTTCAGGCCGACACCGGGTCGATCGGTGGTACCGGCTCACACGAGTTCCACGTGCTTGCCGAGTCCGGCGAAGATGATATCGCCTTCAGTGACAGTTCCGACTACGCCGCTAACATCGAGAAAGCAGAGGCCATTCCGCGTGAAACCGAGCGCGGCGCCCCCAGCGAAGAGCTGCGACTGATCGACACGCCGAACTGCAAGACGATTGCCGCACTGGTCGAGCAGTTCCAGCTACCTATCGAGAAAACAATCAAGACGCTGGTCGTGCGCGGCACAGAAAAAGGTCAACTGGTCGCGCTGGTCATACGCGGGGATCACGAGCTCAATGAGATCAAGGCGGCCAATCTGGCCCAGGTCGAGAGCCCGCTGATGTTCGCCAGCGACGAAGAAATACGTTCAGCCATCGGCGCAGGCCCCGGCTCCCTGGGTCCGTTGAATTTGCCTATCACCTGTGTGATTGATCGTTCGGTCGCGCTGATGAGCGACTTCGCTGCCGGCGCCAACCAGGATGGCAAGCACTACTTCGGCATCAACTGGGAGCGCGATGTGCCGCTTGCGCAAGTATCCGACTTGCGCAATGTTGTCGCGGGTGACCCAAGCCCAGATGGCGTCGGCAGGCTGATCATCAAGCGCGGCATCGAAGTCGGGCACATCTTCCAGCTGGGTACCAAGTACAGCCAGGCGATGAACTGCAGCGTGATGGGTGAAAATGGCAAGCCTGTTATCCTGGCCATGGGCTGCTACGGCATCGGCGTGTCACGTGTCGTCGCAGCCGCCATCGAGCAGAACTACGATGAGCGCGGCATTCTCTGGCCCGAGGCGCTCGCCCCGTTCCAGATCGCGCTGGTCCCGATGAAGTACGAAAACCAGGCCGTCCGCGATGCAACCGATAAGCTCTACGCGGAACTCACCGCTGCCGGCTACGACGTTCTCCTCGACGACCGTGACAAAAAGACCAGTCCAGGCGTCAAATTTGCCGATATGGAGTTGGTGGGCATACCGCATCGCATCGTTGTAGGCGACCGCGGGCTCGCCGATGGCACGCTGGAATACAAGCATCGCCGCGATGCCGAAAGCCAGGCCATCCCTGCTGCCGACATCCTCGAATTCATCAATTCCCGCGCCAGCCGCTGACAGAAATCATGCTCAACCGAAGTGCTTCAACTTGCGCCATGCTCTGCATGGCGCTTTTTGTGGGTGGCTGCGCCAATCAGCTGCCTCAACGTAGCGAACAAGAAGCCCGTACCGAACGCAGACTGCTCGACCACAGTCTGCGCATCGAGGTGGGCGCGCCATTGCTCGAGCTGCCGCAGCGGCGTATCCGCATACTCGACCAGAAGACCTTCGAAGTCACCGACTTCGAGGTGACCCGCCGCTATGATCGCTATACACCCTATCAGCCCTGGCGCGAGCTATACGAGATTCCGCTGGGCGCTGTTGCGGTGGTCGCAGGTATTGGCGCCAATGTGCTCAACGTCGTGTTGCTCGGCAACCTGCCGGAAAGCGCCACTCGCGACTGGATCAGCTATGGTTTTGCGGGCCTCAATCCGTTCGTCAATGTTGAGTCCAACGGCCGTTCGCAGCAGAACCTTGCCAGCCTCGACGAACAGCGACGCGACGCCCGGCTCGAGTACTCCAGCCTGCCTTGGGCTGAGCGCTCGGTGGAGGTCGTTGCGGCCAACGAGACGCACGAACTGAGCACCGATCGCAACGGCGTGCTGCGCCTGAATCTACTTGATGGCCCCTTCGCCGATCAGGACATCAGCCAGGTAGGCAAGCTTCAGCTACGGGTCGAAGACCCGCAGGACGGTACCCGGGCTGACGCCACGCTTCTTGTCAGTCGCGCCTTGCGTGGCAAGCTTCTCGAAGCGCACGACCTGATCTTCGATGACCTCGAAGGTGACGATGTCAATCAATGGGTGCATCGCGTCAAGCGGCTTTCAGAGCTTGGTCTCGAGGAGGAAGCCAGCGAGCTTGAACAGAGCTTGATTGAGCTGACCCGCAACGACCCGGATTTGCAGCAGGCGTTTCTCCGGAGCCTGATGCAGGATGCCGGTCGCCAGGCACACGATCCAGGCGAAGGCGACTAGGCCGCGTCATGAGGCCGCTCCGACTCCTGTGGCTGTTAATGCTGGTCGTTGCCTGGCCAGTCCCTGCGACTGTTCGCCAGGCACCGGAGCCGGAGCTTCGCGAACTGATGCAGCGCACCGTGGCAGAAGCTGAGAGCTTTCAGGATCGCTTTGACGCAGAAGTCTGGCTGCTCGACATGTCGACCCGCCTCAAGCGCTACGTTCCCGACCCGCAGGCGCGGCTGACATTACTGCGGTTGGTTCATCAGGAGGCCAGCAAAGCAGGGCTCAAGCCAGACATTGTGCTGGCATTGATCCATGCGGAAAGTCACTTCGATCGTTTCGCCATCTCCAGCGTCGGCGCGCAAGGCATGATGCAGGTGATGCCCTTCTGGAAAGCCGAACTGGGCCGGCCGCAAGACAATCTGACCGACAACGCCACCAACCTTCGCTACGGCTGCACCATCCTCAGCTACTACCTGAAGAAGGAAAACGGTGACATCAACCGAGCGCTGGCACGCTATAACGGCAGCCTCGGCAAACAGCACTATCCAGCAAGGGTCATCGGCTTCTGGCAGGATTTCTGGTACGTCAAGCCTTGACGACGGGCGCCAGCGCCCGCATTGCCGCTACCCTCCGCTGCGTAGTTTATCCAGCCTGGCGAGCAGCCCTTCCGCCGTTTGCTCGCCCACCAGACTTTCGCGGACCACGCCGCCAGCATCGACGATATAGGTCACCGGCAAGACTGCACTGCGCGGCAGGCCCAACCGCTCCGCCGGATCGACGCTGAGTACCCTGAAATTGATGTTCAACTGCTTGGCCGCAGCGACCAGCTCGTCGCCTTGCAGCCCGTCGAAATTCACGCCCAGCACCGTGATGTCGTCCCGCGATTGGTCCAGTGCGTTCAGTTCGGGAATTTCGGTTCGGCAAGGGCCGCACCATTCGGCCCAGTAATTGATCAGCAGCCACTGCCCGTCGAGCTGCTGCGCCGTGACATTCGCACCGTGCTGGTCCGCCCCCCAATCCTCACCACAGCCCACCAGCATCAGGCAGGCGAAGGCACCGAGCAATCCGCTGAGTCCTCTGTTCATTTTCGTTTTCCTTGCGCTGCTGAGTATCGGCTCGATCAGACCCGCTGCGACTGCAGCCAGTCTGCGACGCTACCACCAAAGAGATTGGCCTGCTCTCGCTGTAGTAGCTCCAGGGATTGACGCAGCGTCGGGTACCAGGGCTCATCCAGATGCTCCGGTAGCGCCTGCTTACCCGAGAGAGGCCAGGGGTTGGAACGCAACAGCTGATCGAAGCTGTAGCTGTTGAGGTCGCGACAGAGCACCCAACCGGAAGAGCCGGTCCGACAAACAAGCTGCTCCCGCTCGAAGAACTCGAGGATCTCATCCCATTCGTCTTCCGGCAGCTTCCAGCCGCTTCGGTGGGCATCGCGTAAACGCACCTCTCGCCCGGCCTGCTGACTTTCGTAAAGCACCCGCAACAGCCCGAGCATGACCAGCAGCCGTGGTATCGAGCGACGCCGCCATTGCTGTGACGATGACAACCCGCAGACCAGCTCCGCGCCGAACAACACGATCATCCAGGACAGGTAGAGCCACAACAGAAACAGCGGCACTGCGGCAAACGCCCCGTAGATCAGCTGATAGCTGGGGAAATAGCTGACATACAAGCCGAACAATTGCTTCGCCGTTTCGAAAAGCACAGCGGTAAAGGTCCCCCCTATCAATGCATGCCGCAGCGGTACTCGAGTGTTCGGCACCGCTGCATAGATCAAGGTGAATGCCGCGACACTGAACAACAAGGGCATCGCCTTTAAAACGGTGCGCGCACCGACCAGCGCATTCGGGCCCGAGATCAGCGACAACGAGGTGACATAGGTGCTCATGGCAAACCCCGCACCCAGCAGCAACGGGCCGAGGCTAAGGATCGCCCAGTACAGCAGAAAGCTTGAAATCCCGCGGCGCGGTTGGCGCACCCGCCAGATCACGTTGAACGCCTTTTCGATGGTCAAAAGCATCATCAGCGCCGTTGCCATCAGAAATCCCACGCCGAACCAGGTCAGCTGCCTCGCCTGATCCGTGAAAGCGACCAGATAGTCCTGAATGGTAGCGCCTGTGGAAGGAATGAAATTGCTGAAGATATATAACTGGATTTGCTCACCGATCCCTTGAAACGCAGGAATGGCGGAAAGCATGGCGAACGTCACCGTCATCATCGGCACCACCGCGAACAGGGTGGTATAGGTCAATGCGGCAGCGCTGTGTGGGCCGCGATCGGTGAGGAAGCGCTGCACCAGGAAACGACTGAATTCTACGAAATCCTTGATTCGTTGCTGCATTCCATCTCCTTGGTGCCAATCGCGATCCTCGGACTCGCTTGTTCACAGGCTTGTGACAACCGAAAGCCTATTTTGGCAGACAGTTGCCTGCGACTGGCGTTTCAGGCCTCGCCATATTGAAGGTTACAATGACTGCCTACACTGGCGCGAAGCGATTACAAATGACCGAACTGACCCTTTATCACAATCCACGCTGCTCAAAATCACGCAGCGCGCTGGAGCTACTCGAACAGCGCGGCCTGAACCCTACCGTCATCCGATACCTGGAAACACCCCCTTCCGCCACAGAACTCAAGCAGATTCTAGCTCGTCTGGGCATCGGACCCCGGCAACTGCTGCGTAGCGGTGAAGAGGAATACAAGACTTTCAACCTGGCGGACCCCGCCCTTGCCGACGCCGAGCTCATCGACCTGATGGTCGCGCATCCAAAACTGATCGAGCGGCCGATACTGGTAGCCGGTGATGTGGCGGTGATCGGACGGCCCCCAGAGAAGGTGCTGGAGATCCTGCCATGAATGCGCCGTATATTCTGGTGCTGTACTACAGCCGCCACGGCGCCACTGCCGAGATGGCGCGGCAGATCGCCCGCGGCATCGAGCAGACCGGCCTCGAGGCGCGGCTGCGCACCGTGCCGGCAGTGTCCGCCGAATGCGAAGCGGTAGCGCCTGCGATACCGGAGCAAGGCGCGATCTACGCGACACTGGACGACCTGAAGAGCTGTTCCGGATTGGCGCTTGGCAGCCCGACCCGCTTCGGCAACATGGCCGCCCCGCTGAAATACTTCCTCGACGGCACCGGCGGACTCTGGCTGACCGGCGAACTGGTCGGCAAACCTGCTGGCGTGTTTACCTCGACTTCCAGCTTGCATGGCGGTCAGGAATCGACCTTGCTGTCCATGCTGTTACCCCTGCTGCACCACGGCATGTTGCTGCTGGGCCTGCCGTACAGCGAACATGCCTTGCTTGAAACTCGTGGTGGCGGCACCCCCTACGGCCCAAGCCACCATGCCGGAACAGATGGCAAGCGTGCGTTGGATGAGCATGAAATCAGTCTTTGCCGCGCACTGGGCCAACGCCTCGCGGAAACCGCCAAGCGTCTGGAGAACAACCGTGGCTAGAAAGCCGAAACCCCTGCCGTCACTCGAATGGCTGACGCCACGGGTAAAACTCAGCCGCGCGATCAGCCTGGCCAGTTTCATTGGACTGGCCGTGCTATTGGTGGTCTGGAATCTGGCATTTGCCGACCTGCACGGCGCGCGCACCTGGGTGGTGGTCAGCATCCAGCTGATTCCGCTCCTCCTGGTGGCCCCTGGCATGATCTCCGGAAGCCCGCGCGCCCATGCCTGGACCTGTTTTATCGTCAACCTCTACTTCATTCAAGGCGTGCTTGCCGCGATCAACCCGACCCGCATGGTTTACGGCTGGATGGAAGCAACGATCAGCCTGACGCTCTTTATCAGTGCGTTGCTCTATACCCGCTGGGCTTATCAGTACGGTCGCAAAGCGGCAGGTGAAAACTGAGACGAGCCGCAAGCGCAGCAGGAAGCAGCTACGGTTTCGGTCCGACGTGAGAAAACCTTCGCCAATTCAAGTGCCGGGTGGGAGCCCATCCCGCACAAGGGCTTTACCAGCCGAGCGTTTCCTTGAGAAACGGGATGGTCAGTTTGCGTTGCGCCTGGAGGGAGGCCTGATCGAGCCGGTCGAGCAACTCGAACAATGCGCTCATGCTGCGGGCACCGCGAGTGAGGATGAAACGGCCGACGTCGTCCGGCAGGTTCAGACCGCGACGCGAGGCTCGAAGCTGCAAGGCGCGCAGCTTGTCCTCATCCGAGAGTTCCTGCAGTTGAAACACCAGCGACAGACTCAAACGGGACTTGAGGTCTGGAAGCTGTACAGCGATTTCTCGCGGAGAGGCATCGGCGGCGAGCAACAGGCGCCGACCGCTGTCGCGAAGCCGATTGAACAGATGGAACAAGGCTTCTTCCCACACCGGATCGCCCGCTATGGCACCCAGATCATCCAGACAGACCAGCTCGCTCTGCTCCAGATCATCCAGAAGCGCCGGGCCGTATTCCGCGACTTCCGCCAATGGCAGATACACCGCCAGTTCACCACGTTGCTCGACGCGCAAGCAGGCGGCCTGAAGCAAATGACTGCGCCCGACGCCAGTGCCGCCCCACAGGTAGATCAATTCATCGGACCAACCAGCCGCAGGCGAACAGACTCGCTCGACATAGCCCAGCGCGGCCGCATTGGCGCCCGGGTAGAAGTTGGCAAAGGTGGCATCGTCACGAAGACGAATGCCCAGGGGAAGCTGAATGGGTTTCATGGTTGGCGGGGTGGGTCGACCGGCGGCTCTGCATAAAGATCCGACAGTTTATAGAGATCATGCACATGGCGCAGCAGGACCATGATCACTGCCGCAACTGGCAATGCCAGGAGCACGCCGGTAAAACCAAACAGTTGCCCCCCAGCCAGCACCGCGAAAATCACCGCAACGGGGTGCAGGCCGATACGGTCACCCACCAACAGCGGGGTTAGAAGTACGCCTTCCATCATCTGCCCGACCGTAAACACCGCCGCAACGCCAAGCAATGGATAGGGCTCCAGACCAAACTGGAACAGCACGGCAATCACTGCCGCGCCTATGCCCACCACGAAGCCCATGTACGGCACGATGCTGGCGAGGCCAGCCAGGACGCCGATCAACAATCCCAATTCGACACCGACCAACATGAGACCGGCGGAATAGACCACAGCCAGCGCCAACATAACCAGCAACTGTCCACGCAGAAAGGCGCCGATGACCTCATGGCATTCACGCACCAGTGCCATGACAGCATCTTCGCGCCGCCGCGGCAGAAGCGTGCGCAGTTTGGCCATGATCAGATCCCAGTCCCGCAGTAAATAGAAACACACCACCGGCACCAGCAGGAGATTCGCCAACCAGGCCAGCAAAGCGATGCTCGACGCCGTAGCCTGACTGAGGATGATCGCCAGCACGTCCTTGGTGCTGCCGAGATTGGCGGAAAACGCGCTCTTGAGCTGATCGACGCGCCAGAAATCCTCGTCGAGGCCAAACTGCGCTTGCACCCAGGGCAGCGCCGTCAGTTGCAGCCAGTCCAGGCCCAGCGGTGCAAGCTGATAGAGATGCATCAGCTGCTTGCCGAGCATCGGAACCAGCACCAGCAGCAGCAACAGACACAGCAGGGTGAACAGTGAGAAAACCAGAATCACGCCCCAGGTTCGGGACAGCTTCCAACGCTCCAGCCGGTCTACCAGTGGGTCGCCCAGATAAGCCAGCAGGATGCCGACCAGAAAAGGCGAAAGGATGGGTGACAGCTGATAGATCAACCAGCCAATCAAAAACAGCGCCACCAGCCATAGCCAGCGGTTGTTGTGGGTGAGGGTCATGTTCTGAACGTCTTGTCTGGATGATCTGAGGCCGCTGACTACAGCAGGCGAAAGGGAAAATCATGAATCGATGGACGCCATGGATGGCAAAGCACCCTCCGCTAACCGCAGGGCGCCACAACCCCTACCAACGGTAGCGCAGCAACGTGCCTCGATCGGCCGGCTCGGATTGCTCGCTTGCCGGTGCGCCCGGCTCGTCGAGAGGAGATTGGGCATCGATTGGCTGCGCTTCAGCGGCGCCGGCCGACACGTCACCGTCGCCGATAGGCTCGACGTCAGCATCGGCGCCCGCGGCGTCTATCGCTTGCATGTCAATTTCATCGGCAGCGACTTCCTGCAGCCGCGCCAAGGCCAGCTGAGCCCGCAGTTGCTCTGGACTGGCATTGAGGCGATACACCAGCCGATCGCTTTCGACCCGCTGCAAGCGTGCGCCGAAGGGTTCAAGCAGGCGATCCAGCTCGGCGAAACGCTCCACGTCAGCCCCAAGCACCTCAAGCGTGATCTCAGCTCGGTCACCGGGCTTAACGCGGTAGTGCGGCGCCAGGAACGTGCTTACGGCGCGCATGACCTCATCGGCCAGCGCGGATCGGGTGTCGCCACTCGCCTTGCCCTGCGTCTGTTTGTCGCCAACCCAGAGGCGCCAGTTGGCTTGCCAGGTTTCGCCGGACTGTTTAGCCATGACGGTCAACAGCCCATCTGCATCGTAGCGCTCCGACACATCGCGAAGCGCCTGTGGATCCTTTGCTGTGACGGTCTCGGGGGTGGCCACGAGCTGCTCACTCAGATCGGCCAACGGCAAACGCAACGGCAGGCCACGATGCTGGGCAGCCGCCCGTAAGTCGGAAGAGCCCTCCTGCGCGTCACCGACAAGCTGCGAGCCGTTAGCCGACTCTCCCAGCCACCAGACCAGGATGCTCGGGCGCTCAGCGCCCCATAATGAAAGCCCCGCTGACCGCAGCGCACGCTCGGTAGTCACCGGATCGAAGCTAACGATGACGGCGTCCCCCTCATAGGCATAGCGGCTCACCAGCTGCTGCGGATCGTTGCGCAATCGCGCCACGGCCTCCTGATCAGGGCTGGCGTCGCCGGTCAGACGCAGCACCAGCGTGTCGAAGGCGTTTCGTAGCGCCTCTTCGCGCTCGGCTGGTTGTTGGCTGGCAACCGGCTCACGTACCTTGTAGAGATCGCTGACGGGTGCCGCCATGCCATGGGCGGACACGACTGCGCAGCACAGTGCGAGAAGACGGGAAGTTACGCGCATATTTTAAAAACTCGCTGGCTAGCCAGTCATGAGGGCCTGCCGGCCCCTTGCGGCGACCGGGTTCGGAATGATCAAGCGTTATACCTTAAACAGGCACCTGACTCGGGGCAACCGCAGCAGTCACAGGCTGCGTACCGCACCGCGGAAAACCTCGCCGGTCCCTGGCAAACCTGTTCGACATCACCGTTCGCGGGATGGTCGCTGTGCGGCAAGCCTGATAAAATCGCCCGCTTTCCGCAGACCGGTCCGGCGCCCTCGCAGCGTCGCGACTGAAACCTGGTTCTGACCCGGTCGCCCCTGCACTTCCCTTCACAGGTCCGGATTCTTTATGAGCAAGCAACCCTCCATCAGCTACAAGGACGCCGGTGTCGACATCGATGCAGGCGAAGCGCTGGTCGAACGCATCAAAGGCGTGGCCAAGCGCACCGCTCGTCCTGAGGTCATGGGTGGGCTGGGCGGCTTTGGCGCGCTCTGTGAAATTCCGGCCGGTTACCAGCAGCCCGTTCTGGTTTCGGGCACCGACGGCGTCGGCACCAAGCTGCGCTTGGCATTGAACCTCAACCAGCACGACAGCATTGGCCAGGATCTGGTCGCAATGTGCGTCAACGACCTGATTGTCTGCGGTGCCGAGCCGCTGTTCTTTCTTGACTATTACGCCACCGGCAAGCTCGACGTCGACATCGCCGCAAGGGTTGTAACGGGTATCGGCGCCGGCTGCGAACTGGCCGGTTGCTCGCTGGTGGGCGGCGAAACCGCCGAGATGCCCGGCATGTATGAAGGCGAAGATTACGACCTGGCCGGTTTTTGTGTAGGCGTCGTGGAAAAAAGCGAAATCATCGACGGCTCACAAGTAGCCACCGGCGATGCGCTGATTGCCCTTCCGTCGTCCGGCCCACATTCCAACGGCTATTCGCTGATCCGCAAGATCATCGAGGTAGCCGGCACCGATATCGAAAACACGCAACTCGACGGCAAGCCGCTCACCGAATTGTTGATGGCACCGACACGTATCTACGTGAAGCCACTACTCAAGCTGATCAAGGAAACCGGTGCGGTGAAAGCCATGGCGCACATCACCGGTGGCGGTCTCCTGGACAACATCCCACGCGTTCTGCCCGAAGGCAGCCAGGCGGTCATCGATGTCGCCAGCTGGCAGCGTCCGGTGGTCTTCGACTGGCTGCAGCAGCAAGGCAATGTCGATGAGCATGAAATGCACCGAGTGCTGAACTGTGGCGTCGGCATGGTGATCTGTGTCGCCCAGGATCGGGTCGAGGCCGTGCTCGACAACCTGCGCAGCTCTGGCGAAAGCCCTTGGGTGATCGGTCAGATCGCATCGGCTGACGAAGCTGCCGAACGCGTTGTGCTGAACAACCTGAAAAGTCACTGATGAGCACACCTTGTAATGTCGTCGTGCTGATTTCAGGGTCCGGCAGCAACCTGCAGGCCCTGATCGACAGCCTCGATGAAGACAACAGCCCCGCGCGTATTCGCGCGGTGGTTTCGAACCGTGCAGATGCCTTGGGCCTGCAGCGTGCGCAAGCGGCCGACATCGATACGCATGTTGTGCAGCACAAGAATTTTGCTGATCGCGATGCATTCGATGCGGCTCTGATGGAAATCATCGACACATACCAGCCACAGCTGGTGGTGCTGGCCGGCTTCATGCGCATTCTCAGCGCAGGCTTCGTTCGCCACTACCAGGGTCGCCTGCTCAACATCCATCCGTCCCTGCTACCGAAATACAAGGGACTGGATACCCACCGCCGGGCACTCGATGCCGGCGACCAGGAACATGGTTGCAGCGTGCACTTTGTTACCGAAGAGCTCGACGGCGGCCCTGTGGCCATACAGGCCTGCTTGAAGATTGAACCCAACGAAAGCATCGGCAAGCTGACCGATAGAGTGCATGCAGCCGAGCACATCATCTATCCGCTGGCTGTTCGCTGGTTCGCCGAGGGCCGCTTGCGCCTTGCCAAGCAAGGCGCGATGCTGGACGACATGCTGCTGCCGGCCACCGGCCATCTATTAAGAATCTAGGAGACATTATGCATCGTGCCTTGCTGCTCGCTCTTGCCGTGCTGGCCCTGCCGGTCCAGGCTCTTGAGCTGAAGCCTTTCTCCGCCAGTTACACCGCGGACTGGAAACAGGTACCTGTCAGTGGCACTGCCCAGCGCAGCCTGGAAAAACGCGATGACAATACCTGGGAGCTGGATTTCGAAGCCTCGATGCTGGTCGCCAGCTTCAATGAGCGCAGCGTTTTCACAGTCGAAGGCGAGACCTTCCTGCCACAGAAGTACCGACTCAAACGCAGCGGGCTGGGCAAGGGCAAATCCATCAAGCTCGACTTTGACTGGCAAGCCAAACAGGTGGCCGGAGAAGACCGTGGTGACCCGGTGAAGCTACCGCTGAATCGCGGCCTGCTGGACAAATCCACCTATCAGATCGCGCTTCAGCAGGCGGTTGCAGCGGGCGAGAAGAGCATGAGCTATCAGGTCGTAGATGGCGACGAGATCGAAACCTACGATTTCCGCGTCCTGGGAGAGGAAAAAATCAGCACGAAGGCCGGTCAGGTCGATGCGATCAAGGTCGAGCGTGTGCGCGATCCGACGCAGAGCAAGCGCCAGACCCTCCTCTGGTTTGCGAAGAACTGGGATTACATGCTGGTCCGCTTGCATCAGGTGGAAAAGGACGGCAAGGAGTACCAGATCATGCTCGAAGAAGGCACCGTCGACGGCAAAGCCGTAAAGGGTGACTGATTTCAACCGCGCCAGCCTGCTGGCGCGGTACCGCCCGCTGCCACGCCGAGTTCGTCCATGACCTGTCCCCGCCCCTTGCTGCTCCTTCTGCTGCCGATTTTCGCTGGCTGCCAAGCGCTGCCCTGGCACGACGGGCCTCCCCGGCAAGCAGTCGAACGGCTGCAGGGCGAGGTCATGCGCAACGACGGCAGGCTGCTGTTGCATAGCTGCCAGGGTCAGCGGCAGGTCGAGTTGCTCGATGCCGGGGCGACCGGACTGCCCGACGATGCCCAGGCGTTGCTCTCCGACGACGGTCGGTCGCTGTTCGCCGACGTGCGCGGCAGGCTGACCTCACGCGCCGATGGCAGCAGCCAAATGCAACTGACTCAGGTCTATCGCCTTCAGCGCGAAGGACCCGGCTGCGACGCGAGCGGATTCCACCAGTTGACACTGCGCGCCGGCGGTCACGAACCGGGGTGGAGCGTTCGGATCACGACCAAAGGCCTGTTGCTCGAGCGACCCGACCAAGCGCCGCTGGCGGTGCCCTATCTGGAGGAGCAGTTGCCGGGCGGGCAGACCAGCTTCAGCAGCGAAGCCAACAGCCAACGCATCGACCTCTGGGTCGCCCCGCAACGCTGCGTCGACAGCGCCACCGGCGCCATCAGCCACCTGACCGCCGAACTGCGCGTGGACGACCAAACCCTGCGTGGCTGCGCCTACTACGGTGGCGCCCGCAACGAATGAACCTATCGAAGCGCCTGTCGACGCGCTTCCCTACGCTTCGAAGATCCCGATCATGAATGACGACTTGTCCCTCCTGCAGCCCTACCCGTTCGAGAAACTTCGCCGGTTGCTCGCCGGCGTGCAACCGCCAGCCGACAAGCGCCCGATCGCGTTATCGATCGGCGAGCCGAAACACCCGTCGCCGGATTTCGTGGCCCAGGCACTGGCGGCCAACCTCGACCAACTCGCGGTGTACCCGTCCACCCTTGGGATTGCTGCGCTGCGTGAATCGATTGCCCGCTGGTGCGAGCGTCGCTTCGGCGTGACGGCGAACAGTATCGACCCGGCGCGCCACGTGCTGCCGGTCAACGGCACCCGTGAAGCGCTGTTCGCCTTCACCCAGGCCGTGGTCAACCGCAGCGCCGAGGCGCTGGTGATCAGCCCCAATCCGTTCTACCAGATCTATGAAGGCGCAACGCTTCTGGCCGGCGCCACACCGCATTATTTGCCCTGCACCGCCGAAAACGGCTTCAATCCAGACTTCGATGCGGTCTCGGCAGAGGTCTGGCAGCAGGCGCAAATCCTGTTCCTCTGCTCTCCGGGCAACCCGACCGGCGCGCTGGTCCCGCTTGAAACGTTGAAGAAGCTGATCGCATTGGCGGACGAGTTCGACTTTGTCATCGCAGCGGACGAATGCTACAGCGAGCTGTATTTCGACGAAGACCAGGCGCCCGCCGGCCTGTTGACTGCATGCGCCGCACTGGGGCGCGCGGACTTCAAACGCTGCGTGGTTTTTCACAGCCTTTCCAAACGCTCGAACCTGCCGGGGCTGCGCTCCGGGTTCGTCGCCGGCGATGCCGACATTCTCAAGGCGTTTCTGCTGTACCGCACCTACCACGGCTGCGCCATGCCGGTGCAGACGCAACTGGCCAGCATCGCCGCCTGGAACGACGAAACGCATGTACAGGCCAATCGTCAGCTGTATCGCGAGAAGTTCGACGCGGTGCTGGACATCCTCACCCCTGTGATGGAGGTGCAGCGTCCCGATGGCGGTTTCTATCTATGGCCGAAGACGCCCTTCGATGACCAGCAGTTCACGCGCGAACTCTTCGCCAGCGAACACGTGACCGTGGTTCCGGGCTCCTACCTGGCACGTGAAGTGGAGGGTTTCAGTCCTGGCTCGGGCCGGGTACGCATGGCGCTAGTGGCGCCGCTCGCCGATTGCGTCGAGGCTGCCGAGCGCGTCCGCGCCTGCATCGCCAAGTCGTGATATCGGAGCCGGACGTTGCGGCGTCCGGCTTACCGATTCAGGCCACCCCTGGCGGGATCATGTCCTTACCGTAGTCGCGCAGTTTTTCCAGATTTTCCGGTTTCATGTGCTCTGGAATATCTGCAGTGACGGGCTCGTCGCTTTTGTCACGCTCGTCCACATCCGGCTTTTCGGGCTCGTTCATGGCGTCCTCCTTCAGATCGCATGTTCTTCCCAGATCAGCTCACCTTCATCGCTGATCTCCCTGACCTTGGTCAGCGCTGCCTCGGCTGCCGTCTCGGCCTCGGAGGCAAGGTCGTAACGGCGCCCGTTAGCGACTTTGAAAACATGTGCATTTTCGTCCGTGCCGCGACGCTTGACGGCGATCACCGCCTCGAACCCCTCGTCAGCAGGTACGGCGGACGAAATGGCCTCGTGGTTCTCGAAATGCTTGCGTGCCATATATGACCTCATCGTTGCGATTGTGATCAGTGGACAACGTAGAGGGAGAAAAAGATCGCGCGTCTTCTTCGTGACCCAGTCGCTGAACCCATGGCACTGCCGCGACTCCACCTATAAACAGACCACCGGGAGCCTGTTATGCCCATGAACGAAACCTACGCGGTCAGCGCCCCTTCCCGCGACGAGGTCGATACACTCGAGGGCCTCACCCTGCTCGAGTTCGGCACAGATTGGTGCGGTCATTGCCGCACGGCGCAGCCCTTACTCGCCCAAGCCATGGCCGCGCGCGACATCCGCCATCTGAAAATCGAGGATGGACCCGGCCGCCCGCTCGGTCGTTCATTCCGGGTCAAGCTCTGGCCGACCTTGATTCTGATGCGCCAGGGAGAGGAAGTGGCTCGAGTGGTGCGCCCTGGCGACATTCAGGCGATCGAGCGATTGCTCAGCCAAGCCGGTCGCGCCACGGACCAAGGCACCTCCTGAGCGACAGCGCATCCTGCCGGGCAGCGCCCCAACGGGCGGCAGGCTTCGCCTCATCGTGGCATAATCCGCGGCCCAGTTTGGCCGGAGAACCGGAGCTGTTATGCCCGATGAAAGCAAGGGACGCTGCCTGTACGGCATCAAGGCGTGCGACACCATGAAAAAAGCCCGTACCTGGCTTGACCAGCAGGGGCTAAGCTATGAATTTCATGACTACAAGAGTGCCGGCATCGACCGCGTCCACTTGCAAGCCTGGTGCAATGAACATGGTTGGCAGATCGTACTCAACCGTGCTGGCACCACCTTCCGCAAGCTGGACGATGAACAGAAAGCCGATCTCGACCAGGCAAAAGCCATCGAACTGATGCTGGCCCAGCCGTCGATGATCAAGCGCCCGGTTCTGGATCTGGGCCACAAGACCCTCGTTGGCTTCAAGCCAGACACCTATGCTGCCGAGCTGGCAGCCAAGAACTGAGACCCGCTCGCCGAGACGAGCGCGACTGAATAAATAAAGGACTCCCCCTATGAGCAATTCCCTCTTCAGCCTGGCGTTTGGCGTCGGCACCCAGAACCGTCAGGGCAGCTGGCTGGAAGTTTTTTATGCGCAGCCACTGCTGCACCCGAGCGGCGAGCTGGTCGCCGCCATTGCGCCGCTGCTGAACTATGAAGGTGGCAATCAGGCCGTCACCATCAATACCACCCAGGCGGCTCAACTGGCCGATGCCATCAAGCCGCTCGACACTGCTCAACATGCATTGTTGACCCGCCTTGCCGAAAGCCAGCGCCCATTGGTGGTGACCTTGCTCGCCGAGGATGCAGCACTGACCTCCACCCCTGAGGCCTATCTCAAGCTGCAGCTGATTTCCCATCGCCTGGTCAAGCCACACGGCTTGAATCTCACTGGCATCTTCCCGCTACTGCCTAACGTCGCCTGGACCAATCAGGGTGCCGTCGATCTGGCCGAGCTGGCCGAGCGCCAGCTGGAAGCGCGCCTCAAGGGCTACCTGCTGGAAGTCGTCTCGGTCGACAAATTCCCGAAGATGACCGACTACGTGGTGCCGGCCGGTGTGCGTATCGCCGACAGCGCACGCATCCGTCTCGGCGCCTACGTCGGTGAAGGCACCACGGTGATGCATGAAGGCTTCATCAACTTCAACGCTGGCACCGAAGGCCCGGGCATGATCGAAGGCCGTGTCTCCGCTGGCGTGTTCGTCGGCAAGGGCTCGGATCTGGGCGGCGGCTGCTCGACCATGGGCACCCTATCCGGTGGCGGCGACATCGTCATCTCGGTCGGCGAAGGCTGCCTGATCGGCGCCAACGCGGGGATCGGCATTCCGTTGGGCGACCGCAACACCGTGGAAGCCGGCCTCTACATCACAGCTGGCACCAAGGTGAATCTGCTCGATGAGCAAGGTAAGCTGGTCAAGGTGGTCAAGGCGCGCGAACTGGCCGGCCAGACCGACCTGCTATTCCGCCGCAATTCGCTGAGCGGTGCGATCGAATGCAAGACGCACAAGTCTGCGGTCGAGCTGAACGAGGCGCTGCACGCGCATAACTGAGCCAAAAACCGATCGAAGCGCTAGAGGCTGAAGGCCGGACGAATGGGCAGCCCCACGTTCCACCTCCAGCCTCCAGCCTCCAGCCGCTTCGGGCACAGGCCATAGGACGAAAACGATGTCGCTTCTATCTCCCTGGCGCACCGACTTTCCTGCCCTGGCCATTCTCGAGGCACAGGGTCAGACCTACCTCGACAGTGCCGCCACCGCCCAGAAACCACAGGCGCTGATCGACGCCCTCACCGGCTACTACACCTGCGGCACCGCCAACGTGCATCGCGCCCAGCACCAGCCGGCCGAGCGCGCCACTCGCGCGTTCGAGGACGCACGGATCAAGGTGGCCCGCTGGTTGAACGCGTCCTGCCCCACCGAGATCGTCTTTACCCGCGGCGCCACCGAGGCGCTGAATCTGCTCGCCTATGGGCTGGAACACCTGATCGAAGCGGGCGACGAGATCGTCGTCAGTGCCGTCGAGCACCACGCCAATCTGTTGCCCTGGCAGCAACTGGCCAGGCGCCGCGATGCCCAACTGATCGTACTGCCGCTGGATGCGCGCGGGCTCATCGACATGGACGCCGCGGCGAACCTCATCGGCCGGCGTACCCGCCTGCTGGCCGTCAGTCAGCTATCCAACGTGATCGGAACCTGGCAGCCACTGACCGATCTGCTTCCGATGGCCAAGGCGCAGGGCGCACTGACGGTGGTCGACGGCGCCCAGGGCGTCGTTCATGGTCGTCACGACATGCAGGCGCTCGCCTGCGACTTCTACGTGCTGTCCAGCCACAAGCTCTATGGTCCGGAAGGTGTTGGCGCGCTCTATGGCCGCGGTGAATCGCTACTCAAGCTCAAGCACTGGCAATTCGGTGGCGAGATGGTCCGTGTCGCTGACTTTCACCATGCCGAGTTCCACGCCGCCCCGCTGGGATTCGAAGCGGGCACGCCGCCGATTGGGGGCGTGATCGGCCTGGGTGCGACGCTCGACTACCTGTCCAAGCTCGACGCCACTGCAGTGTCCGGCCACGAGCAGGCGTTGCACATGAAATTGCGTGCCGGGCTGACGGTGCGCGACGGCGTCAAGCTGCTCGGCGAGCCGCAGGTGGCGCTCGCCAGTTTCACCGTGGAGGGCATTCACCATGGCGATCTGGCCCATCTGCTCACCGAGCAGGGAATGGCCGTGCGCAGCGGCACTCACTGCGCTCAGCCGCTGTTGAAGACGCTGGGTGTGGAAGGCGCGACCCGCGTGTCACTCGGGCTATACAATGATGGTCTCGATCTGGAGCGATTTTTCGATGCGCTGGATCGGGCCCTGGACATGCTGCGATGAGCCAGTTGCCGGAGGCGGCAGCCGAAACCCTGGCGGCGTTCGAGCACGCCGCCGGCTGGGAACAGCGCGCGCGACTGCTGATGCAATGGGGCGATCGCCTCGATCCGCTCGCCGATGACGAGCGCATTGAAGCCAATCGGGTAGCCGGATGCGACAGCAAGCTCTGGCTGGTCGGCGAGCGACAGGACAACCACTGGCATTTCCGCGGCACCAGCGAGGCGCGTCTGTTGCGTGGGCTGCTTGCCGTGCTGCTGGTTCGCGTCAATGGCCTGGATGTCGGCGAGCTACAGCGGCTCGACGTGGCGGAATGGTTCAGCCAGCTTGGCCTCTCTCGGCAGCTCTCGCCATCCAGGGCCAACGGGATGAACGCTGTTATCGGCAGAATGCGTGAACTGGCAGCGGCTACCTGACCGGTGCTAACAGAGACCAGACAAACGCCGCTATCAGCTCTTCAGACGCTCCGCCGGCCGCCGAGCCCCGGCGACCAGCTTGTCTACCGCCTTGGCCGCCGCGACCAGACCGAAACTGGCCGTCACCATCATCGACGCGCCGAATCCGCCGGCACAGTCGAGTTTCACCCCTTCACCGACGAAGCTTTTGCTTTGACAGACGCCGCCATCGGGCTTGGGATAGCGCAGCTGTTCGGTGGAAAACACACACGGCACGCTGTAGGTCCGCCCAGGGGTTCGAGAGAAATTGTATTCACGCCGTAACAGCGAACGCGCTTTCGCCGCGAGGGGGTCGTTGAACGTTTTGTTCAAATCGGCGACCTGGATCTGGGTAGGGTCCACCTGTCCGCCCGCGCCGCCAGTGGCGATGATCTGGATCTTGCGACGCTTGCACCAGGCGATCAGCGCCGCCTTGGCCGGTACGCTGTCGATGCAGTCGATTACGCAGTCCATCCGTTCGGTGATGTACTCGGCCATGGTCTCGCGGGTGACGAAGTCGGCCACCGCATGCACCACACAGGCCGGGTTGATCGCCTGTAACCGCGCAGCCATCTCGCCGACCTTGGGTTTGCCGACCGTGCCTTCGAGTGCATGCGCCTGACGATTGGTATTGGTGATGCAGACATCGTCCAGATCGAACAGGCTGATTTCACCCACGCCACTGCGCGCCAGCGCTTCGGCCGCCCACGAGCCGACCCCGCCGATGCCGACCACCGCGACGTGCGCCGCCGCCAGCCGCTCGAGCCCGAGGGAGCCGTACAGACGGGCAATGCCGCCGAAACGCTGATCGTCGATAGACATGTCGATTCCCCGGGAAAAGTTCGGCGATTATAAGACCTTCGCTCTTGCCGACACAGGGCTCCAGGCCTGTACGAGCGTTGCATGGCGGGGCGACGAACGCTGGGGACCGCCCCACCTTGTACCCACGGTGTTGCCAAGCAAGGGAAACCACGGCAGAAACAGGTTTTGCTTTAATATGACGCCCCTTTCCCGTCTGCCTCGGAGCCGTGATGACCGCCGCCGCCCTCTCACCGACCCTCGAACTCGCCTGCGAGCTGATCAGCCGGCCATCGGTCACTCCGCTGGATGAGGGCTGTCAGCAGCTGATGAGCGAACGTCTGGCCGCTTGCGGCTTCGCCATCGAGCCGATGCACATCGAAGATGTCGAGAATTTCTGGG
This sequence comes from Stutzerimonas stutzeri, assembly GCF_024448935.1. Classification (GTDB taxonomy): domain Bacteria; phylum Pseudomonadota; class Gammaproteobacteria; order Pseudomonadales; family Pseudomonadaceae; genus Stutzerimonas; species Stutzerimonas stutzeri_AO. The sequence continues at coordinate 68,235 of NZ_JAMOIE010000013.1, forward strand.
CGATCCGTGGCGAAGAAGGCCCGGTGCTGTGCTTCGCGGGCCATACCGACGTGGTCCCTACCGGCCCGCTGCAGGCCTGGCAGAACCCGCCATTCGCCGCGCGCATCGACGAGAACGGCATGCTTCATGGTCGCGGCGCCGCCGACATGAAAGGCAGCCTGGCGTCGATGATCATCGCGGTGGAACGCTTCACTGCAGACTATCCCAACCACAAGGGACAGATCGCCTTTCTCATCACCAGCGACGAGGAAGGCCCTGCGCACCACGGCACGAAGGCCGTGGTAGAGCGCCTGCGTGAGCGCGGCCAGCGGCTTGACTGGTGCATCGTCGGTGAGCCATCGAGCACCACGCTGGTCGGCGACGTGGTCAAGAATGGCCGCCGCGGATCGCTCGGTGGCACGCTTAGGGTTCGCGGCCAACAGGGCCATGTGGCTTACCCGCATCTTGCCAAGAACCCGATCCATCTGGCGGCACCGGCACTGGCCGAATTGGCTGCCGAACACTGGGACGATGGCAATGACTTCTTCCCACCGACCAGCTTCCAGATCTCCAACCTGAACTCAGGCACCGGCGCCACCAACATCATCCCCGGCACGCTGGAGGCGGTGTTCAATTTCCGTTTTTCCACCGAATCCACCGTCGAAGGGTTGCAGCAACGCACTGCGGCGATTCTCGACAAACACGGTCTCGACTGGAACGTCGACTGGGCCCTTTCCGGCCTACCCTTCCTGACTGAACCCGGTGACCTGCTCGACGGTGTGGCTGCGGCAATCCGCAGCGTCACCGGCCGCGAGACCGCACCGTCCACCCGTGGCGGCACCTCGGACGGGCGTTTCATCGCGACACTGGGCACCCAGGTGGTCGAGCTGGGCCCGGTCAACGCAACGATTCATCAGGTGGATGAGCATATCCTCGCCAGCGACCTCGACCTGCTCACCGAGATCTACTACCAGACCCTGGTCAACCTGCTCGCATGCTGACCTGTCCTATCTGCCACGCCGAGCTCAGCGCGGCAGGCAACGGCGTCGCCTGCCCGGCTCATCACCGTTTCGATCGGGCCCGCCAGGGCTATCTCAACCTGCTGCCGGTGCAGCACAAGAACAGCCGCGACCCGGGCGACAACCAGGCCATGGTCGAGGCGCGGCGGCGCTTCCTCGAGGCGGGTTACTACGCGCCGCTGGCGACGCGACTGGCACAGCTGGCAGCCGAACGCTCACCGAGTCGCTGGCTGGATATCGGCTGTGGCGAAGGTTATTACACGGCGCAGATTGCTCAGGCTGTGCCCGATGCGGATGGCTACGCGCTGGACATTTCCCGTGAAGCAGTCAAGCGCGCCTGTAAGCGCGCGCCGCAGATCGAGTGGCTGGTAGCAAGCATGGCACGGGTGCCGCTGGCTGATGCCAGCTGCGAGCTGCTGGTCAGCGTATTCAGCCCGCTGGACTGGACCGAAGCACGGCGTCTGCTAGCATCCGGCGGCGGTCTGCTGCGCATGGGGCCGACTCGTGAGCACCTATGGGAATTGCGAGCTCTGCTGTACGACGAAGTCCGTGACTACGACGATCAGAAGCATCTTTCGCTGATCCCCGAAGGCATGCACCTCGCTCACAGCGAGACACTGTCCTTCGAACTGCAACTGGATGACCCGCAAGCCCGTGCTGATCTACTGGCGATGACCCCGCACGGTTGGCGCGCCAGCGCCGAACGCCGCGCAGCAGTCGTCCAGGCGCCATTGCACGTACGGGTTGCGATACGCTATGACTGGATCCAGCGAGACTGATCAGGTTATCCAAACGAATACGGCATCGGCTTTTGGGCCGATCCAATGCGTCTGATGCAGCCTTCCGGGCTTCAACAGTCAACATCAACCGGCTGCAACATCAGCCAGACAAGGCCATCCCATGCGTCAACCGGATATCGAAATCTACCTAAGGGACGCCAGCCAGGACGCCGTCACTGACTGGCTGAACCAGGCGATCGGAAGCTGCTCTGCCTGGCAGGCCAAGGGTAAAACCTTCAAGTGCAGCGCCGGCGATATTCCCGTGACCTGGCTGCCGAAGGCCGTGGGAAAGTGGCACAGCCTGTTGCTCGAAAGCGACGCGACGCCCTGGGAAGATGACGTCGCCTGCGCTCGCGATGCCTATCAGGCACTTGGGGTAGAGATTCGCTGCGCGCCGGGCGGTTGGCAGGAAGCAGAATCGGTGGAAGACGCCGACCGCTGGATCAGCATCAGCGAGCGTGGCGAAGCTGAAATCCTCTGGCGGACCGACTGACCACCCGTTGGCACACCACGCGCGATACGGCTTCCTTCTGTAGCGATACGCTCAATCGAACTACTCGGAGCGACCGATCGGGAAAAACTGGCCTTGGCTCCAGACCCCCAGCCAATCTGCGCCATCGATCTCATGCGGCACGGCCAATTCCACCAGCTGGTAGAACACGTTGCGATGAATCAGCGCTTCGAGGTTGGCGCGCACATGCACGTAGGGTGCTGGCTCCTGAGTATCCGGATCTAGCTCGACCCGAATAGGGTGCTCTGCTCCCGCTTCGGTTTCGTCGCCGACATTGGTGATAAAGCGCAGCACCTGAGCGTCTCCACTTCCCTCTGCTACCAGTTCAACCGCCACGAACGGCGCATCATCCACCTTGATGCCGACCTTCTCGACCGGGGTCACCAGAAAGTAATCATCGCCGTCTCGCCGGATCACCGTGGAAAACAGCCGCACCATTGCAGGCCGCCCGATTGGCGTGCCCTGGTAGAACCAGCTACCGTCGCGCATGATTCGCATGTCCAGATCACCACAGAACGGCGGATTCCACAGGTGCACCGGTGGCAAGCCCTTCTTCTCGGCTTTGGGAATCTGACTCAACAGATTCGCAGCTTTTCCCGCATCGCTCATATTGGCTCCTCAGCGCCCCAGGCCTATCAGGCGCCGGGCGTACTCACGCAAGGGCGGACCCAACAAGACCTGCGGTGTCGCGTCATAGATGTTCAGCAATCCGCCGCGACTGCGAATACTGGCCGTATCGGCCAGATACCTGTTGCCGGTCTCGATCAGCATCAACTGAACCGTGCTGGTATCGACACCCAGTCGATCGAGCGCGCGTTGGTCATCAAACTCATCGAAACTGCCGATACGGTCGTCTGCTGCGGCGAATCGTGTGTACAGCAAGTAATGGGCACCAGCGACTGCCGCCTGGTTCAATGCGTCTTCCAGCCCCACAGGTTCTGGAGCACGCCGGACCAGCGGAAAGTACTGGACGAAGCTCTCAAACGCCTCCTCGGCTACTACGTTCGGGCGCGGATAGGCGCCACCTGGGGGAACAAAGTGACCCTGCGCAATGTAGATGAACGAGTCGGGTTGCAGGCGCCACGAGGCGGACCTGACCGTCTCGCTGTGGTCGAGAATGCCAACGTCGCGCAGCTGATGGCGGGTCCCCTCAGCCATGTCGCTTACCTTCATGCAGCCGCTTAACAGGAGTGCGGCCACGATAAGGCTAAACACATTCATCTCTCGCTCCAGACGTGACGGAAAACCGACGATCAGCGAAGCAATGCAGCAAACACGCCAGTTGGGCGATGCGCCGTTCACTACCGCCTTCCGTCGTGCAGCAATGAAACCGGTGCCATCGATCTGATGGAGGGCCTCCGACATCTTGCGCAGCGAATAATAGCCCACCCTAGGCGCACGATCGGCACCATGGCTCTACGGATAAACCAACGGCACGAGCGCATTAGCATGGTGCTGGCCGGTTAAGTCTTCGCTTCTCGTCTTAGGGTGTACTATCAACACCTGCCCCATCAGATATCGGCTAGCCATGTCCACGCGAAGCGAAGAGAGCCATGAGATTGTAGATTCTCTGACGCGTCGCGTTGGCCCTAACGCTGACGCCGCAGCAGTCGCCCAGACGATCATCTCCATACTGCAGGACATAGACTCATCGCTGACCCCCATCGTCGGGCAGCAAGGCGTTGCTGCGCTCTATCGCCGTAGCCTGCATCTGTGCCTCTCTAACCACCCGCACCTGGCCAGCACTTATGACGGGATGCAGGCTTCTCTGGACCTGACTGTTCTGCAGGCCGTGCTCGTCAAGCAAAGCGAAGCCGAAGCGCTGTTTTTTGGCGAGGTGCTGCTCACTACCTTTCACGAACTGCTGATCACGCTAATCGGGCCCTCGCTCACTACACGCTTGCTTCGCGGTGTGTGGGAACCTTCTTCGAGCGAAACCCCTGCGCAGGAAAAATCGCCATGAGCACCAAAGCGACTATCAACCGCCTGGCCACCGGTGTGCCGGGGTTGGACGAAGTGCTTGGCGGAGGGTTGCCGGAGTTTTCCTTCAATCTGATCGCCGGCCCCCCAGGCTGTGGCAAAACCACCCTGGCTCACCAGATGATGTTCGCGCTGGCGACCCCCGAACGCCCCGCGCTTTTTTTTACCGTGCTCGGTGAGCCACCGCTGAAAATGCTGCGCTATCAACAGCAGTTCGAGTTCTTCGACAGCGAAGCGATTAACAAGTCGATCCGCTACATCAACCTGGCTGACGACACCCTCGCCGGCGATCTGCACGAAGTGCTGCGGCGTATCGTCAGCGAGGTCGAAAGCCATTCGCCCGCCCTGGTGTTCGTCGACTCGTTCCGTTCGGTCGTGCTGGCAAGCCAGACCCAGAACAACCCGAACAACAACCTGCCGCAGTTCATTCAACAACTGGGCATGTTGATGACCACCTGGCAGGCAACGACCTTTCTGATTGGTGAGTACTTCACCGAAACCGATACCAACCCGATTTTTACCGTGGCCGATGGGCTGATCTGGTTGCGCCAGAGCGTTCAGCGCAATTCCATGGTACGTAAGATGGAAATCATGAAGATGCGCGGCCAGCCTACGTTGCCTGGGTTGCACACGTTCCGCATCGCCACATCGGGAATCAAGGTATTTGCTCCTGCGGTGGCCAGCCCCTCCGAGGCACCGCAGACCTTCCCTATCAAGCGCATGAAAACGGGCGTTCCACGGCTCGACGATATGCTCGGCGGCGGGCTGCCTCAGGGCTATTCCCTGCTCGTGGCCGGGCCATCGGGTTCTGGTAAAAGCATTCTGGCTGCATCTTTCCTCGCCGAGGGTGTTCGCAATGGCGAAACCGGGGTCATTGCCGTATTCGAACAGCGACCCGATCGCTCGCAAAATGCCATCCTTGCCGATTTGATCAAGAACGACCAAGTAGGGTTGGTCGACAGTCGTGCCCCGGACCTCTCCATCGACGAAATCGTTTCCAAGCTGTTGAGCGAGATCGACCGATTGAAGGCAACCCGCGTGGTGATCGATTCCCTGTCGGGCTTCGAGCTGGCGCTGGCACCTACATTTCGTGATGACTATCGTGAATCGCTTTCACGGATGGTCACCGCGCTGACTTCTATTGGGGTCAGTGTGCTGATGACTTCCGAGCTGGAAGATCGCTATACGGACTTGCGATTCAGCCCCTACGGTACGGCCTTCCTCACCGACGCCATCATCGTCCAGCGTTACATAGAAGTAGAGAGCCGCTTGTTGCGCATCATGGCGGTGGTCAAGGTGCGCGCCAGCAGTCATTCGGATGAACTACGGCTGTATCGCATTGACGATAACGGGCTGCAGATCGGTGAGATGTTGTCGGATCAAGAAGGTCTGCTCGGAGGACGTCCTACCCGACGGCGTCTCAGTGGGAACGAGGGGTGAATACAAACTCGTGAAAAAGACCGATGCCAACAACACGCAAGCTATGGCTGCCGCCTCCAGCGAACTGTTCCGGCTCGGGCAGCAAACCGTCGAAGCTCGCGCGGTGCTGGCGGCATTGCATAAAGAGCTCAACGACACCAATAGCCAGCTCGTCGACAGTCAGCAGATGGAGCAACTGATCGAGGCCAACCAGCAATTGGTTCTAGCGACCTTGTTAGCGCAGTCGGATGCAGAAAGATCGCAGCTCACGCAAGCAGAGCAGCAGCTATATCAGGATATGCGTGAAGCCAACGAGCAACTGGTTGCCGCAGCATTAAGCGCAAAAGACCTGCAGGCCGCGGCCGAGCAGGCGCTGGGGCAGCAACGCAAAGCACTCGCCCTGGTAGCCCACGAACTGCGTAACCCACTTACGCCTATCAGCATGATCGCGGGACGTCTGGCGCGTGTACCCAGCGAGGAGCTGCCGCGAATGCAGATCTTGATCGAAGGGCAGGTACGCCACTTGTCTCGACTGGTAGAAGATCTGCTCGACCTGGCGCGCGCCAGCACCGGCAAGTTTCGACTCGAATGCCGCGTTGTCGATATGGTTCAGGTCATCCACGAGGCTGTGGAGCTCTGCAGTCCGGCAATGACCGCGCGCGACATACACTTGAGCACAATACTCCCTGAGGGTGTGCTGG
>NZ_JAMOIE010000014.1 GCF_024448935.1 Stutzerimonas stutzeri
AACCGGCCATATCCGTCGGCCCGTCACCGCAACCGCCCCCACCCTCTCGATCGTCGGATTACGCCTTCGGCTAATCCAACCTACGTTGACTGGACACCGCGGAACGCGGTACGGGTGAAACCCGCGCGATTTGCAGGGCGCCGACACAACCGATGCGCGATCAAATCGCCCCACGCTCACATCAAATCGCCCCACGCTCACGCAGCAACTGGATCACTTGCCTGGCGCCCTCTTCCACGGTCAGCGCTTCGGTGTCGATCACCAGGTCGGCATTCACCGGCACGTCGTAGGGGAAGGACTCGCCCGGTATATTTTCGCCACCGGCGGCATACAGGCCCTGCGGGTCACGCTGCTGGCAGGCCTGCGGTGACGCCTGGACGTAGACGGTGATGGCGCGCTCGCCCCCGATCAGCGCCTTGGCCTGCTCGCGGCCTTCGGCGTCCGGCGCAACGAACGCGGCCAGGGTCAGCAGGCCCGCCTCGTTGAATTGCCGTGCGACCTGGGCGGCGCGCCGCCAATTCTCGGTGCGCCCGGCGCGGTCCTGCGGCAGGCCTTTGTTCAAATCGTGGCGCAGGTTCTGGCCGTCCAGTACGAAGACCGCGCGGCCCATGTCGAACAGCTTGCGCTCCACCGCATAGGCCAGGGTGCTCTTGCCGGCGCCGGACAAGCCGGTGAACAGCACGGTCGCCGGCTGCTGGCCGAAGCGGCTTGCACGCTCTTCGGTGGAGACATGAGCCAGCGCGCCATGGTGTCCGCCGGCACCATGGACGACCGGCTCGGCAATGATCATGCCGGCGCCAACGGTGCCGTTGCTGAGGCGATCGATGATAATGAACGAACCGGTAGTACGGTTCTGCGCGTAGCCGTCCAGGGCAATCGGCGCATCCAGGCTGACCTTGACTCGGCCGATCTCGTTGAGCTGCAGGCTGCTGGCGGGGCCATGCTCCAGTGTATTCACATCGACCCGGTGAGTAATGCTGGCGATTGAGCCCGGCACGTAGCTGGTGGCGCGCTTGATGTCGTATTTCTTGCCCGGCAGCATCGGTTCCTCGGCCATCCACACCAGCATTGCGTCGAAACCGTCTGTGATGCGCGGCAGGTTGTCGGCATGCACGAGCATGTCACCACGAGACACGTCGATCTCGTCTTCCAGCGTCAGGGTAACCGCCTCGCCCGGTGTCGCCTGTTCCAGTTCACCGTCGAAGGTGACGATGGACTTGACGGTACTGCGCTTGCCGGACGGCAATACCACGACCTCGTCGCCCTTGCGCACGATGCCGCTGGCCAGGGTGCCAGCGAAACCGCGGAAGTTGAGGTTGGGCCGGTTGACGTACTGCACGGGGAAGCGCAGGTCGTCGAAGTTGCGGTCGCCGGCGATCTCGACGCTTTCCAGAATCTCCATCAGCGACTGCCCTTCATACCAGGGCGCGCGCTCGGAACGGTGGACCACGTTGTCGCCCTTGAGCGCGGACATCGGCACGAAGTGCAGCGACGACGGCTTGAGCTCGATGCGTTCGGCAAAGGCCAGGTAATCGGCCTTGATGCGCTCGAATACGGACTGGTCGAAGTCCATCAGGTCCATCTTGTTGATGGCCACGACGATGTGCTTGATGCCCAGCAGCGAGGTGATGAAGCTGTGGCGCTTGGTCTGGGTCTGCACGCCATAGCGGGCGTCGACCAGGATGATCGCCAGGTCGCAGGTGGACGCACCCGTCGCCATGTTTCGCGTGTACTGCTCGTGGCCAGGGGTGTCGGCGATGATGAACTTGCGCTTGGCGGTGGAGAAATAGCGGTAGGCGACATCGATGGTGATGCCCTGCTCGCGCTCGGCCTGCAACCCATCGACCAGCAACGCCAGGTCGACGTCATCGCCGGTGGTGCCGGATTTCTTCGAGTCGCGGGTGATGGCTTCGAGGTGGTCCTCGTAGATCATCTTCGAATCGTGCAGCAGCCGGCCAATCAGCGTGCTCTTGCCGTCATCGACGTTGCCGCAAGTGAGAAAGCGCAGGAGTTCCTTGCGCTCGTGCTGCGCCAGGTAGGCGAGGATGTCGGCGGAAATAAGGTCAGAACTATGCGACATGCTTTCTTCTCTATCGCTGGAGGCTTTAGGCTGGATGGCTTGACGAAAAAGCCCTCTGGCCGGCCTGGGTTATTTCTGGTGGAGGAGCTTGAGCAGACCGGAGAGCATCGCAGCGACCCGCTTGCTGCGCCTTATCCAGTCGTTTCCGCATTCAGCGGGAATAAATCCCACCTCAACCCCTATGTATATTTGTGTCCGCAACTCCGAGCACGAACCCTTCGCGATGCTCAGAAAGTAGCGTTTTTCCTTATCACCATCCCGAGTCATGCCTTCGGCAATGTTGCTTGGGATTGAAAGGCCAGACCGGGTGATCTGATCCTTGAAACCAAAGTCTCGGCAGTCAGCCAGCTCCCGATAAATATCAACAGAAAGCCGCGCCGACAGTTTCCATACATCCAGGCGTTCGAAATCCATTCGTTCAGCCTCCAGCCTTTAGCCTCCAGCGGCCTTAAAAATACCCCTGCCGCTTCTTCTCCTCCATCGAACCTGCGCCATCGTGGTCGATGACGCGGCCCTGACGTTCGGAAGTACGCGTCAGGAGCATTTCCTGGATGATCTCGGGAAGGCTTGACGCCGTAGATTCCACCGCACCGGTCAACGGGTAGCAGCCAAGGGTACGGAAGCGGACCATGCGCTTTTCGATGCGTCCCTTCTCCTCGTCGGTGAGATGTTCGAGGATGCGCTCATCGTCGATCATGATCAGGGTGCCGTTCTTCTCGATGACGTCGCGCTCGGCCGCGAAGTACAGCGGCACGATCGGGATCTGCTCGAGGTAGATGTACTGCCAGATGTCCAGTTCGGTCCAGTTCGACAAGGGGAACACGCGGATGGATTCGCCCTTTTTCACCTTGCCGTTGTAGAGATTCCAGAGTTCCGGGCGCTGGTTCTTCGGATCCCAGCGGTGCTTGCTGTCGCGGAAGGAGTAGACGCGCTCCTTGGCGCGGGATTTCTCCTCGTCGCGGCGGGCGCCGCCGAAAGCGGCATCGAAGCCGTATTTGTCGAGCGCCTGCTTGAGGCCCTCGGTTTTCATGATGTCGGTGTGCTTGGCGCTGCCGTGGGTGAACGGGTTGATGTTCTGCGCCACGCCATCCGGGTTGATGTGCGTGATCAGGTCCAGATCCATCTCGTTGACCATCTGCTCGCGGAAGCGGTACATCTCCTGGAACTTCCAGCGTGTATCGACGTGCAGCACCGGGAACGGCAGCTTGCCCGGAAAGAAGGCCTTGCGCGCCAGGTGCAGCATCACGGCCGAATCCTTGCCGATGGAATACAGCATCACCGGGTTGCCGAATTCGGCTGCCACCTCACGGATGATGTGGATGCTTTCCGCCTCCAGCTGTTTCAGATGCGTCAGTTTGTCGACCATGGCTACTCACGATTTGGCAGGTGGACGGCCGGCGGGCCGTGGATTGGGCGCAACTTTAACACGGCATTAGATTCTAATCAGGGCGCCTTTTAGATCTAAATGCTCTAGCTATATGCCGGGGAAAACCTTCCGTCCTTTTTGCATCACACCGCGTCGCAGCCTTCGAAGGGCTGCGTCACGCGGGGTTTGGGCAATCGATGAACAGGTGCTCGATGGCAAACCGCTTCGCCAGATGCTCACCCAGGGCCTGAACGCCGTACCGCTCGGTGGCGTGGTGACCGGCGGCAAAGAAGCTCAGTCCGTTTTCGCGTGCGATATGCACCGTAGGCTCCGAGATTTCTCCCGTCAGGTACGCATCGACGCCTGCGGTTACCGCTTGATCGATATAGCCCTGTGCACCGCCAGTGCACCAGGCGATCCGCCTGATCAAGCCAGGCCCTTCGACCATCAGCGGTTCACGCCCAAGCGCAGCGTGAACCCGACGCATGAAATCAGCCGGCATAAGCGGCATATCGAGAGCACCCACAAGCCCGACCGAGCGAGGATTATCCGGCTCCAAAGCGCCCTCGATGGTCAACCCGAGCAGGCGCGCCAACTGCACGTTGTTACCCACCTCGGGATGGACATCGAGTGGCAGGTGATAGGCAAGCAGACTGATGTCATGGCTGAGCAGGGTTTTCAGCCGTCGCTGCTTGATCCCAACGACACGCGGATCTTCGTTCTTCCAGAAATAGCCGTGGTGCACCAGCACCACATCGGCTTGCGCCTCGACGGCCGCATCCAGCAACGCCTGGCTAGCGGTGACGCCGCTGACGATGCGCTGTACCTGCGGGCGGCCCTCCACCTGCAAGCCGTTAGGACAATAATCGGGAATCTTCGCGGCGTTGAGGAAGCGGTCGGATTCCTCGACCAGGGTGGTCAGCGCGACGGCCATGCAAGCATGCTCCTTGTACAGAGTATCTACGGGATCAGTGAGTCGGCGCGGTCCATCGGCGAAACGGACGGGACACCAATCAGAAATGTTGCGGATTAAGCGTTCTGGACGGTGCGTTGCAGTTTTGCCGCCGGCAAGGCTGCTTTTCACGGCCAGCTTCGTATAATGCCGCCACCTTAAGAGGCGCTCTTGCCTTCCGCAACCTGTCCGGACGTCCCATCGCGATGATCAATGCCCTGCGTTTTTTTGGCTGGCCGTTGCTGGTAGGCCTGCTGGCGGCCCTGCTGATCATTCAGCGCTATCCGCAGCTGGTAGGACATCGCGCCGAGCCGGAATACAGCCTGCAGCAAGCGCCGCTGATCGGCATCCCCCAGCAAGGCCCCTACTCCTATGCCAACGCGGTCAGCAGCGCTGCGCCCGCAGTGGCCAATCTCTACACCACCAAGGTGATCGACAGCGCCAGCCAGCCGCCCATGCTCAAGGACGATCCGCTGTTCCGGCGCTTCTACGGGGACAACCTGCCGCGTCAACGCCGCATGGAATCGAGCCTGGGCTCGGCGGTGATCATGAGCCCGGAAGGCTACCTGCTGACCAACAACCACGTCACGGCGAATGCAGAACAGATCGTCGTGGCGTTGCGCGATGGCCGGGAAACCCTGGCACGGGTGATCGGCAGCGACCCTGAAACCGATCTGGCGGTACTCAAGATCGACCTGGCGGACCTGCCTGCGATCACCATCGGCCGCTCGGATGGCATTCGCATCGGGGACGTGACGCTGGCGATCGGTAATCCGTTCGGCGTCGGGCAAACCGTGACGATGGGCATCATCAGCGCAACCGGCCGTAACCAGCTGGGTCTCAATACCTACGAGGACTTCATCCAGACTGACGCGGCGATCAACCGCGGTAACTCGGGCGGTGCGCTGGTGGATACCGCCGGCCACCTGATCGGCATCAACACGGCAATCATCTCCGAGTCCGGCGGATCACAGGGCATCGGCTTCGCCATCCCGGTGAAGCTCGCCATGGACGTGATGAAATCCATCATCGAGCATGGCCAGGTCATTCGCGGCTGGCTGGGGGTCGAGGTGCAGTCCCTTACGCCGGAGCTGGCCGAATCGTTCGGCCAGGCCGGTCGGCCCGGAATCGTTGTTGCGGGTGTCTACCGCGACGGGCCGGCTGAACGCGCCGGCCTGCTGCCGGGCGACCTCATCCTCAGCATCGATGGGGCGCAGGCAAGCGATGGCCGCCGTTCAATGAACCAGGTTGCCCAGGTGCGACCCGGGGACAAAATCGATATCGACATTCTGCGTAACGGCAAGCCGCTGACGCTGACGGCCGAGGTGGGCATGCGGCCACTGGTGGAGAAAGCGCCGCAACAGCAAGCGCCGCAATAGCCCGCTCGCGCGGCCAAGCGATCAAGCGATCAAGCGGGAGCGTACTCGACGCTCGAGCAGGCCTGGGCGCTCGTTCGCAGTGGGGCGAAAACCGTAGCGGTAGTTCACCTGCGCAGAGAGACCACCGCAGGAGCGAAACACCTGCCCGGTCTGTGCCGAGCAGCGCCTGGGGAGAACGGGCGATACGCGATCAAACTGGCTGCGACCGCGGCCAGCACCGGCCGGAGACAGACGCTGCATGGGCCAGAAGGCTTGCAGCGACAGTGGTCAGCCGATGCGCTTCAGCGCATCGAGTAATGCCTGATTCTGCTCCGGCGCCCCGATACTGATCCGCAGAAACTGCTCGATGCGCCCCTGCTTGAAGTGGCGCACGATAACGCCATGCTCGCGAAGCCCGGCAGCCAGCGCAGCAGCATCGCGCTGCGGATGCCGGGCGAAGATGAAGTTCGCCGCCGAGGGCAGCACCTCAAAGCCTAACGCCTGCATGGCAACCGTCAAGGCTTCGCGACTGGCGATCACCTGCTGGCAGCTTTGCTCGAAATATGCACGATCTTCGAACGCAGCCGCCGCGCCGGCAATGGCGATGCGGTCCAGCGGGTAGGAATTGAAACTGTTCTTGATGCGCTCCAGCGCTTCGATCAGATCCGGATGCCCTACCGCCAGGCCGACACGCAGCCCTGCCAGCGAGCGAGATTTCGACAATGTCTGGGTGACCAGCAGGTTCGGGTAGCGATCCACTAACGCAATTGCCGACTCACCGCCGAAGTCGATGTAAGCCTCATCGACCACAACGACCGAATCGGGGTTCGTCTGCAGCAGCCGCTCGATGGCCTCCAGCGCCAGCAGGCGGCCGGTCGGTGCGTTGGGGTTGGGAAAAATGATTCCGCCGTTGGGCCGGGCATAATCGGCCACCTCGATCTGAAACCTGTCATCCAGCGCAATGGGCTCATAGGCGATGCCGTACAGGGCGCAATAGACCGGGTAGAAGCTGTAGGTCACGTCGGGAAACAGCAGCGGCTTGCCATGCTGGAAGAGTCCGTGAAAGACGTGGGCCAGTACCTCGTCCGAGCCATTGCCGACGAACACCTGGTCCGGCCGGACGTGATAGTAATCAGCGACGGCGCGCTTGAGTCGCTCGCCGTTCGGATCCGGATACAGCCGCAGGTTGTCGTTCAGCTCGGCCTGCATCGCTGCGAGCGCCCTGGGCGAAGGACCGTAGGGGTTCTCATTGGTGTTGAGCTTGACCAGATTGGTCAGCTTCGGCTGCTCGCCGGGCACATAGGGAACCAGCTGTTTGACGAAGGGGCTCCAGAATTTGCTCATCGGCCTTATTCCTTGGTATTCAAATGGTTTGATCGCTGGAAGCTGGAGGCTGAACGAAGATGCACGCGCGCAGCACCAACCTTGGCTGCGCCACCCAACCCGGAGCCAGCTTGCTGGCGAAGCTTTCAAGGCGGTTCGCGAGCAAGCTCGCGCCTACACGTCCAGCCTTCAAGCCCGCAGCGTTTTGTTCGTCTTTACCGCTTTATCCGGTATTCGGCGCTGCGTGCGTGAGCGGTGAGCGACTCACCGCGCGCCAGTACCGAGGCGACCTTGCCCAGCGCGGATGCACCCTCAGCCGAACAGTGGATGATCGAGGAGCGCTTCTGGAAATCGTACACGCCCAAGGGTGACGAGAATCGCGCAGTGCCCGAGGTGGGCAAGACATGATTCGGCCCAGCGCAGTAATCGCCCAGCGCCTCGGCGGTGTAACGCCCCATGAAAATCGCTCCCGCATGGCGAATCTGCGGCAGCCACGCATCGGGATCAGCCACGGACAGCTCGAGGTGCTCGGGCGCGATGCGATTAGCGACATCGATCGCCTGCTGCATGTCAGCAACCTGAATCAGTGCCCCGCGCCCCAGCAGCGAGGCGCGAGCGATTTCGCTACGCTCAAGGCTCGGCAGCAAACGGGAGATGCTTTCAGCGACCCGATCAAGAAAGGACGCATCCGGGCTGACCAGGATCGACTGCGCATCTTCGTCGTGCTCGGCCTGGGAGAACAGGTCCATGGCGATCCAGTCGGGATCGGTCCGGCCGTCGCACACCACCAGAATCTCGGAGGGGCCGGCGATCATGTCGATACCGACCTTGCCGAATACGTGGCGCTTGGCCGTCGCGACATAGATGTTGCCGGGCCCGACAATCTTGTCGACTGGCGGGACGCTTTCGGTGCCGTAGGCCAGCGCAGCGACGGCCTGAGCCCCACCGATGGTGAAGACCCGGTCGACGCCGGCGATGCACGCGGCCGCCAGCACCAGTTCGTTGAGCTCACCGCGCGGAGTGGGGACCACCATCACCACCTCCGGCACCCCTGCAACCTTCGCCGGGATGGCGTTCATCAGCACTGACGACGGATACGATGCCTTGCCACCCGGCACATAGAGACCCGCGCGATCAAGCGGCGTGACTTTCTGACCAAGCACGGTGCCGTCAGCTTCGGTGTAGCTCCAGGAGTCCTGCTTTTGCCGTTCGTGGTAAGTACGGACCCGTTCAGCGGCAGCTTCCAGCGCCTGGCGCTGGGCCGGGCTGATCCGTGTGAGCGCCAGTTCAAGCCGCTCACGCGGCAGGATCAGGTCAGCCATGGAGGCCACCTCAAGGCCGTCGAACCGCTGGGTCAGCTCCACCAGTGCGGCATCGCCACGCTCGCGCACGGCCCTGATGATCTCCAGCACACGCTGATTGACACCATCATCGGAGACGCTTTCCCAGCTCAGCAGACGATCCAGGTGTCGCGAGAAGTCGGGATCGGCGGCGTTGAGTCGGCGGATGTCGATGGGAGCGGTCATAACGGGCCTCATGAACGGATGAATACAGCGATAGTCAGGCGCCCTAGACTAACAAGCCGACCGCGCGGGCACCTGGATATTTAGGCTATGACGCGGATCGGCTGGCCGGCGGTTTAGCGTCCGGCCGGTGCTCACGGGTGCTGGGCAGTGGCGCTCTGGAGCGCATCGATCAGGGCCTGGATGCGCGCATGCTGCATCTTCATCGAGGCCTTGTTGACCACCAGGCGCGAGCTGATCATGGCGATCAGTTCCTGGGGCTCCAGACCATTGGCGCGCAGCGTATTGCCGGTGTCGACGACGTCGATGATCTTGTCTGCCAGCCCCACCAGGGGCGCAAGCTCCATCGAGCCGTAAAGCTTGATGATGTCGACCTGCCGCCCTTGCTCGGCGTAGTAGCGCTTGGCGACGTTGACGAATTTGGTCGCGACCCGCAGACGCCCCTTGGGCTCTGCTGCGCCGACCTTTCCGGCGGTCATCAGCTTGCAGTTGGCGATCCGCAGGTCCAGCGGCTCGTACAGCCCTTGCCCGCCGTATTCCATCAGCACGTCCTTGCCGGCGACGCCAAGGTCCGCTGCGCCGTGCTCGACATAGGTCGGTACATCCGTGGCACGCACGATCAGCAGACGCACATCCTCCTGCGTAGTCGGGATGATCAGCTTACGGCTTTTTTCCGGATTCTCGGTGGGGACGATGCCGGCGGCGGCGAGCAGCGGCAGCGTATCGTCCAGGATGCGACCTTTGGACAGGGCGATGGTGAGCATGAACGGTTAATTCCTTGAAGCCTATTGATGGCGACCTTGGCATCGGCCCGGGCAGGGCAGGTACGGATCTCGACCTTGGCCGCCGGCAGCGCCGGCAGCCGCAGCCTGTTCCGCCAGTTAGCCCGGCACGCGACGAATCTTGGCGCCCAGCAATTGCAGCTTTTCCTCGATGCATTCGTAACCGCGGTCGATGTGGTAGATGCGGTCGATCAATGTGTCGCCCTCAGCCACCAGGCCCGCGATGACCAGGCTCGCTGACGCGCGCAGGTCGGTCGCCATGACCGGTGCACCCTTGAGCCTGGACACGCCGGTCACGATGGCGGTATTGCCCTCGACCAGAATCTGTGACCCCATGCGATTCATTTCGTAAACGTGCATGAAGCGGTTCTCGAACACCGTCTCGATAACTGTCCCGGTGCCTTCAGCGATCGCATTCATGGCAATGAACTGCGCCTGCATATCGGTCGGAAACGCAGGATAAGGCGCTGTGCGAACATTTACCGCTTTTGGCCGATTGCCCTTCATGTCCAGCTCGATCCAGTTGCTCCCGGTGTCGATGTGCGCACCGGCCTCGTCGAGCTTGTGCAACACCGCCTCGAGCAGCGTCGCATCGGTGTCCTTGAGCTTTACGCGTCCGCCAGTGGCGGCAGCGGCCACCAGATAGGTGCCCGTCTCGATGCGGTCGGGCATCACGCTGTAACGGCCGCCACCCAGGCGCTTCACGCCGTCGATGGTGATGGTATCGGTGCCGGCGCCGGTGATCCGTGCACCCATGGCGTTGAGGAAGTTGGCCAGGTCGACCACCTCCGGTTCACGCGCGGCGTTCTCCAGCACCGAGCGGCCATTGGCCAATGCCGCCGCCATCATGATGTTCTCGGTACCGGTCACGCTGACGATGTCGAAGAAGAAGTGTGCACCGCGCAGACCGCCAGCTGGCGCCTTCGCCTTGATGTAGCCGCCTTCGACGTCGATCTGTGCGCCCATGGCTTCCAGACCGCGAATGTGCAGGTCCACCGGACGTGAGCCGATGGCACAACCGCCGGGCAGGGCCACTTCGGCTTCGCCGAACCGAGCCACCATCGGCCCCAGAACGAGAATCGAAGCCCGCATGGTCTTGACCAGCTCGTACGGCGCGACCAGTGTCTGGATGCCGCTGGCGT
Organism: Stutzerimonas stutzeri; assembly: GCF_024448935.1. Classification (GTDB taxonomy): domain Bacteria; phylum Pseudomonadota; class Gammaproteobacteria; order Pseudomonadales; family Pseudomonadaceae; genus Stutzerimonas; species Stutzerimonas stutzeri_AO. Next base: position 10,527 of record NZ_JAMOIE010000014.1, read on the forward strand.
CGACTTCAACGCTGAGTTTTTCGTCGATGATCGGTTGCACGCCCATGCGGCCGAACAGCTCGATCATGGTGGTGATGTCGTGCAAGTGTGGCAGGTTGCAGACGGTCACCGGCGTATCGGCCAGCAAGGTAGCGGCCAGAATCGGAAGGGCCGAGTTCTTGGCGCCGGAGATGCGAATCTCGCCGTTGAGGCGGGCACCGCCAGTGATGATCAGTTTATCCATGAATGTTCCCGTAACCCACAGGCTCGAAGCACTGGCGAAGGAGAGCCGCGCACGACCCTGACGGTCGCGCACGGACTGACTGAGAGATGCCTGTTATGACCGGCGATCAGCCACGCGCAAGCCAGTCGGCACGACTGAAGAATTTCATCGTAACGGCGTGGAGGCTGCCGTCGGCGATCCACGGATTCAGATGAGCATAGATCTGTTGCTGGCGCTTGACCGGGCTCATGCCCGCCAACTCGTCGCTGATCACATTCAACTGGAAGTTGCAGCCCTCGCCTTCGACTTCCACCTGAGCGCCTGAAAGCTTCTCTTCCAGAAAATTCTTAACTTCTACGGCCTGCATGTTCAACCTCGATCGGCGCCGGACGCGCACGGCCGGTCATCATACAAAAAAGCCCGGAGACTGCGAACCCCGAAGCCACGCTGACTGACGAAGCTGCATTCAGTCGAGCGTTTCGGCATCGGCGTCGCGCCGCTGCGGATGTCGGCTGCTGGCCGCCACCGCGGGGAAACGAGATGACGCGAAGCGCACCACCAGAACAGCCACTGCCAGCAGCAGGATCGCTGCGGAAATATAGACGACACCCATATCCGGACGGTGGTGGTGCGAGACGTCGGAGATCAGCAGCCGGGTCAATGCGGTGATTGCGACATAGATCAAAAAACGCACCGGCATATGGTTGGTCTTGAAGTAGATACCCACCATCGCACCGAGTTCGAGGTAGATGAACAGCAGCAGAATGTCATCAACGCTGATGCTGCCTTTCTCGACCATGCCCAGAAACGCAACCAACCCAGCCCAGGCGGTGACGGCGCCGATCGCGAACAGCGACAGGTAGTGAAAGGTCTCGACCAGAAGATTACCCAACGACTCAGCGGCCAGGTGCACCTTGGCCCGCGCCGCTTCCGCCCAGCGCAGCACCATCAGGCAGCGCCTCCCGTGTCGTCTGCCAGCGAAAGGATATCCAGCAAACCGGAGACCCGCGCCAACTCCCGCATGTCTGCCGGCAGGCCGGTAATAACCAGCTCATCGCCCTGTTTCTGCACATCCCGGGTGAAGGCCAACAGCAAGGACAAGCCGACGCTACTGGATCGTTCAACCGCAGAGCAATCGACCGACACGCGCGCGCCCTTGGCCTGACGAATCAGCGCCTGACCCTGCCGACGCAAGGCTGGGCCGGACTGATGATCGAGCACGCCCGACAGGCGAATCTCGCCGTCAGCGCCCCGCTCAACCCGTCCGTCACTCATCGCCCGCCGCCCGTTGGCCCGCCTCGGTGTCCTTGGCTCGCGCCACTACCTCGGCCCAGCCATCGATGGTCTTGTCCAGGTCGCCGTTGTTTTTCTGCATGGCGTCGGCAAACTGATCACGGAACAGCTTGCCGATGTTGATGCCGTTGATGATCACGTTGCGAATCATCCAATTGCCGTCATGATTGACCATGGTGTAGGAGATTGGATAGATCTCGCCCTGGCGCCCGGTCACCTCCATGCCGACACTGGTGCGCTGCGGGTCCTGCTTGCCGCTGGCGGGAAGGACCTTGATCTGCTGGTTGTTGTATTCCAGCAGCGCATTTCCGTAGAACTGCATCAGGCTGCGCTTGAAGCTCTCCTGGAAGCGAGTCAGCTGGGCGGGACTCGCATTACGCGAGTACTTCACGGTCATGATGCTCCGTGAAATGCCTTCGGCATCCACCACCGGCCCCAGAATATCGTTGAGCGAGTCGTAAAATGCGCTCGGATCCTGCCGGTACTGCTCCTTGTTGGCCTTGATATCAGCAAGCAATTCATCAGTGGTGCGCTGGATCACTTCGTGGGCGCTGGGCGCCGCCTGAACCAGGAGGGGGAAGGCAGCCAGCAGCACCAGCAAGCCGCGACGCAGGGCAGTCATCATGGGTTGCACCTCACTCTTTATTAACCGAATTGAGTAGAAACTTGCCGATCAGCTCTTCGAGCACCAACGACGACTGGGTATCGTGGATCGTGTCGCCGTCGCCGAGCGTTTCCTCTTCGCCACCAACGCTGATGCCAATGTATTTCTCGCCGAGCAACCCGGCAGTGAGGATAGAAGCGGTGGAGTCGATCGGCAGGATGTCGACGTCTTTCTGAACTTCCAGGGTGACACGTCCGGTATAGCTTTCGCGATCCAGATCGATCGCCGTCACCTTGCCGATGGTCACCCCAGCCATGGTGACTCTGGAGCGGACACTCAGACCGGCCGTATTGTCGAAATAGGCGTACAGCTTATAGGTGTCGGTACTGGCAACGCTCAGTCCGCTGACCCGCAACGACAGCAGCAGCAAGGCCAGAACGCCCGCCAGCAGAAACAGACCAACACCTATTTCCAGGGTGCGGATACGCATCAGAAATCTCCATACATCAAGGCGGTCAGAATAAAGTCGAGACCGAGTACCGCCAGCGAGGCGTAAACCACGGTTCGGGTGGTGGCGCGACTGATCCCTTCGGACGTCGGTTCGCAGTCGTAGCCCTGGAATACCGCGATCCAGGTCACCACGACAGCAAACACCATGCTTTTGATGACGCCGTTCAACACATCGGACGAGAAGGTGACACTGTCCTGCATGTTGGCCCAGAACGAGCCTTCATAAACGCCGAGCCAGTCCACCGCAACCATGGCGCCGCCCCAGATGCCGACGACGTTGAAGATTACGGTGAGCAATGGCAGCGATATGAAGCCGGCCCATAACCGCGGTGCGACGATGTACTTCAACGGATCGACACCGATCACTTCCAGGCTGGACAGCTGCTCGGTGGACTTCATGTTGCCGATCTCGGCCGCCAGTGCCGAGCCCGCACGCCCGGCAAAGAGTAATGCTGTGACCACTGGCCCCAATTCGCGCAACAGCGTCAGCGCCACCATCTGGCCCACGGCCTGCTCGGAGCCATAACTGCTGAGGATGCTGTAGCCCTGGAGCGCCAATACCATGCCAATGAACACCCCAGAGACCACGACAATCGCCAGAGACAGCACGCCAACCGAATACAACTGCCTGATCAGCAGAGAGAATCGACCGTCCAGCCCGCTGGGGCCGCACAATGCGCGAAAAAGAAACAGCGTCGCGCGCCCCTGAGCCGCGACCACGTTCATTCCAGCCTCACCTACCAGGCGGACACGCTCGATCAACGAAGGTTTACGCATCTGGGCCTCGCAAAAGATCCTCGGCATAGGCCGGCGCCGGAAAATGGAACGGCACCGGACCGTCCGCGGTCCCTTTCATGAATTGCCGAATCCGCGGGTTGGTCGATTCGTGAAGCTCCGCCGGCGTCCCCTGCCCCAGTATCTGGGCGTCGCCCACCACATAGATGTAGTCAGCGATGCTCGCGGTTTCGGCCACGTCGTGGGAGACGACGATACTGGTGATTCCCAGCGCGTCGGTCAGCATGCGAATCAGCTGTACCAGAACGCCCATTGCAATGGGGTCCTGTCCCGCGAACGGCTCGTCATACATCAGGATCTGCGGGTCGAGCGCGATGGCACGCGCCAGCGCCACCCGCCGTTTCATTCCGCCCGACAGCTCTTCGGGCATCAACTCGACTGCACCGCGCAAGCCAACCGCCTGCAGTTTCATCAGCACGATGTCGCGAATCATCTCTTCGGACAGCTTGGTGTGGACGCGCAGCGGGAAGGCGACGTTCTCGAACACATCAAGGTCCGTGAACAAGGCGCCGCTCTGGAACAGCACACCCATCTGCTTGCGCATGTCGAACAGCTCGCGACGCGACAGCGTCGGCAAATTGGTTCCCGACACCCAGACTTCACCGTGGGCCGGCTTGAGTTGGGCGGCGATCAGGCGCAGCAAGGTAGTCTTGCCACAGCCGGAAGGGCCCATGATGGCCGTCACCTTGCCGCGGGGAATGACCATGTCGACGTTGTTGAAAATGCTCCGGTCACCGCGCTTGAAGGTCACATCCTTCAGCTCGACGGCGTTAGCGTTGGCGGTGCTCATCGGATCTCCTCGGATACAGCTTGCGAATCAGACGCCCCCCGTTCTTTCGGAGATACTTCGCAGAGCCGTTTTTGGCGGTGCGAACTATAGCACCGCGTCATGGGCGCCCCAAGCCGGTCTCTGTATCGCTGCATGAACGAGCGTACAGTCGTTCAGCCTGGGTTCAGCTTCAAACGCGACGATCCGCGCCACGCTTTTCGGTGAGCGGCGCCCAGTTTACCGTTATAATCCCGCGCTTTCATTCAGGCGATGATCCAGACATGAGCCAGAGCAGCCAGCTGATCGAGACTGCCCAGCGTACCATCCGCATGGAAATGGAGGCAGTGGAGCAGCTCAGCACACGCATCGATGAGCACTTCGTCAACGCTTGCGAACTCATCCTTCGGTGCAAGGGCCGAGTCGTTGTCGTCGGCATGGGCAAGTCCGGGCACATCGGCAACAAGATCGCCGCCACGCTCGCCAGCACCGGTACCACGGCATTCTTCGTCCATCCGGCCGAGGCCAGCCATGGCGACATGGGGATGATCACGCATGATGACGTGGTGCTGGCGCTTTCCAATTCGGGAACCACCAGCGAAATCGTCACCTTGCTGCCACTGATCAAGCGCCTCGGCATCACCCTGATCAGCATGACGGGCAACCCCGATTCAGTGCTCGCAAAGGCGGCGGCGGTGAACATCGACGCGAGCGTCGCCATCGAGGCCTGCCCCCTGAACCTGGCACCGACATCCTCGACCACCGTCAGCCTGGTATTGGGTGACGCGCTGGCGATTGCGCTGCTGGAAGCGCGCGGCTTTACCGCCGAGGATTTCGCCTTCTCACATCCGGGCGGCGCCTTGGGCAGGCGCCTGCTGCTGAAGGTCGAGCATGTGATGCACACTGGCGACCGCCTGCCGCTGATCAATCGTGGCACATCCCTGCGCGAGGCCCTGCTGGAAATGACCCAGAAAGGACTCGGCATGACGGCGGTGGTCGAGGCAGACGGCCGCCTGGCGGGGATCTTCACCGACGGCGACTTGCGCCGCACGCTGGACAAGGACATCGATATTCGTCAGGCCAGCATCGATCAGGTCATGACACTGCACGGCAAGACCGCTTATGCCGACATGCTTGCGGCCCAAGCACTGAAAATCATGGAAGACAACAAGATCAGCGCGCTCGTGGTGGTTGATGAAAACGACCGACCGATTGGCGCGTTGAACATGCACGATCTGTTGCGCGCAGGAGTGATGTAAGTGAACGACTTGTTACGACGTGCCCGCGACGTTCGCCTGGCCATATTCGATGTCGATGGCGTACTCACCGACGGCAAGCTGTACTTTCTTGTCGATGGCAGCGAGTTCAAGACCTTCAACACCCTGGACGGCCACGGCATCAAGATGCTGATCAACTCCGGCGTACGCACCGCGATCATCAGCGGCCGCAAGACCCCGGTGGTTGAACGCCGGGCGCAAAACCTGGGCATCCAGCACCTGTATCAGGGGCGTGAGGACAAGCTCGTGGTGCTCGATGAATTACTCGGCGAACTCGGCCTCGACTACGCCGAGGTCGCCTACCTCGGCGATGACCTGCCAGACCTGCCGGTGATTCGCCGGGTAGGCCTGGGCATGGCGGTCGCCAGTGCCGACGCGTTCGTTCGCCAGCATGCTCACGGCGTCACCACCGCCCGTGGTGGCGAGGGCGCGGCGCGAGAATTCTGCGAACTGATCATGCGGGCCCAGGGCAGCCTCGAAGCCGCTCAGGCCGCTTACCTCTAGGGGCATCCATGTTAAGCAGACTCCACTTCCCCGTCATTCTGCTATTCATCGCTCTGCTTCTGATTGCGATCGGCTACTGGAACATTCGCCCCGAGAGCTTCATGCAGGACGCACCCGCGACCCAGGACAAAGAGTCGACCATCGACTTCTACGTCAGCAACTCCCGCACCGTGCAATACCAGCCGGACGGCAAGCGCAACTATGAGCTGACTGCCGAAAGGGTGGAGCATATCAAGGCCAGCGATATCAGCTTGCTGACCCGCCCCGACCTTCGTTCCTTTCGAGGGTCCGAGCTGCCGTGGCAGGTCACCAGCGAGCGCGGCGAAGTGGGCCCGCAGGGCGAGGAAGTCGAGCTGATCGATAACGTCAGGATCGAACGCAATGACGCCAAGGGCCGCCCGACGGTCATTACCACCAGCCGGATGACGGTGCTGCCCGAGAAGGATTATGCCGAGACCCGCCAACCCGTTAGAATCCTTGCCGCAAACGGTGTAACGACCGCTACGGGCATGAAAGCGTATCTAGATGAAGGCAGGATGCTCCTGCTATCCAACGTAAGAGGCCAGCATGAGCTGCGTTAAGACCCTCCCCCTCCTGATCGGTTTGAGTATCTTCCTGCTCGGCTCGAACGCCCATGCGCTTCCAGAAGACCGCAACCAGCCTATCCGCGTGCAGGCCGACACCGCCGAACTGGACGATAAACAGGGCGTAGCCGTCTATCGCGGCGATGTGGTCATCACCCAGGGCACCATGAAAATTACGGGCAACACGGTCACCATCACCCAGGACGAAAACGGTGATGTCGAGGTTTTCACCGCCATCGGCAAGCCGGCCCACTACGAGCAGAAGCCAGCGGCAGACAAGGAAATCGTCAAGGCGTACGGGCTGACCATCCAGTATTTCGCCGCGAACGAAAGGATCGTGCTGATCGACCAGGCAAAGGTCGTACAGGAAGGCAACACGTTTGAAGGCGAAAAGATCGTCTATGACAGCCAGCGGCAGATCGTCAATGCTGGTCGCGCCACTGATACCGATGTGACCACGCCGCGCCCCCGTGTGGACATGGTCATCCAGCCGCGCAAGAAAGACCGGCCGGCAACGGAGCAGACCGAGTAATGGCAATTCTCAAGGCCCAGCATCTGGCGAAGAGCTATAAGAGTCGTCAGGTCGTGCGTGATGTCAGTCTGTCCATCGAAAGCGGCCAGATCGTGGGCCTGCTGGGCCCAAATGGTGCCGGCAAGACCACCTGCTTCTACATGATCGTCGGTTTGGTAAACGCGGATCAGGGCCGGGTGCTGATCGACGACCAGGACGTGACGCACCTGCCCATGCACGGCCGAGCCCGAGCCGGTATTGGCTATCTGCCGCAGGAGGCCTCGATCTTTCGCAAGCTGTCGGTAGCCGACAACATCATGGCGATCCTGGAAACGCGCAAGGACCTTGACCGCAGCGGTCGGCAACAAGCCCTGGAAGGCCTGCTGCAGGAATTTCACATTCACCACATCCGCGACAGCCTCGGCATGAGCCTGTCCGGTGGCGAACGACGCCGCGTCGAGATAGCCCGTGCCCTGGCCACGGCACCCAAGTTCATTCTTCTCGACGAACCCTTCGCTGGCGTCGACCCGATCTCGGTCGGCGACATCAAGCAGATCATTCATCACCTGAAGGTCAAGGGCATCGGTGTGCTGATCACCGATCACAACGTCCGCGAGACGCTGGACATCTGCGAAACCGCCTACATCGTCAATGACGGTCAATTGATCGCCGAAGGCGACGCAGAGACCATCCTGGCCAACCAACTGGTCAAGGAAGTCTATCTGGGACACGAATTCCGCCTTTGACGTGGTTTTTTCTGCCCGGACGAACCTGCAGGGCTAGGCAAAGGCTTCATTGGCAGGCATATAATTTGCTTACGCGGGCGCGCGGCGCCAGCGAAATCGGAACAGGCGCGGTTGCGCCGGCAAACAAGGTTCGAAGTCCTCTGCCATGAAACCATCGCTAGTCCTGAAGATGGGCCAGCAGCTGACGATGACACCGCAGCTGCAACAAGCCATACGATTGCTCCAGCTATCCACGCTCGATCTGCAGCAGGAGATCCAGGAAGCGCTGGACTCCAATCCCATGCTCGAACGCGAAGAAGACGGAGAAGATTTCGATAACTCCGACCCGATGGCCGAGTCGATCGAAAAGAACAGCGAAAGCCCTCCAGCCGACTCGCCCGCGCAGAGCGAGCCGGACAATCACCATGACGAGCCCATCAATACCGTTGAGAACCTCGAAGAAGGCGACTGGGGCGATCGCATCCCCAATGAACTCCCGGTAGACACCGCCTGGGAAGACATCTATCAGACCAGCGCCAGCAGCTTGCCGAGCAGCGATGACGATGAGTGGGATTTCACCAGCCGGACCACCAGCGGCGAAAGTCTGCAAAGCCACCTGCTCTGGCAACTCAACCTCGCCCCGATGAGCGACACCGACCGCCTCATCGCGGCCACCCTGATCGATTGCATCAATCCACAGGGTTACCTCGACGAAACGCTTGAAGAAGTCCTCGAATCCTTCGATCCAGAACTTGAAATCGAACTCGATGAGGTCGAAGTGGTGCTGCGCCGCATCCAACAGTTCGAGCCCGCAGGCATCGGTGCCCGCGATCTACGCGAGTGCCTGTTGTTGCAGCTTCGTCAACTGCCCGAACGCACCGAGTGGCTGAGTGAGGCCATCCGGCTGGTGAGTGATCACCTGGATATTCTTGGCGGGCGCGATTACAGCTTGCTGATGCGCAGGATGAAGCTCAAAGAAGACGAACTGCGCCAGACCATCGACCTGATCCAAACGCTCAATCCACGCCCCGGCTCGCAGATCGAAGCGGGCGAGCCCGAATATGTGGTGCCTGACGTGATCGTGCGCCGGCACAATGGCCGCTGGCTGGTGGAACTGAATCAGGAGGCAATGCCGCGCCTGAGGGTAAATGCCCAATACGCCGGGTTCGTCAAACGTGCCGACTCCAGCACCGATAACACCTTCATGCGAAACCAGCTGCAAGAAGCCCGCTGGTTCATCAAAAGCCTGCTCAGCCGCAACGAAACGCTGATGAAGGTGGCCACCCAGATCGTCGAACATCAGCGGGGCTTTTTCGAGCACGGCGACGAGGCCATGAAACCGCTGGTGCTGCACGACATCGCCGAAGCGGTGGGGATGCACGAGTCGACCATTTCACGGGTCACGACGCAAAAGTTCATGCACACCCCCCGGGGCATCTACGAACTCAAATACTTCTTCTCGAGCCATGTGAGCACTGCCGAAGGCGGCGAGTGTTCATCCACCGCCATCCGCGCAATCATCAAGAAACTGGTGGCCGCGGAAAACCAGAAAAAGCCATTGAGCGACAGCAAGATCGCTGGTCTACTGGAGGCACAGGGGATTCAGGTCGCACGCCGCACCGTCGCAAAGTACCGCGAATCACTCGGTATCGCGCCATCCAGCGAGCGCAAGCGGCTGATGTAACACCAGGGCACTGGTCGATTTCTTCCGATGGCGGCTTACAGCCCACCAATCCGCACGTGACAAAAAGGAGACGCAGTATGCAAGTCAACATCACTGGCCTTCACCTGGAAATCACCGAACCCCTGCGTGACTACGTCGAGGAGAAATTCGAGCGGTTAGAACGGCATTTCGATCGCATCATTGCCATTCAAGTCATTCTTCAGGTCGAGAAGCTGAGGCAGAAGGCCGAAGCGACCTTGCATGTAGCCGGCCGCGAAGTTGTCGCCAACGCCGAGCACAGCGACATGTACGCCGCGATCGATCTGCTTGCGGACAAGCTCGACCGGCAACTCATCAAGCATAAGGAAAAGCAGCTCGACCACCTTCAGGGCGCCCTGGCTCGCTAACCCATCATGATCCGAATCGAAAATATCCTGACCCCCGGCCGCGCCCTGGTGGGCGTACCGGGCGGCAGCAAGAAGCGCGTCCTGGAGCAGATCGCCAAGGTGCTTGGCGGGGACCTGCCGGATCTTGATAGCCAAGCGATCTTTGAAAGTTTCATTGCCCGCGAGAAACTTGGCTCAACCGGCTTCGGCAATGGCATTGCGATCCCGCACTGCCGTATGCCCGGCTGCACATCGCCGCTCAGTGCAGTGCTGAGGCTCGATACGCCAGTAGATTTCGATGCGATCGACGGCGCTCCCGTCGATCTATTGTTCGTATTGCTGGTGCCAGAAGCAGCCACCGATGAACATCTGGAGCTGCTCCGCCAGATTGCCAGCATGCTCGATCGCGAAGAGGTCCGTGAACGGCTGCGCCAGGCCACGTCGGGACAGGAACTGTATCAGGCGGTGGTGGATATTCAGAACGGTCGTTAGTGGTCGGCCGAAACAACTTAAGCGGTGGCAGGCAAGCCCGACCGCCGGGTTCCGTGGAGGCCCGAAGGAACGCGCATGGATGGGCTATGGCTGTGTTCTGACCGGGTTCGCAGCCGTGGCTGTTTTAACGAGACATGTCTGCTCGAGTGGTTTTCCAACAGCCTGCTAGGACAGCGCAGTATTCTGCCGCCCTACGCTGAGTGAGAAAAGAACGTGCCCCTTATTTGCCAATACAGCCCCTGCCGGGGCGACGCGAAAAAAGCTTTTCGAGGCCAAGCCCTGCTCAATGGTGCAGTTCGATGCGGTTGATCATCGTCAGTGGGCGCTCTGGCTCCGGCAAGAGCACTGCGCTAAATGTCCTTGAAGACAATGGTTTCTACTGTATCGACAACCTCCCCGCCGGCCTTCTGCCAGAGCTGGCGGAAAGGGCGCTGTTGCACACAGAGCTGCTGCAGCCACAAGTCGCGGTGTCTATCGATGCGCGCAACCTGCCGAGTCAACTGAAACGCTTTCCCGAGCTGCTCGAAGACGTCCGTGGCCGATATATCCAGTGCGATGTACTGTATCTCGATGCCGCCGACGAGACATTGCTCAAGCGCTTTTCGGAGACCCGTAGGCGGCATCCGCTGACCAACCAGAACCGCTCCCTGGCCGAAGCCATCCGTGACGAAGAATTGCTTCTGGCGCCTATCATCGATCACGCCGATTTGAAGATCGACACCACACACCTGAATCTTTATCAGCTACGAGACACGCTGAAGCTGCGCCTGCTGGACAAGCCGGAGCCGGGTACGGCTTTTCTCTTCGAGTCCTTTGGCTTTAAACGTGGCATGCCGGTGGACGCCGACCTGGTATTCGATGTGCGTTGCCTGCCCAACCCCTACTGGAAGGCCGATCTGCGCGATTTCTCCGGGCTTGATCAGCCTGTTGTCGATTATCTTGCGGCGCAAACGGATGTCGAAGAGATGTTTCAGGATATCTTCGCCTACCTGAGCAAATGGCTTCCGCGCTTCGCCGCCAGCAACCGCGCCTATGTCACGGTCGCCATTGGCTGCACCGGTGGACACCACCGTTCGGTCTATCTGGCCGAGCGGCTCGGTCATGCGCTGCGCGCACCTCTAAAGAACGTCCAGGTCCGCCACCGCGACCTGACCTAGGAATACACATGCCGTCGTGCGAAATCACCATCATCAACAAGCTCGGTCTGCATGCCCGGGCAGCTGCCAAGTTTGTCGGAGTCGCTAATCGATTCCCTTGCGACATCCGCTTGGGGCGCTGTCCCTCCAGCCTCATAGATGGCAAAAGCATCATGGCGGTGATGATGCTCGCTGCCAGCAAAGGCACCCGTCTGCACGTGCAGACAGAGGGCGAACAGGCGCATGAAGCGCTCCAGGCGCTGCTCGCCCTGATTGAAGACTGTTTCGAAGAGGGCGAATAGAGCCGCTGAAGGCTGAAGGCTGAAGGCTGAACAGTTTCAGGCCCGACCTGGTCAGGCTGCTAGTTTCCGGCTTACGGCTGCTTTTCCGTCCAGCTTTCCAGCCTCCAGCGCCGTTGTCGTCTTTTCAGCTTCCCGCCACCTTCATCCGCTCGATCAGCACCGACCCGGTGTGAATGCTGCTGCGCGACTCGACATCACAGCCAACCGCAACGATCTGGCGGAACATGTCGCGCAGGTTTCCCGCGATGGTGACCTCCTGCACCGGAAACTGAATCTCGCCGTTCTCGACCCAATAACCACCGGCGCCGCGCGAATAGTCACCCGTCACCAGGTTCAAGCCCTGCCCCATCAGTTCGGTGACCAACAGCCCACGGCCCATTCGGCGGATCAGTGCGGCCTGGTCTTCATCACCTTGGCTGACGAAGAGGTTGTGTACCCCACCCGCATTGGCAGTACTGGGCATGCCCAGCTTGCGCCCGGAATAGGTGCCAAGCACATAAGAGACCAACTGGCCATTCTCGACGAACGGCTTGGCATAGGTCGCCAGGCCATCGCCGTCATAAGCCGAACTGGCCAGCCCGCGAGGCAGATGCGGACGTTCGTCGAGATTCAGCCATTGCGGAAACAGCGTCTGCCCCAGTGCGCCTTCCAGATAGGACGAGTTTCGATAGAGATTGCCGCCGGAGATCGCCGCGAGAAAATGCCCAAACAGCCCCGTCGCGAGGTCCGCAGAAAACAGCACCGGCACATCGCAGGTCGGAACGGGACGCGCACCCAGTCGGCGAACGGCACGCTCGGCGGCACGCCGGCCAATCGACTCGGCAGAGGCCAGGTCGGCTGCAACACGCGAGACGTCGTAGTGATAATCCCGCTGCATCTGCCCGCCGGCCTCGGCAATCATCACGCTGCTGAGGCTGTGACGAGAACTGCAGTAAGCACCGATGAAGCCATTGCTGTTGCCATAACCGCGGCACCCCTGGTGGGTGCTCAGGCTGGTGCCGTCGGCGTTGAGAATCCGCTTGTCCGCGGCGAAAGCCGCCGCCTCGCAGCTGAGCGCCAGCTCGATGGCTTCGTCAGGAGAGATCCCCCAGGGATGATAGAGATCCAGGTCCGGCACGTCCTTCGCCATCAACGCCGGATCGGCAAGCCCGGCAAACTCGTCGGCGGACGCGTGTTTGGCGATCGCCAAGGCAGCCGCCACGGTTTCGCGGACCGCTTGGTCGCCGCTGCCAGTCGTGCTCGCCGAGCCTTTGCGCTGACCGACGTAAAGCGTGATGCCGAAGCCCTGATCGCGATTGAATTCGACCGTTTCCACTTCCCGCTGGCGGACCGTTGTCGACAGGCCCTGCTCCATCGAGACGGAGACTTCGCAGGCACTGGCACCTTGTCGGCTGGCCTCCTCCAAGATCTTCGCGATCTTTTCGCGCACGCCTGGCAACGCATGCGGACCGATCCCCTCGACTTCACTCATACATACTCCAACAACTGATTCGACCAAGTTGCAGCCAGCGCTGCTCGGCTGAGCTCCGTCGCTAGGCTACTGTTATCATGGCGGCATTACCTACTGGATCAGCCCCATGCCTGATATTTCCGATCTCGACGGTTTCGAGGAAAAAAGCAAAACCCAGGTCAAGCGCGAACTGCATGCTCTGCAGGATCTGGGTGAACGCCTCACGACCCTAAAGCCCGATGTGCTAGACCGCCTGCCACTTACCGATGCACTGCGCAAGGCGCTTGCCGACGCACCGAAACACACTGCGCATATCGCGCGCAAACGTCACCTGCAATACATCGGCAAACTGATGCGTGATCAGGATGTCGACGCCATTCTCGCCCTGGTCGACCAGCTCGATGCCTCGACCCGCCAGTACAACGAACGCTTCCACGCCTTGGAGCGCTGGCGCGACCGTCTGATCGCTGGCAATGACGAAACCCTCGAAGCCTTCATCATCGAATATCCCGAAACCGACCGTCAGCACCTGCGCAGCCTGATCCGCCATGCCCAACACGAAGCTGCGCGGAACAAGCCGCCGGCCGCCAGCCGCAAGATCTTCAAGTACATCCGCGAGCTGGACGAGGCGCTACGCGGACTTCGCTAGCTGAAGCTTCAAGCTTCAAGCTTCAAGCTTCAAGAGGAGCCCTGCCCTGGACGGCTTTAACTTGCGGCTTGCGGCTTGCGGCTTGTGGCTTGCAGCTTGTGGCTTGCGGCTTGAAGAAGCTTCAGGCCCCGGTCCCCCCCACCGTGATGCCATCGATCTTCACCGTCGGCTGACCGACGCCGACCGGTACCGACTGGCCGTCCTTTCCGCAGGTCCCGACGCCGCTGTCCAGGGCCAGATCGGTACCCACCATCGACACTCTGTTCATCACCTCCGGCCCGTTACCGATCAGGGTCGCCCCCTTGACTGGCGCGGTAATCTTGCCGTCCTCGATCAGATACGCCTCGCTGGTCGAGAACACGAACTTACCGCTGGTGATGTCCACCTGCCCGCCACCGAGGCTCGCGCAGTAGATACCCTTCTTTACCGAGCGAATGATTTCCTCGGGATCGCTTTCGCCCGCCAACATGTAGGTGTTGGTCATCCGCGGCATTGGCAGGTGGGCATAGGATTCGCGCCGTCCGTTGCCGGTGGGTGCAACCCCCATCAAGCGTGCGTTGAGCTTGTCCTGGATGTAGCCCTTGAGTATGCCGTTCTCGATCAGGGTGGTGCACTGCGTCGGCGTGCCCTCGTCATCAACGCTCAACGAGCCACGCCGATTGACCAGCGTGCCGTCATCGACGATGGTGCACAGCTTGGAGGCGACCTGCTGACCTATCCGGCCGCTGTAGGCCGAACTGCCCTTGCGATTGAAGTCGCCTTCCAGGCCATGCCCGACAGCCTCGTGCAGCAATACGCCGGACCAGCCCGGCGCCAATACCACCGGGAGCGTCCCGGCGGGGGCGGCAACGGCGTCCAGATTCACCAGCGCTTGACGCAAGGCCTCGCGGGCATAGCCCATTGCTCGGTCCTCACCGAGAAAATAGTCATAGCCGGTACGCCCGCCGCCGCCCTGGCCACCGCGCTCACGACGTCCGTTCTGCTCGACGATAACGCTGACATTGAAGCGCACCAACGGCCGTATGTCGGCCGCCATGCCGCCGTCCAGGCCAGCCACCAGAATGTGCTCCCAGACGCCCGCCAGGCTTACGGTGACTTGCTTGATACGCGGGTCCAGCGCCCGTGTGGCGACATCGATACGCTTGAGCAGCTCGACCTTTTCCGCTCGACCGAGCCCGTCCAGCGGATTGTCCTGACCGTATAGCGGCGAAAAAGCGGCGCTGGACAGCACCTTGACGCGCCCCTGCTGGCCGTTCCTGGCAATCGAACGAGCCGCTTCGGCGGCCTGCCGTAGCGCCTCGGCAGTGATCGCATTGCTGTAGGCGAAGCCGGTCTTTTCACCGGACAGCGCGCGCACACCTACGCCTTGCTCCAGATGGAAACCGCCCTCCTTGACGATCCCGTCTTCCAACACCCAGGACTCGGTCACCTGATCCTGGAAATAGAGGTCGGCGGCGTCGATCCCGGGGCCCGCCAGCTCGCCAAGCAACTCAGGCAGGTCATCGACGCCCAACCCGCCCGGGGTTAGCAGACGCTCGGTGACAGCTAACAACAGTTCACTCATATCTACTCCAATGTCCCCGAAACGATACGGGGCGCGGTAAAACGACGATGATCCAGCACCGGCATACGTTGGCGCGTCGCCGCCTGACCAGCCGTGTCTCGCCCGACGACCAATGCAGCCTCGCCGGTTGAATGCTCGCGCATCACTCGCCCCCAGTAATCAACAACAGATGAATGGCCGTGGGTCAACCGCCCGCCTGGGTGTTCGCCACCCTGCGCTGCCGCCAGCATATAGCATTGTGTCTCGATGGCCCGCGCGCGCAACAACATCTCCCAATGCGCCTGGCCGGTCACCGCAGTAAACGCCGACGGAACACTGATCAACTCGGCCCCAGCCAGACGCAGAGCTGTGTACAACTCAGCGAATCGCAGGTCGTAACAGACACTCATGCCCAGCCGACCAACCGGCGTATCGACCACCACCAAGCGGTCGCCCGCCGCATAGTCATTCGACTCCTGATAGCGGCCACGCGCATCGCTGACGTGCGCATCGAACAGATGCAGCTTGTCGTAGCGTGCGACTCGCTGCCCCTGATCATCCACCAGCAGCGAGCAAGCCCGAACCTTGGCCTGCGGCTGGCCGTCCGCCGGCAGCGGTAGCGTGCCGGCAACTATCCATAACCTGAGGTCGATGGCAGTCCGTTTCAACCAGGGCAGTATCGGCCCGACCCCTTCGGCTTCGGCACGCCCGACCGCCGGCAGATCGGTGCGGCCCATGGCTGCGAAGTTCTCGGGCAGCACCGCGAGCTGTGCGCCCGCCTCAGCGGCTCGTTGCAGCAGCCGTCTGGCGTTGGCGAGGTTCGCCCGGATGTCGGCCTGACTGGCCATCTGGATAACCGCCAGGGTCATATTGAGGCTCCTCTGCAGCACGCCTCCATCTGTCGGCACGCGGATCAGTTGGGTTTTTCGAAGGGCTTGTCGTAACTGATGGTCGGCGCCTGCCAAGGCCCCTCGACGCTGTATCGAACAGTCGCAAAGCGTGCGACCCTGTCGCCCAGCAATTTATCGACGACGAACAGGGCGCCACCGATGGCCGGTGCGCCGACGATCAGTGCAGCCAACGGCAAGTTGTTGCTCACCGGGAGTGTCACCGACAGCTTGGCGTCGATGCGATCCTCGACCAGATCCAGGCGGCCATCCAGTTCGAGGTTACTGGAGGGCCCTGCGACTGTCAGCGGCCCGGTCGTCACGTAGACGCCGTTCGTCGCACGCAGCTCGGCCTTGATTCGGTCGTAGCTCAGGCCCTTGCTGAACAGGTCCGAAAAATCCAGCCGCAGGCGCCGCCCGATCGAATCGAAATTCAGCAAACCAAATACCCGTAGCGCCTGCGCGCCGCCGTCTACCTCATGCAGCTGGCCCTTGCGCAACCGGGCGTCGAGCCGACCGGAGAACCGATTTAGCGCGAAGGCCGCCGGTGAGCCGGACCAGCCGCCATCCACGTCCAGCCGGAAATCCTCGCTGGTGGTCGAGGGCGCGAAGCCCCAGGCCAGCAAAACATCGGCAAGGTCCTTACCCTCCAACCGACCCTTGTACCAGGTCCGCGAACCGTTCCATCCGCCAGCACCACCGATCTTCAGCCCCCTGAGATTGAGGTCGAGGTCAAGGAATGTGACCCCCTCTGCGCTGGGTCGCATCTTCAATGCGCCCGCCCCCAGCAGCTCGTTGCCCCGCAGCAGTTCGGCTACGACAATATCAACCGCAGGCAGAGCCTTCGGATCGACGCCGGCCAGGCGATCCTGAAGCGGCGCCTCGGCGTCGCTGGGTTCGGCGCCAGGAAAGCGCAAGCGCGACAGGTCAACCGCGATCGGCGCGCCCTCGGCATCGGGCAAGCGAACGGTCCCCGCCACCGTATCGCTCTGCAAGCCAAGCCGCCAGCCTGCTCGCTGGCGCTGCAGCTCGACGCGCAGATTGTCGACCTCTGCACCAAGCCCAGAAAAGACACCGATCTCGAGTTGAGCGCGCCGTAACATCGAACCGCCCGGAGCCGTTGCCGCGCCGCCATATTGGTCCAGCAAGGCCTGCCACTCGCCCAGATCGAAGCGCGGCACGCTGCCACGTATGTAGAAACCCTCATCGGTGCGCAGGTTCGCCGCAGCGCCACCGAGCACCAGCTCACCGCCGCCCACGCGCCAGTCGTCGTTCGGCGCGACGAAGGTCAGTGCTGCCAGCGCGTCATATCGGAGCGTATAGCGCTGCCGCTCAC
Organism: Stutzerimonas stutzeri; assembly: GCF_024448935.1. Lineage (GTDB taxonomy): Bacteria > Pseudomonadota > Gammaproteobacteria > Pseudomonadales > Pseudomonadaceae > Stutzerimonas > Stutzerimonas stutzeri_AO. Next base: position 28,142 of record NZ_JAMOIE010000014.1, read on the forward strand.
CACCGAAGGTCATACGTAACGTCGTGTCGCGCCGCTCCCCGGCCGTCTTGCCGAAGGGTGCAGGAAGCGCCAACGTGGCACCCAACAGAGAAGAGTCCACCTGCAGGTGGTTGTCCGTACTGCTCAGAAATAGGCTCAGCCGCAGGGGCAGCGTCCCTGAGGCGGGCAAGGGCTGTTCAATGTTGCGCCAGGCCAGAAGTGGCGTCACGCCGACCGTCCCGGTCGCTTCGATCCGCGTGGATGGTCTGCCCGGTTCGCCGGCCGCAAATGCCCGCCCCTTGATCGCACTGCCCAGCGCGCGGCCCTGAAAAGCCTTTGCGCTGAAGCCACGTTCGCTGTCGTAGCGAAAGGCGCCTTCCAGCGCCCCGATTTGCAGATCCGCCTGGGCGATGAACAGAGAGGCATCGGCTGTCGAAAACTCGGCATCGACCTGAGGCTGCCCGCCTTTGGCCAGAGGAATGCCCAGCCTGAGCGTGCCGCTCAACGGCCCATCGCCGTGCCAGCCGGCGAACAACTCGCCCGTGCCGATCGGCGCTACCTGCAGCAGGGTCAATGCATCCCGAACATAGCCGTCCACCTGCCCGTTGATGTCCAGCTTTGCCGTCTTGGCGTCAGGGTTGCGAAGGAGTTCAGCCGTCGCGTCGTGCACACGGCTGTCAAGCATCCGTGCATCGGCCAGGCGCACGCGCACTCCGCTGTTCTCGATGAGCACCTCTGCGCGACCTTCACGCAACACCGGCCAGCCCGGCTGGAACGCCAACTCGGCATCTTTCACCTTGAAGTACAGGCTCAGGCTGCGGTCTGTAGACGCAGCGTTCGTGTTCAGCGAACCCTGATACTGAAAATAACCCTGCTCGACGGTGCCGCCGCGAATCGCGGTGCTCAGCCACTCGGCCAATGCCGGGCTCAGCGCTGACGAGCGTGTCGGTAGATACTTCCCGGTGTAGCGCGCGTCTCCATCGGAGAGGCCGACACGCAGGTCCATGTAGTCCTCGGCCGCCGGATCGCGCATCAGACGGATGAGGAAATCGCCAGCGATATGGCCCTCTTCGCCTTCCACCTGCAGGTAGGGCGCGGCGAGGGTGAACGCCTGATCGTCGAGGGTCCAACGGAGGCTTCCACGGGCACGCTGATAATCCCAGGGACGCGGAAACAGTTTAGCCAGATGCAGCGCGAAATCCCGATTGTCGAAGCGCAGCTCGCCCCCGCCCAGATTGCCCCGCACCGCGCCGCTGACGTTGCGCACAGCCGGCACCCATTGATGCGCAGCGATACTGATTGCATCGAGGTTGGCAGTGAAAGCCAGGCGCTCGTCACGGGTCGCCGCTGGGCGGTAATCGACTTGCAGATTGCGCAGCGTTCCGCTGGGAGCAAGACCTTGCAGATACTCACGGGCCAGCTCGGGCAGTGGCAGTATCGCCTCGACCAGTTTTGCCACCGGCGCGACAGCGATGCGATCGGCCTGCAGTCGCCAGCTCTCTTCAGCAAGATTGTGCTGGGCAAGCAGTGTCGTATCCCGCCAACGGTCATTGTCGAAGGTGAACGCCAGCCCGTCGAGCTGGAGCCGGTAGCCCTCGCTCGCTCGGTCAAGGTAGGCATTTACCACCAGATCCTCGATCGTTAGCGGACCGTCGGGCTGGCGGCCCAACCGCACCGCGGGCGCATTCAGCCGAGCAACTGCTCGGGACAGTCCGCGCCCGCGCCAGTCGAGCCACAGCTCGCCGCCCGCCTGCAACTGCTCGAGGTTCCAGCTTCCGGTCAGGCTCGCAGGCAACCAGGCCGCCCAGTCGCTTTGCGGCAAGCTGAGGTACAGTTCAGCGTCGCTGGCCAGCCAGTCCGCCGGCTGCACCTGCGCCTCGGCATGCAGGCTCAGCGGCTGCCCATCGGGAAGCAACAGGCGACCATCCAGGCCCAGCCGCTGTCCCAGGCTGTGCAATTCGAGATTGGCATAGGTCAACGTCAGAGGCGCTTCGTCGAGGGCCTCAACGGTCAACTGGCTATCCAGCAACCGAAGACGCCCGATACGCTGCAATCGAGTAATCGACGTCGCCAGGTTCAGCGGCGGTTGGTCGCCACGCTCGGGCAGGCCATCGACACGCCATTTACCTTCAGCCGTCTGCACCAGGCCGAGGCTCAGGCCGGCCAATTCAACGGTATCCAGTTTCAGCTGTCGGGCCAGAAGACTGCCCGAAACGTCAGGCACCAGAGCCAGACGATCCAGGCGTACCGCCCCGTCGCCTTCACCGATAATCACGTTGTGAGCCATCAGTTGGGGAGCAAAACCCTCCCAGCGGCCTTCCAGCTGGCCGAGCGTAACCGGCATATTGAGCAGGTCGCGCGCTTTGTCCTGAACCTCGAGGCGATATTCAGCCACCAGCGGCACCAACTGCCGCCCGAGGCTCACATAGAGCGCAAGCAATATCACGCCCATTGCACCCAGCCAGAGGCTGCGGCGCAAAACGGCCAGTACGATGGTCAAGAGCCGACTCATGCGGCTACGCTCCGCACGCCCAGGCCCGAGCGCCCAGGGTCCGTTGCCGTTTCGTCGCGGCCGCAGCAAAACGGCAACAGAGCCTGGTCAGAGCAGCACCACGTCGTACTGTTCCTGGGAATAGATGGTCTCCACCTGGAATTTGATCGAGCGGCCGATGAAGCTCTCGAGGTCAGCGACGTTGCCCGACTCCTCGTCCAGCAGCCGGTCAATGACCTTCTGGTTCGCCAGTACCCTGTAGCCTTCGGGCTGGTACGCGCGCGCTTCCCGGAGGATCTCGCGGAAGATCTCATAGCAGACGGTTTCCGGCGTTTTCAACTTGCCGCGTCCCTGGCAGCACATGCAGGGCTCGCACAATACCTGTTCGAGGCTTTCGCGGGTGCGTTTGCGGGTCATCTGCACCAGGCCCAGCTCGGTGATGCCGATGATGTTGGTCTTGGCGTGATCACGTTCAAGCTGTTTTTCCAGTGTACGCAAAACCTGGCGCCGGTGTTCTTCATCCTCCATGTCGATGAAATCGATGATGATGATGCCGCCGATGTTGCGCAGCCGCAACTGGCGCGCAATCGCGGTGGCCGACTCGAGGTTGGTCTTGAAAATGGTTTCTTCGAGGGTGCGATGACCGACGAAGGCACCGGTGTTGACGTCGATGGTGGTCATCGCTTCGGCCGGATCGATGATCAGATAACCGCCAGACTTGAGCATGACCTTGCGCTCGAGCGCCTTCTGGATTTCGTCCTCGACGCTGTACAGGTCGAAGATCGGCCGCTCGCCGGGGTAGTGCTCAAGATGCTCGCCGAGCTCGGGCATCAGCTCATCGACGAACTGGCTGACTTTCTGAAAGTTTTCCCGCGAGTCGATGCGAATCTTCTCGATACGCGGATTGACCAGATCACGCAGGGTGCGCATGGCCAGAGACAGGTCCTCGTAGATGATCGAGGGCGCGCCGGCCGTTTTCATTTGCCCGTCGATTTGCTCCCATAGGCGGCGCAGGTAGCGGATGTCCATCAGAATCTCATCGCTGCCGGCGCCCTCGGCAGCAGTGCGCAGGATGAAGCCACCGGTTTCCTCGATGCCTTCGGCCACAACGCACTCGGCCACTACCTGCTTGAGTCGCTCGCGCTCGCCTTCATCCTCGATACGCAGAGAAATCCCGACATGGCTGGTTTTGGGCATGTACACCAGGTAGCGCGAAGGTATCGATAACTGGGTCGTCAGCCGCGCGCCCTTGGTGCCGATCGGGTCCTTGGTCACCTGCACGACCAAGGCCTGCCCATCATGGACCAAGGCGCTGATCGGTTCGACAGCGTTGCCTTCACGGTTGGAAATCTCCGAGGCATGAATGAACGCCGCTCGTTCCAGCCCGATGTCGACGAACGCCGCCTGCATGCCGGGCAGCACCCGCACCACCTTGCCCTTGTAGATGTTGCCGACGATGCCCCGGCGCTGGGTGCGCTCGACATGCACTTCCTGCAGGACGCCGTTTTCCACCACCGCCACCCGCGACTCCATGGGGGTGATGTTCATCAGGATTTCTTCGCTCATTATTGTTCTCGGCCGATGGCGGTGGGTATAGCAGCCGAAGCTGACCAGTTGGCTCGATTCTAACGGCATACGCCGCCAAGCCCCAGGCTCTATACCGAGCTTTTACACCAGTACGGAAGCCCGAATGCGTCGAGCAGTTGGGCCGTTTCACACAACGGCAGCCCAACCACGGCCGAATAGCTGCCTTCCAGCGCGCTGACGAATACCGCACCCCAGCCCTGGATCGCGTAACTGCCGGCCTTGTCCTGCGGCTCGCCGCTGGCCCAGTAGGCTTCGGCTTCGTCGATACTGATCGGACGGAAGCGCACCCGGCTGGGAACCAGCCGCACCGCGCAACCCGACCGATTAGCCAACGCAACGGCGGTCATCACCTCGTGCTCACGCCCAGAGAGGGCGCGCAGCATTGCCAGCGCATCCGCCTTGTCGACCGGCTTGCCCAGAATTTGCTGATCCAACACAACCGTCGTGTCTGCGCCCATCACGCAAGCCGAGTCGTCGCCGACGAGCGCCAGGCCAGCCAAGGCCTTCTCCCGCGCCAGGCGCTGGACATAGACATCAGGCGATTCCGCTGCGCCGGGCGTTTCGTCGATGGCAACGGAAAGAAGGGAGAATGGAACGCCGATCTGAGTCAGCAATTCACGGCGTCGTGGCGACGCGGAGGCAAGAAACAAATTGGGCATGCCGGCTCCTGGGTGGTCGAGCGCAGCAGATTCACACATCCGCACAACGATCGAAAGCCGTCTGCAGGCTCAATAGACATCGAAGCGCCGCCGCGCCCATTCCAGCCCGACAAACACCCAGGGCCAAAAGAGTGCACTGACCGGCACGGGGACCAGAAACAACAGTGTCGGTGGGCGGTTGCCGGTCAGTGTATTGAGCCACAACTGCACCAGTTGCCCGATTCCCAGAATCACCAGCAACACCAGGCTTTGCTGGAGCAACGGGAACATACGCAGGCGCTGCTGCAGGCTCAGCACCAGAAAGGTAATCAGCAGCAGCGGCAAGCCGTTCTGCCCAAGCAAAGTGCCCGACAACACATCCAGCATCAGCCCAAAGAAGAAGGCCGCCGCCATCCCTCCACGATGCGGCAGGGCGATTGCCCAGTAGGCGATGAACATGCCGAGCCAGAGCGGACGCGCCAGGCCGAAACTCTGGGGCATGGGGGCCACGCTGAGCAGTAGCGCCAGCAACAGCGACAGCCAGATAACCCAGCCACTGTTTGAACGACCGGGGATCATGGTCGCTCCTCCGGTTGCGGGGATGGGGATGGCGTATCGGACGTTGTGGGTGCAGTGGGCGCGGCGGGCGCCGACTGCCCCGAAACCGCACCGTCGCCAGCCGTTGGCTCTTGCGCCTTGCGCTCGGCGGACTCCTGGGCCTGGGCCGCTGCGGCCGCCCTTTCCTCCGGGCTACGCGAATCGCTGAAGACCAGCAGCAGGTAGCGGCTGCGATTGAGCATCGCGGTGGGAATGGCCCGCACGATCAGAAAGGGTTGCCCCGAGCCGCGCACCACTTCGGTCACCTGGGCGACCGGGTAACCACTGGGAAAGCGCTGCCCCAAACCGGAACTGACCAACAGATCGCCTTCCTTGATGTCCGCCGTCTCGGCGACATGACGCAACTCGAGATAATCCGGGCTCCCGGTGCCAATTGCAATGGCCCGCAATCCATTGCGATTGACCTGCACCGGAATGCTATGCGTCACGTCTGTCAACAGCAGCACGCGCGCCGCGTAGGGCATGACCTCGACGACCTGGCCCATCAGCCCGCTGGCGTCGAGCACTGGCTGGCCGAGAAACACGCCGTCGCGCTCACCCTTGTCAATCAGGATGCGGTGGGTGAACGGATTCGGGTCCAGCCCGATCAGCTCGCTGACGATCACCTTGTCGTCAACCAGCGCGGCAGAGTTGAGCAATTCGCGCAGGCGCACGTTCTGCTCCGTCAGCATCGCCAGCTTTTGCAGGCGCCGCTGCATGAGCAATGCTTCGGCCTTCAATCTTTCGTTTTCGGCCACCAGGCTGGTGCTGCTGCTGAGCTGCTCGGTCGCCCGCTGCCAGGTGCGAACCGGCAAATCGGCCAGCCAGTAAAAGGGCGTGAGCACCAGCCCCATCTGGCTACGCAAAGGCTTCAGCGTCTCGAAACGCGCATCCACCACCATCAGCACGACACAGAGCACGGAGAGCACCAGCAGGCGCACTCCGAGCAAGGGTCCTTTGGCGAAAAGCGGTTTGATGGGCGGGTCCTCGCAGCTGCAGGCTTCACACTAAACGCGAAAAGCCGAGAGCAGGGCAGGCCCTGTCATCGGCTTGTAATCAGAGCCTGTCAGCTCACTCCGTGGACAGCAGGTCCATGGCGTGACGGTCCATCATTTCCAGCGCGCGACCGCCGCCGCGCGCTACGCAGGTCAGCGGCTCTTCCGCGACGATGACCGGCAAGCCGGTTTCCTGCGCCAGCAGCTTGTCCAGGTCACGCAGCAGGGCGCCGCCCCCCGTCAGGACCAGGCCGCGCTCGGCGATATCGGAAGCGAGTTCTGGTGGCGACTGCTCCAGCGCACTCTTGACCGCCTGAACGATGGTGGCCAGGGACTCTTGCAGCGCCTCGAGCACTTCATTGGAATTGAGGGTAAAGCTGCGCGGTACGCCTTCGGCCAGGTTGCGGCCACGTACGTCGATTTCGCGGATGTCGCTGCTTGGAAACGCGGAACCGATTTCCTGCTTGATGCGCTCGGCAGTGGACTCGCCGATCAGGCTGCCGTAGTTACGGCGCACGTAGGTCACGATGGATTCGTCGAAACGGTCACCACCGACCCGAACGGATTCAGCGTAGACCACGCCATTCAGCGAAATCAGGGCGATTTCGGTGGTGCCACCGCCGATATCCACGACCATGGAGCCGCGCGCTTCGTCTACTGGCAGGCCGGCGCCGATGGCGGCGGCCATGGGCTCTTCGATCAGGAACACTTCACGCGCGCCCGCACCCAAGGCGGACTCGCGGATCGCACGACGCTCAACCTGCGTGGACTTGCAGGGCACGCAGATCAACACCCGTGGGCTGGGCTGCAGGAAGCTGTTTTCGTGAACCTTGTTGATAAAGTACTGAAGCATCTTTTCACAGACGCTGAAGTCGGCGATGACGCCATCTTTCATTGGGCGGATGGCATTGATGTTACCTGGAGTACGACCCAGCATGCGTTTGGCGTCGGTACCCACGGCAACAACACTCTTCTGGTTGCCATGGGTACGGATGGCAACGACCGAGGGCTCGTTCAGGACGATGCCGCGATCGCGCACATAGATGAGGGTATTGGCAGTCCCCAGGTCGATCGACAAATCGCTGGAAAACATGCCACGCAGTTTCTTGAACATGGGAAAAGGGCCCTGGGGCAAACGCGTGGGGAAAAAAGTGCCGCAAACTCTAACAATGGCGCGAAGTTAGGGCAAGGCGAGAGTCCGTGGTCATCGGCCCATACGTGAGCCATTGCGCGAAATGCATGCGCCTCGGAAAAACCCCGCAAGGCGCAGCCGTGCTACCGAGAAGCCCCACAGGCATGTAAGATTGACGGCTTTTCCGGGCTCGAATGCCCGCCGCTGCGGCTCGAACCCGCCGCCCCTCGTCGTGCTTTGCCGACGAAAGGCGCAGCCGACTCGCTTCCCGCTGGAGAATCCCGATGACGCTTGAACGCTCCGAGGTGGAACAGATCGCTCATCTGGCCCGCCTGGGTCTGAATGAAGACGACCTGCCCCGCACCACCGAGACCCTGAACAACATCCTCGGCCTGATCGATCGCATGCAAGCCGTGGACACCTCGGGCATCGAGCCCCTGGCCCACCCACTGGAAACCAGCCAGCGTCTGCGTGCCGACGCGGTCACCGAGACCAATCGGCGCGATGCCTACCAGGCCATCGCCCCGGCCGTAGAGGACGGTCTGTACCTGGTTCCGCGGGTGATCGAGTAATGAAGGACGCCTACATGCATCAACTGACCCTCGCCGAGATTGCCCGCGCGCTGGCAGACAAGCAGTTCTCCGCCGAGGAGCTGACCCGTTCGCTGCTGGCACGCATCCAGCAGCTCGATCCGCAACTGAACAGCTTCATCACCGTGACCGAAGAGCGGGCTTTCGCCCAAGCCAAGGCCGCCGATGCGCGCCGTGCCGATGGCGAGCACGGCGCGCTGCTCGGCGCACCGATCGGGCATAAGGATCTGTTCTGCACCCAGGGCATTCGCACCAGCTGCGGCTCGAAGATTCTCGACAATTTTCTGGCCCCCTACGACGCCACGGTCGTCGAGCGCCTCTGTGCTGCTGGCGCAGTCTCGCTGGGCAAGCTGAACATGGATGAATTCGCCATGGGCTCGGCCAACGAGTCGAGCTACTACGGCGCCGTGAAGAACCCTTGGGACACCAGCCGCGTACCCGGCGGCTCGTCCGGTGGTTCCGCTGCGGCGGTCGCGGCGCGCCTGCTGCCTGCGGCGACCGGCAGCGATACCGGCGGCTCGATCCGCCAGCCCGCCGCGCTGACCAACCTCACCGGCCTCAAGCCGACCTACGGCCGCGTCTCGCGCTGGGGCATGATCGCCTACGCCTCCAGCCTCGACCAAGGCGGCCCGATTGCCCGCACGGCTGAAGACTGCGCGTTGATGCTGGGTGCCATGGCGGGTTTCGACCCGAAGGATTCAACCAGCATCGACCAGCCGCTGGACGACTATCTCGGCGCATTGACCCAGCCGCTGACCGGCCTGCGCGTCGGCCTGCCGAAGGAGTATTTCGGTGATGGTCTCGATAGCAAGATCGCCGACGCGGTAATGGCGGCGGTCGAGGAGCTGAAGAAGCTCGGTGCCACGGTGAAGGAGATCAGCCTGCCGAACATGCAGCACGCGATCCCGTCCTACTACGTGATCGCGCCGGCCGAGGCCAGCTCCAACCTGTCCCGCTTCGACGGCGTGCGCTTCGGCTATCGCTGCGAGAACCCGGCGGATCTGACCGACCTCTACAAGCGTTCCCGCGCCGAAGGCTTCGGTGACGAAGTCCGCCGCCGCATCATGGTCGGCACCTATGCGCTGTCAGCGGGCTATTACGACGCCTACTACCTGAAGGCGCAGAAGATCCGTCGCCTGATCAAGAACGACTTCGTCAGTGCCTTCGATGAGGTGGATGTGATCCTCGGCCCGACCACGCCGAATCTGGCATGGAAGCTTGGCGAGAAGAACCACGACCCGGTCTCGGCCTACCTCGAAGACATCTACACCATCACCGCCAACCTCGCGGGCATCCCGGGCCTCTCCATGCCGGCTGGCTTTATCGACGGCCTGCCGGTGGGCGTGCAGTTGCTGGCCCCCTATTTCCAGGAAAGCCGCCTGCTCAACGTCGCTCACCAGTACCAGCAGGTCACCGAGTGGCATAAACAAGCACCGAGCGGATTCTGAGGACGAACACATGCAATGGGAAACCGTGATCGGGCTGGAGATCCACGCACAGCTCGCGACTCGATCGAAGATCTTCTCCGGCAGCGCCACCACCTTCGGTGCCGAGCCCAACACCCAGGCCAGCCTGATCGACCTGGGCATGCCCGGCACCTTGCCGGTGCTCAATGCCGAAGCGGTGCGCATGGCCTGCAAGTTCGGCCTGGCGATCGATGCCGAGATCGCCGAGAAGAACGTCTTCGCGCGCAAGAACTACTTCTACCCGGACCTGCCCAAGGGCTACCAGACCAGCCAGATGGACCACCCCATCGTCGGCAAGGGTTATCTGGACATCACCCTGGAAGACGGCACTACCCGCCGTATCGGCATCACCCGCGCACACCTGGAAGAGGACGCCGGCAAGAGCCTGCACGAGGACTTCCAGGGCATGACCGGCATCGACCTGAACCGCGCCGGCACGCCGCTGCTGGAGATCGTCTCCGAGCCGGACATTCGCTCGGCGAAGGAAGCGGTGGCTTATGTCAAGGCCATTCATGCCCTGGTGCGCTATCTCGGCATCTGCGACGGCAACATGGCCGAAGGTTCGCTGCGTTGCGACTGCAACGTATCGGTACGCCCCAGGGGCCAAGCCGAATTCGGTACCCGTGCCGAGATCAAGAACGTCAACTCCTTCCGCTTCATCGAAAAGGCGATCAACCACGAAGTGCAGCGGCAGATCGAGCTGATCGAGGACGGCGGCAAGGTGATCCAGGAAACCCGCCTGTACGACCCGAACAAGGATGAGACGCGTTCGATGCGCAGCAAGGAAGAAGCCAACGACTACCGCTACTTCCCCTGCCCCGACCTGCTGCCGGTGGTGATCGAACAGCGCTTCCTCGACGAAGTGCGTGCCAGCCTGCCGGAACTGCCGGTCGAGAAGCGTGAGCGCTTCCAGCGCGAGTTCGGCCTGTCCGCGTACGACGCCAGCGTACTCTCTGCCAGCCGCGAACTGGCCGACTACTTCGAACAGGTCAACAGCACCTGCGGCGACGCCAAGCTGGCCGCCAACTGGGTGATGGGCGAGCTGTCCAGCCTGCTCAACAAGGAAGCCCTGGAGATCGAGCAGTCACCGGTTAGCGCCGAGCAGCTGGGAGGCATGATCCTGCGCATCAAGGACGACACCATCAGCGGCAAGATCGCCAAGATGGTCTTCGAGGCCATGGCCGCCGGCGAAGGCTCGGCTGACGAGATCATCGAGAAGAAGGGCCTCAAGCAGGTCACTGATTCCGGCGCCATCGAGTCGATGCTGGACGAAGTGCTGGCAGCGAATGCCGAGCAGGTCGAACAGTACCGCGCCAGCGACGAAGCCAAGCGTGGCAAGATGTTCGGCTTCTTCGTCGGCCAGGCGATGAAGGCTTCCAAGGGCAAGGCCAACCCTGGCCAGGTGAACCAACTGCTGAAGAAAAAACTCGAAGGCTAAGCTGAGCGATGGCCCTCCGCGGTTGCCCCTGCTGCAACCGCGGACATCGCTGCATCACCGCTCCCGGCATCGCCACAACGTCACGACACCTGCCGCGGGCCATCGCCGACTCAGCGATCGACCCAACGGAAGGATTGTTCATGCGCCTGACACGCTTCACCGCCCTATTGTTGCTGGCCTTGCTGGTCAGCGGCTGCGCAGATCGCCAGCCGGCTCAACCCGCCAAGGCACCACCGACCACGCAAGAGCGCTTCAGCCAGAGCGGCAAGGCCTCCTATTACGCGCGGATGCATCACGGCCAGCGCACCGCCAACGGCGAAACCCATGATCAGAACGCGCTGGTGGCCGCTCATCGCAGCCTGCCTTTCGGCACGCGGGTGCGGGTCACCAACGAGCAGAACGGCAAGCAGGTGGTGGTACGTATCAACGACCGCGGACCATTTCGCCGCGGCCGCATCATCGACCTTTCCCGCGCCGCGGCGGCACAACTGGACATGCTCAAGACCGGCGTGATCCGCGTGCGTATCGAAACCCTCCCATGAAGGAACAGGCACCTGCAGTGATGTCACAGAGCACAGACTGCGCTACCCCAGCCAAGGGAGCGCCCGCATGTCGCTGATTACCTTTGGCTACCTCATCAGCGGCCTGGTACTGCTCGTCGTCGGTGCCGAAGCGCTGGTACGCGGCGCGGCCAAACTGGCCAGCCGCTTCGGCATTCCGCCCCTGATCATCGGATTGACGGTGGTGGCCTTCGGCACCAGCGCCCCGGAAACAGCCGTCAGCGTGCAGGCGTCGCTTAATGGCAGCGGTGACATCGCAGTAGGCAACGTGATCGGCAGCAACATCGCGAACATCCTGCTGATTCTCGGCATTTCCGCACTGATCGCACCGCTGGTGGTATCCCGGCAACTGATCCGCCTCGATGTGCCAGTGATGATCGGCGCCGGCCTGCTCTGCTATGGACTGGCCTGGAACGGCAGCATCAGCCGACTGGACGGTATCCTGCTGCTCGTTGCCCTGATTGGTTACACGCTGTTTCTGGTCCTCGCCAGCAAGCGGGACAAGCCGGGACCAGGCGTCGATGAATTCGACACCGAGTTCGGCCCGGACGCTGGCGACAAGCCTTATGCCTGGGTGCTCCAGCTGCTGCTGATCCTGCTCGGCCTGGGGCTGCTGGTGGGAGGCTCGAATCTGCTGATCGAAGGTGCCGTTGGCCTTGCGCGCGCGCTCGGTCTTTCCGAGCTGGTCATCGGCCTGACGGTGGTTGCGGTCGGCACCTCGATGCCGGAGCTGGCGACCTCGGTGCTGGCGGTCATCAAGGGGGAGCGCGACATTGCTGTCGGCAATGTGGTGGGCAGCTGCATCTTCAACCTGCTGCTGGTACTCGGCGCCGGCGCCGCGGTGGCCGCGGAAGGCCTGTCCATTTCCCCCAATGCGCAGTCCTTCGACTTCCCGGTAATGCTGGCCGTGTTCGTCGCCTGCCTGCCGATTTTCTTTTCCGGGTATTGCATCCGGCGCTGGGAAGGGCTGATGTTTTTCGCCTATTACCTGGCCTACACCCTGTATCTGGTGATGTTCGCCACCGGCCTGGGTGCCATCGAGCTGCTGCGCGACGCGATGCTCTGGTTCGCGTTCCCCTTGACGGCCGTCACGCTTTTGGTGATCTTCCTGCGCGCCTGGCAACACCAGCGCTGAAACACCTACTTTCTGGATTTTTTGCGGAGCGCCCCATCGTGACCCTGATGACCTTTGTCTACCTCATAGCCGGCCTGGTGCTGCTCGTTGCCGGCGCGGAGGTCCTGGTGCGAGGTGCAGCCAAACTCGCCGCCCAGTTCGGCATCTCCCCACTGGTCATTGGCCTCACCGTGGTCGCCTTCGGCACCAGCGCGCCGGAGACGGCCGTCAGCGTGCAGGCCGCACTCAATGGCAGCGGTGACATCGCGATCGGTAACGTCGTGGGCAGCAACATCGCCAACGTGCTGCTGATTCTCGGCATGACCGCACTGGTCGCACCACTGGTGGTATCGCGTCAGCTGATCCGTCTGGATGTGCCGATCATGATCGGCGCCAGCCTGGTGACCTTCGGCCTGGCGTGGGACGGAGAACTCAGCCGTATCGACGGTGCACTGCTGTTCACCGCGGTGGTGGTCTACACGCTGTTCCTGATCATAAGCAGTCGCCGCGAAAAAGCTGCGGAAGTCGACGACGAGTTTGCCAAGGAGTTCGGCCTGGATGAGCCGGCCAAGCCGCATGCTGGGCTGATCAACGCTGGCCTGGTGATCGCAGGCCTGGTGTTGCTGGTGGTGGGCTCCAACTTCCTCGTCGAGGGCGCCGTGGCCCTGGCCCGGGCGCTCGGCCTATCGGAGTTGGTCATTGGCCTGACCGTGATCGCCATCGGCACCTCACTGCCAGAACTGGCCACCTCGATCATGGCGGCCTTTCGCGGCGAGCGCGATATCGCCGTCGGCAACATCGTTGGCAGCAACATCTTCAATCTGCTCTGCGTACTCGGCCTGGCCTCGCTGGTGTCGCCGCAGGCGATCGGCGTGTCTTCGAACGCGCTAGCCTTTGATTTCCCGGTGATGATCGCGGTAGCGGTAGCCTGCCTGCCGATCTTCTTCGCCGGCTACTGCATCAAGCGCTGGGAAGGCGCCCTGTTCGTCGCTTATTACGTGGCTTACACCCTGTACCTGGTGCTGACCAGTACCGGCCGCCCGTTGGCCGAAGTGTTCGGTGACGCCATGATCGGCTATGTGCTGCCACTGACTGCGGTGACCCTGGTGGTGATTGCCGGTCGGGCCTGGAAGACCCAGCGCGCCTGATGCTCACGCCGGCTGGTCAGATCCAGCCGGCCCAGCCCAGGAGGAACAACCCGACATTGATCGTCAGCGCCGCGCCGAGCGTGGTGATGACGATGATGGTAGCGGCCAGCTGATGGTTGGAATTGACCGCACGCGCCATAACGAAGCTGGACGATGCCGTCGGGCAGCCGAAGTAGAGAAACAGGATCCCCAGTTCGGCGCCGCGAAAGCCGCACAGCCAGGCGCCTAGCGTTGCCAGCGCCGGGAACCAGACCATCTTCATCAGGCTCGAGCTCATCGCCACGCTGCTGCTTTCGCGCAATACCGAAATCGACAGCGTGCCGCCAATGCAGATCAGAGCCAGCGGCAACGTCAGCTGGGCGAAATACTGACCAGATGTCATCAGCCAGTCGGGCAATGCGATTTGCCAGTAGGCAAAAGGGATCGCCGCAGTCACCCCGATGATCAGCGGGTTGCGCACGATGCTGCGAATGATCGCCCCGGCATCGGCCTGGCCATCCGGGCTGTAGATGGCCAGCACCACCGCGGACAGGCTGTTGTACAAGAGGATTACCAGACCAGCCAGCACACCGCCCAGTGACTGACCGTAGTCTCCGTAGAGGCTGGTCGCCAACGCCAGCCCCACCACTCCATTGTTGCCGCGGAAGGCGCCTTGTACATAGACGCCGCGGTCGGCAACCGGACAGCGCCAAAGCGCCCAGGCCCACGCCAGCAGAAATCCTCCCACCGTAGCGGCAACGTAATAGACGAGCAGGGTTGGCTGAAGCGCGGCGCCAAGGTCCGCCTTGATCACTGACAGGAACAGCAGGGTTGGCATCGTGGCCTTGAATACCAGCGTCGATGCGGTGTGAATGAACGCGCCATCGATCAAGCGCAGTCGCATCAATGCGACGCCGATGAACAGCATCACGAATACCGGAGCGGTAACGTTCAGGGTCTGAAGGACCAGGGAAAGCATGGAGGGCCTCGGGGGATGCGGCTGGAGGCTGGAGGCTGGAGGCTGGAGGCTGGAGGCTGGACGATGCTTTGCCTTTTCGTCCAGCCTCTAGCGCTATTCTCGGCTTGCCGGCCTGCCAGCTGGCTGGCTTAACGCCTTACCGGGCGCTTCTGCAGTTTTCGCTGCAGCGTCCGCCGATGCATGCCCAGCGCACGGGCGGTGGCGGAGATATTGCCGTCGTGCTCGGCCAGCACCCGCTGGATATGCTCCCACTGCAGGCGATCCACCGACATCGGGTTTTCCGGCACCAGCGTATCCAGATCGGCATGTTTGGAGAGCAATGCGGCCAGCACATCGTCGGCGTCGGCGGGCTTGCACAGGTAATTGCAGGCCCCACGCTTGATCGCCTCTACGGCCGTGGCGATGCTCGAATAGCCGGTCAGGATCAATACCTTCATTTCCGGGTCCAGTTCGAGCAGCTTGGGAAGCAGCACCAGCCCCGAGTCGCCTTCCATCTTCAGGTCCAGCACCGCGTAATCAGGCAGCTCCTGCTTGGCCATCTCCAGGCCTTCTTCAGCCGACCCGGCAATGCTGACATGCAGGCCGCGGCGGCTCATGGCGCGTGCCATGACGCGAGTAAAGGTCGGGTCGTCGTCTACCAGCAGCAGATGAGGCTGTTCTTCGCCTTCGTGCTGCAACTCTTCGGTCATGTTTGCATTCCTCGCGTAATGATCGCGTCTGGTCAGGCCCGTACCGAGCCATGCGGCAGACGCAGCTCGGTCAGGGTGCCACCCTCTTCGTGATTGTAAAGCTTCACTGTGCCACCGGCGCGCGTCACGCTCGCCTGACTCAGGAACAGGCCAAGCCCAAATCCTTTGCCCTTGGTTGTGATGAACGGTCTGCCGATCTGTTCGGCGATGGCCAGCGGTACACCCGCACCGTGGTCGCGGATGGTCAACTTGATCCACTGTGCGTCCCAGTCCAGACGAATGTCCAGGTTGTCCGGGCTGGCATCGGTGGCGTTGTTCAGCAGGTTGAGCAGCGACTGCCCCAGATCCGCCGGGGGCATCAGGCGCGGCGGAGCGCCCTTGCCCAGGCACTGGAAACGATAGGTGGCTTCCGGATGCATCAGATGCCAGCGCTGCAATACCGACTCGACCCATTCGCGTACGGTCTGTTCGACGATGGCCTGGCGACGATCGGCTTCGGCCGCACGGACCAGCTGGCGCAGGCTGTCCTTGCACAACTGAACCTGCGACTGCAGCAATGCCAGGTCCTCGCTGAGCTCCGCAGGCTCCTTGTAATCCTGACGCAACTCCTTGAGCAGCACACTCATGGTCGCCAACGGCGTGCCCAGCTCATGAGCGGCTCCCGCGGCCTGTGTCGCCACGGCCAACAGCTGCTGGTCGCGCATGCTTTCTTCACGACGCTGAGCTTGAAGCTGCTCCTGACGACGCAGTTGTTCGGCCATGCGCGCCACGAAAAAAGTGATCAGCGCCGCCGCCAGTGCGAAACTCAGCCACATGCCATAGACCAGCAGCGTGGTGCGATCGACCGGCGGCACGATGACCGGGTCATACCACACCAGCATCAAGGTGTATCCAGCAAGCGCGAGCCCGGACAACGCCACCGAATACAGCCACGGCAGCGTTGCCGCTGCGATGGTAAGCGGCACCAGGTAGTAGGAAACGAACGGATTGGTCGAGCCGCCCGAGTAATACAGCAGGGCACTGTGGATCAGCAGATCGGCCGCCAGGTGCACCGCGTATTCCTGCTCGGTCACCGGCCAGGGACCGCGCAGCCGTAGCGCCGTGCCCAGACAGATCAGCGCCGAGACGGCCAGCGTGATGCCCAGATGAAACCACGGCAGACCGAACAGCTGGGTGGCGTAGGCGAGCCCTACCGCACCGGCCTGGGCAGCCAGCACGAGGACGCGGATCAGGGTGAGCAGACGGAGGTTCTGACGGCTGGCAGACAGCAGGTGAACGGATGCGTGCATGGGCTCTCCAAAGGAGTCGCGAGTATAACCAAGCCGTCCGAAACACAGCCCGTCTGCGGCAACTCGCCGCACGGACAACTGCGCACTCGCGCGCAAAGGGCTAAGGTTTCTGCGCCGCACCGTTGGTGCCACCGAATTCAGGAGTTTCCATGTTCGTTTCCGTTCCGCGCGGCATTGCGCTGCTGGCCTGCCTGGCCGGCCTTCCCGCTGTAGCCGACGAGCAACATTACAATCAGATTTCGCTGCGCGCCGAGGCCAGCCGCGAGGTGGCCCAGGACCGCATGCATGTAACGCTGTTCACCGAGTCGCAGCACGAGGCCCCGGCGCAGTTGGCAGCGCAGACGACCCGGACCATGAACAAGGCACTGCAACGCGCCCGGCAGGCAAAAGAGGTGGAAGTCAGTCAGGGCAGCCGTAGCACTTACCCCGTCTATGAGGAAAAGGGTCAGCAGATCACCGCTTGGCGTGAACGCGCCGAACTGCGCCTGGAAAGTGGAGACTTCGCCGCGCTCTCCAAGCTCACCGGAGAGCTGATGCAAGACCTGAAGATGGGCGGCATGTATTTCAGCGTGTCTGACTCGATCCGCCAACAGAACGAAGACGCCTTGCTCAAGGATGCGGTAACCGCCTTCCGCGCCCGCGCGCAGCTGGCCACCGAAGCGCTCGGAGGCAGCGATTACCGCATCGTAAATCTCAACCTGGGCAGTGGCGGCGGCTATCAGCCGGTGATGCGCAATTTCGCCATGAAGAGCATGGATTCAGTACCTACGCCGGATGTAGAAGCCGGCACCCGGCAGATCAGTATCAACGCCGATGGTGTGATCGAAGTGCAGATGCCCTGACCCAGGACGCGCAGCCCGGCCAGGGGCAACCCACAAGCGGTACACAACTGCCCCCATACCGACCCCTCGCTTATGGCACTGCCGCGACCACAGTCAGAAGCGGGCCGACCGTAACGTTCAGTGACCGCCCAATCCGACCAAGGAGATGCTGAAGACCACAGGCAAAGGGCTGGAGCTGTCGCCAATCACCCGCCCCAACGATCTGCTTGCAGGCGAAGCAGCCGAGCTTGTCTTCCTGCTCGACGGCAAGCCCGCTGCTGATGTGCCTGTTCGGCAAACGCGGTTCGAACCGCGCCGCCGATTGCTGCCTGGGTCAGAACGACATGTTGGCGCTGACGCCGAAGGCACGCGGCGAGCCCGGCAGGATGTTGGTATTGTTGTGGGCCGACGCGTAGTACTCCTCGTCCAGCAGGTTCTCCACGTTCAACTGCAGGCGCAGGTCCGGGTTGACGGTGTAGTAAACCGCCGCATCGACGCGAGTGAAGCTGGGCAACTCGACGGCGTTGTCGGCGCTGGCGTAAACGGCGTTCTGGTAGACCGCGCCGAGGCCGACGCCCCACTGGGCGTTGAAGTTGTAGCGGTTCCACAGCGAGACGGAGTTGCGCGGCACCTGGGCGATTTTGTTGCCGTCGGTGGCGCCCGGTGTCTTGATCTCGCTTTCCTGGTAGGCATAGCCAGCAGTGACCTGCCAGGCGTCGGTCAGGTTGCCGGTCAGGCCGAGTTCCACGCCATCGACGCGCTGGCCGTCGACCAGGGTCGAGCGGGTGATGTCGTTGGGGTCGGTAATCGCGACGTTGGTACGGTCCAGTCGATAGACCGCAGCAGTGGCGGCCAGGCGCGGGTTGATGTCCCACTTGACGCCGATTTCGCGATTCTTGAACTCTTCGGGGTCCAGCGCCTCGGTGGTGACGGTGAGGCCAGCCAGTTGCTCACCAGCACGCGGCAGGTAGGACTTGCTGATGCTGGTATAGAAGGACAGATTGTCCAGCGGCTTGTAGATCAGACCGGCCCGTGGCGACACCAGGTCATCGGAGCTCGACAGCTGCTGGCCGTTGCGGTTGTTGTCCAGGTCGATCTTCACCTTGTCGTAGCGTGCACCGAGAATCAGCTCCCACTGCGAGTTGAGTTCGATCTGGTCCTGCAGGTAGATCGCCGCGGACTTGGTAACGCTGCGGTTGTCGGCATCGGTAGTGCTCTGACGGAAATCGATCGGACCGGTATAACGTGTATTTGGCAGGCTCACGCTGCCGGCCGTCGCGTTCGGGCCGAGCGCTGTGAAGTTGCCGGTTTCGCGGAAGTTTTGCGTTTCCTGGCGGCTCAGCTCGGCACCCACCAGGAAGGTGTGGTTCATGCCCAGGGCGCTGGTCACGATGGTCAGGTCGGTCTGGTTGATCAGGTTCTCACGGTCGGTGGCGTTGTTGTAGGCCGCCACGCGAATGCTCTGGTTCGCCGGGGTGTAAGCGCCGGAGAACACGTTCTGGTAGAACTTTTCGTAGTCGGCGAAGCGAGTCTGGTTGACCAGCGTGATGTTGTCGGAGAAGTCATGGGTGATCCGTGCGTTCAGCGCATCCACCTTGGCGGTGGCGTAGCTGTCGTCCAGACTGCCGATGAAGGTCGACTCGTCGAGCTTCAGCGGCTTGCCATTGAAGGAAGGCACGCCTCGGTCGACGGTGCGGTCGTCATCGAAGTGCTCGTAGCCCACTTCGATGCTGGTGGCATCGCTGAGGCGGAAGGTGGCGGTCGGGTTGATCGCCCAGCGCTCCAGCTCGACATCATCGCGGAAGCTTTCGGAATCTTCGAACAATGCGGTCAGGCGCACGGCGACGTTCTCGTTGACGCCCTGGTTGAAGTCGCCGGTCATGCGGCGGTTCTTCCAGGAGCCATAGGTCAGGCCGAGCTCGTGACCGTCGGCCCAGTTGGCCTGTTTGGTGACACGGTTGATCAGACCGCCGCTGGCGCCACGACCAAAGATCATACCGCTCGGACCCTTGAGCACTTCGACGCGCTCGACGTTATAGAGGTCGCGCAGATACTGCACGTCGTCGCGCATGCCGTCGACGAAGAAGTCTGCGGTGGAGGTGTTGCCGCGCAGGATCGGCGCATCGCGATGACCCTCGCCTTGTGCCATCTGCACGCCGGGTACGTAGCGCACCACGTCGGCCATGCTTTGCATGTTCTGGTCGCGGATCTGCTCGTCGGTCACCACGCTGATCGACTGCGGAATGTTGCGCAGGGGGGTGTCAGTCTTGGTAGCAACCTTGCTGCGCTCGACGCGATAGCTGTCGCGCTGCTCGACCACTTCCATCGATTCCAGCGTGACGCTCTCGGCGTCCGCTGCACCGGCCCACTGGGTCGAAGCTAGCAGCGGCAGACCATACACGGCCATACGAATGACGTTCGCCATCCGGGTTTTCCTGAAGCGTGGCTGCTGCGACATCTCTACTCCTCCAATCACTTAATTTAATACGAATTATTCGTATTAATATTACGATGATAAATTCGCGCAACACCCAAAGTCCAGCGCTTGGCTTCCAGTTAACGCGAATAAATCGCAATATTTTTCGGAAAAGCCGCAATTGGCCACAGCACGCAGAAAGCGTCGGAACAGGATTCGATGAACTCGAACGCAGGGCGGGAGAAACCCGCCGAGCGTGGAGCACCACCGCAGTTTTTTGCCTTGCGAGGCAAGGCCGAGAAAAAGAAATCCGCCTCAGGGCAGGGTTTCGTTTCGCAAGATCGAGTTAGAAACCGCGCGGGTTTCACCCGCCCTACAAAGCCAACAGCAAAACGCCCACACGAGGTGGGCGTCAGCTGAAGCGATGAGGCTTAGATGTAATAGGCCTTCAGCGGCGGGAAGCCGTTGAACTCCACGGCGCTGTAGCTGGTGGTGTAGGCACCGGTGGAGAGCCAGTACATGCGATCGCCGATGGCCAGGTTCAGCGGCAGGCCGTACTTGTAATTTTCATACATGATGTCGGCGCTGTCGCAGGTCGGGCCGGCGATCACCACCTCTTCCATCTCGCCCTTCTTCTCGGTCCAGATCGGAAACTTGATGGCTTCGCCCATGGTTTCGATCAGGCCGGAGAACATGCCGACATCGGTGTAGACCCAGCGCTCGACCGCAGTACGCGACTTGCGCGCCACCAGCACCACTTCGCTCACCAGGATGCCGGCGTTGGCGATCAGCGAACGACCCGGCTCGAGGATGATTTCCGGCAGGTCATCGCCGAAATCTTCCTTGAGGAAACGGATGATTTCCTCGGCGTAGGTTTCCAGGCTGTTGGTGCGGGTGATGTAGTTGGCCGGGAAGCCGCCACCCATGTTGATCATCTTCAGCTCGATGCCGTCTTCTTCCTTCAGGCGCTCGAAGATCACCTTGACCTTGGCGATCGCCGCGTCCCACACGGAAATGTCGCGCTGCTGCGAACCGACGTGGAAGGAGATGCCGTAGGGCTCCAGCTTCAGCTGCCGGGCCAGGATCAGCAGGTCCATGGCCATGTCGGTCTGGCAGCCGAACTTGCGCGACAGCGGCCAATCGGCGGTGGTCGAACCTTCAGTGAGGATGCGCACGTAGACTTTCGAACCCGGCGCGGCCTTGGCGATGTTGCGCAGGTCGGCTTCCGAGTCGGTGGCGAACATGCGCACACCCTTTTCGTAGAAGTAGCGGATGTCCTTGGCTTTCTTGATGGTGTTGCCGTAGCTGATGCGCTCCGGGCCGACGCCGCGGGACATCACCTTGTCCAGCTCGTAGATCGAGGCGATGTCGAAGTTCGAGCCCTTGTCGCGCAGCAGGTCGATGATTTCGACCGCAGGGTTGGCCTTCACGGCGTAGTAGACCTTGGCGAATTCGAAACCGGCGCGCAGATCGTCGTAGGCCTTGTCGATGGTCTGGGTATCGATGACCACGAACGGCGTCTCGTGCTGGTCAGCGAAATCCTTCATCTTCTGGAAGGTGGATCGGGAATAATAATCTTCGATCTTGATCGGCATGCATGGCTCCAAATCGGGAAACGTAAAGTCGGATTAGGGGTGAACGCCTGATCAGTTTCCCCACTTTGGTTCGCCTACTTCCCAAGGCATGTCGCCGAGTATCACGGCCAGATCATTGCAATGGATGCATCGACCTGGTGGATCATGATCTTTCGTCGTCAGTACTTGAGCCGGATGGATCGTTGCCAGCATGGACGTTCGGGCGCGAACTTTAGAACCACAGCTGGTCGAGATCAATGAAAAATCCGCGCTCACTCCCATTTTTAGCCAACTCGGCAAACCTACCGTATTAAACCGACAGATACGCAGCGGGGATGTTCCGTTCGTCTCGTCCCGTCGCGACTGACCGCGCTACTGGCGCGGCAGTCCTCAGGCGCCCTTTGCGCTATAATCGCCGGCTTTTTCCGACACGCTTTCTATACCGGGACCGCCATGACCTCTCAGGCCGCCGAAGTCGCGAAGCGCCGCACCTTCGCCATCATTTCCCACCCCGACGCGGGCAAGACCACCATCACCGAGAAGCTGCTGCTGATGGGCAAGGCGATTGCCGTCGCCGGTACCGTGAAGTCGCGCAAATCCGATCGCCACGCCACCTCCGACTGGATGGAAATGGAGAAGCAGCGCGGCATCTCCATCACCACCTCGGTGATGCAGTTCCCCTACCGCGAGCACATGATCAACCTGCTCGATACCCCCGGTCACGAGGACTTCTCGGAAGACACCTACCGCACCCTCACCGCCGTGGACTCGGCATTGATGGTCCTCGACGGCGGTAAGGGCGTCGAGCCGCGCACCATCGCCCTGATGGACGTCTGCCGCCTGCGCGACACCCCCATCGTCAGCTTTATCAACAAGCTCGATCGCGATATCCGCGACCCGATCGAACTGCTCGATGAGATCGAGGCGGTGCTCAAGATCAAGGCGGCGCCCATTACCTGGCCGATCGGCTGCTACCGCGACTTCAAGGGCGTCTATCACCTGGCCGACGATTACATCATCGTCTACACACCGGGCCACGGGCACGAGCGCACCGACGTCAAGATCATCCAGAACCTGGATTCGGACGAAGCACGCCAGCACATCGGCGACGAGTACGAGCGCTTCGTCGAACAGCTGGAGCTGGTGCAGGGCGCCTGCCACGAATTCGACCAGGACGAGTTCATCCAGGGCCAGCTGACCCCGGTGTTCTTCGGTACCGCACTGGGCAACTTCGGCGTCGATCATGTGCTCGATGCCGTGGTCGACTGGGCGCCGCGCCCGCTGCCGCGCGCCGCCAACGAGCGGGTGGTGGAGCCGGTCGAGGACAAGTTCACCGGCTTCGTGTTCAAGATCCAGGCGAACATGGACCCCAAGCATCGCGACCGCATCGCCTTCATGCGTATCTGCTCGGGCAAGTACGAGAAAGGCATGAAGCTGCGCCATGTGCGCATCGGCAAGGACATCCGCATCGCCGATGCCCTGACCTTTTTTTCCAGCGAGCGTGAACAGCTGGAGGAAGCCTGGGCCGGCGACATCATCGGCCTGCACAACCACGGCACCATCCAGATCGGCGACACGTTTACCGAAGGCGAGAACCTGGGCTTCACCGGCATCCCGCACTTCGCGCCGGAACTGTTCCGCCGCGTCCGTCTGAAGGACCCGCTGAAATCCAAGCAGCTGCGTCAGGGCCTGCAGGAGCTCGCCGAAGAAGGGGCCACCCAGGTGTTCTTCCCCGAGCGCAACAACGACATCATCCTCGGCGCCGTCGGCGTGCTGCAGTTTGACGTCGTCGCCAGCCGCCTGAAGGAGGAATACAAGGTCGAGTGCGCCTACGAGGCGATCAACGTCTGGTCGGCCCGCTGGATCGAGTGCGATGACAAGAAGAAGCTCGAAGACTTCAAGAACAAGGCCTACGAGAACCTGGCCATCGACGGCGGCGGTCATCTGACCTACCTGGCACCGACCCGAGTCAACCTGAGCCTGATGGAAGAGCGCTGGCCGGAGGTGAAATTCAGGGCGACGCGTGAGCATCATTAAAGGGACGTGATTCTGCCGGAGCGGAGTCCTGAGCGCTTCGGCAGATCCATGATCGCCAGCAAGCTGGCTCCTACGAAAAGCCAAGGCAAATGTATTTACCCTGTAGCCAGCTTGCTGGCGATCCGGCCCCGCTACGCTGGAAAGAACAAAAGTTCGTTAATCCACATGGAGGTGGATATGCCAAGCCAATTCAATCACCGCGGCCATGCACTGCGTCGCGGCAGACATTCCGAGCCGGGTCAGGTTTACCTGGTGACGGCGGTTACAGAGCGACGCAAACGCCTCTTTGCCGATCCGATGCTGGCTCGTCTGCTGGTGAGCGAAATGCGCCACCTCCATGACGAACGCCACGTCGAATCTCTGGCCTGGGTCGTCATGCCGGATCATGTTCACTGGCTGATCGAACTGGGTTCGGCGCCGTTGCCAAAAGTGGTCCAGCGTTTCAAGTCCCGCAGCGCGGTAGCCATCAACCGCATTACAGGCGAACCGGGGACGCGGGTCTGGCAGCGAGGTTTCCATGATCGTGCGCTGCGCCAGGATGAAGATCTGATCGACGCTGCGCGGTACGTCGTCGCCAACCCGTTACGAGCAGGCCTGGAGAAGCGGATTGGCGACTATCCGTGGTGGGATGCAGTTTGGTTGTAATCCCGTAGCCATGATCGCCAGCAAGCTGGCTCCTACGAAAGCAGATGTTTTGCCTAATATGCGCGGCTCTTCCAGCCTGCAGCCACGATAAAGACGCATCCTGCAGGAGTGAGCCATGATCGCCAGCAAGCTGGCTCCAGGGTATGACCACGCTGGCTTTTCGTAGGAGCCAGCTTGCTGGCGATCCCGACGTCTCGTACAAGCAAGCCGTCGGAAGCATCACGGTAATGTTGCGGCCCTTCTTACCTGCGACTCAAATCCACCCCAATCACCAACGGATCATGGTCAGACGCCCGGTATGGCTCGGTGCTGTACAGCATCGATTGCTGGCGTGGCGTCTTGAACTCCAGGTTGTAATCCAGTACCCGCGGTTCGTCGGCGTTGATATGCCAGTCGGTGGCGCCCTTGACCTGTGAGGCGAGGCTGGCGCTGGCCAGGCCGTGGTCGAGGTAGCCGGACTGCCCGGCGAACACGTAGGAGTACGCGTCTCCCCCGGCGAAGGTTGCCAGCAGATCGGTGTAACCGGACGCCCTGATCACATTGATCGGATCTTCCTTCGCATAGGCGTTGAGGTCGCCGATGATCAGCCGGTCCGGATCGTAGGAGCGCGTGGGATCACGGCCCAGCCAGTCGACCAGCGCCTGGGCGGCTCGAACACGGGTCAGGTTGCAGTTGCCCTGGCCGTCACCCATGTCCTTGTCGCCACGATCATCGCAACTCGATCCCTTGGACTTGAGGTGATTGACCGCCACCGTCAGACGCTCGCCGGTACGGCGTTCACGGAAGGTCTGCGCCAGTGCCGGACGGTTGCGCGTGTCGTCAAAGCGCGGGTCGACGGTGGCGTCCAACACCGCCGCAGCCTTGTGCGGGCTGACCCTGTTCTGGCGGTAGATCAAGCCGACGGCAATCTGGTCGGTGCCGAGCCGATCGCGTTTCGGATCGATGAAGGCGAAACGGTCCCGACTCGGTGAAGCAGCATTGAGCCCAGCCACCAGGTCGGCGATGGCGCTGTTCTCAGCGTAACCGTCGTTCTCGATTTCCATCAGCCCGATGATGTGCGCATCGGCGCCGATGATCGCGGCAATGATCTTGTCGCGCTGGCGATTGAATTCTTCACGGGTATCCGCGCCCCGCGAGGTGGGGAAGCCCGCGCCACGACCATCGCCGTTGAAGTAATTGAGCACATTGAAACTCGCCACGCGCAAGCGACCCTCGATGGGCTTTGGCGCCTCCGGCCGGGGGTTCGCCGCGATGAATCGCGGTGCCTGGGTCGGCTGGACGCGGTAGCTGCCGGCCAGGTAATGCAGCACGCCCTGCACGTCGGTGACTTCATAGCCCACCCGCAGCGTGCGGTAGGCGTCCAGCTCCGGTGAGGGGTAGCGGATCGGGTCGGGATTCTGCCCGCTGCGGCCGTCATCCAGGACGATGCGGTTGAGGTCGTTCTGCGCCTGCAGCTGCCGGGCCGGCTCGCCGGGCGAGACCTTGTTGGTGGGTATCCACAAGCGCCCGCCAGAGGAAAGCACCATCTCGCCGTAACGGCCGAGGTCATAGACTTCGCTGACCGTCAGTGTCTGAGCGAAGCGAACCTGCATGCCTTCGTAACGCTCGAGCGCATCCGCTGAGACCAGCGGCAGGCTGATCTGCGCCACGCTCGGCAGCGGTTGCTTGTGTGCCAGAACACTGACCTGCGGCGAAGTGAGCTCGGTTAGCCCGTTGAATTCGGTAACCATTCCGCGCACCTGCACGCGATCGCCAACCTGCACCTCAACGCCATTGCCGGCGCCGTAAATATACAAACCCTCGGATGTCCGCGGATCGTCGTCGGTCTCGTTATCCGGTGCCTGGATGAAGAAGCCGCCCAACTCACCTTCAGCCTGAAAATCAGCCACGACGATGCCTTCGACAATCACCGCCTGGTTCACCAGCGGACTGACGTCGCCGGCCCCCTGGACTTCCGCAATCGCGCGTCGCCCGGCATCGCCGCCACCCGGCTCGCCTTCGCCGTACTGGCCCAGATAGGCGAAGGTGTTGACCGGGTAGCCCTGCCACCCCGTTGCCGGATCGAAGGCGTCATCGGGGTTGCGATCGCCGATGCGGACCGACACCTTTCGGGTCAACGTACGGTCGGCCGTCTGCGTCTGCCCCGAACCCCAGGCACTGCCCGGATCGACGCCGAGCTGGCCAAAGCTGTCGAGGATGTCACCGGACGGGCCGCGCAGCACAATGGCATCGTCGCCGTTGTACCAGCTACCGCCGCCACGCTGATTGGCCTTCGCCTGCAACGCGGGGTCGCCGCTCTCGTGCGCCAGGACATGCACGCCACCCGGCGCCACCTCACCCGCCAGGCTGATGCTCCGGCCGCTGCTGGTCGAGCCATTGAAGTAGAAGTCGACACGGTAGCCGTCGAGGGCAATCGCCGTCTCGCCAGCGTTGTAGAACTCCAGCGCCTTGTTGTTGCCGCTGCCCTCCAGATACTCGGAAATCAGCAGATCGGCGGCGGCCATGGAGTGCACGCCCATCGCGGCGATTGCCAGCAGGGCGGCGGTGAGCGGGTGCGGCTTGAAGCGGTCGTTGCGGCGCATGGATGTCGCTCCCTGGTATCAGGCGTGTTGGGGTTCGAGGGTTATGGAAAAGACCGAGGCCCCGTCGATATCGCGAAGGGTGACGCTCAGGGCGCCGCTGCGTGAATCGATTTCCACTTCACCGAAGAACTGAAAACCGGCGTAGGGCGATGCGTTGGCATAAGCGGGTGCCTTCTGGAACACCCGCTCGGGGCCAAAGGTGGCATCCAGCGGATTGGGGCCGAAGCTGCCCGCATTGAGCGGCCCGGCGACGAACTCCCAGAACGGATCGAAATCCTGGAATAGCGCGCGGTTTGGATGGTACTGGTGCGCTGCGCAATAGTGAACGTCAGCCGTCAGCCAGACCGTGTTGCGCACGCGGTATTTGCGCAGGTAACCCAGCAGTTCGGCGATCTCCAGCTCGCGCCCGGCTGCCGGCCCGTCCTGTCCGTTGGCGATCGCCTCCCAGCGCGCCCTGCCGGCCGCGTCCTTGCCGTCCGGCACATGCAGGCCGATGGGCATGTCGGCGGCGATCACCTTCCAGGTGGCGCGTGAGCGGCGCAGTTCGCGTTTGAGCCAGGCCAACTGCTCGGCACCGAGAAAAGCGGCCTCAGGGCCCTGCTCCGATTGCAGATTGTGGGTGTTGGGGCCGCGATAGCTGCGCATGTCCAGCACGAACACGTCCAACTGCGGGCCGTAGGCGATCTTGCGGTAGACACGGCCCATGGCGTCGCGGCCTGCGAGGCGCATCGGCGCGTATTCGAGAAATGCCTGACGACCGCGGCGGGCGAGCAGTTCGATGTCCTTGACCTGATAGCGCTCATCCAGCTCCTTGCCGGGCGACCAGTTGTTGGTGACTTCATGGTCGTCCCACTGCCAGATCTGCGGCACCTCGGCGTTGAACTGGCGCAGGTTGTGATCCAGCAGGTTGTAGCGGTAGTTGCCGCGGAACTCGTCCAGTGTTTCGGCCACTTTGGTCTTGGCCTCGGTGACGATGTTGCGCCAGAGGCGCTCGTCTTCTGCCGTCACTTCGGCCTGGATCGGACCGTCAGCGTAGATGGCGTCGCCACTCTGGATGAAAAAGTCAGGATGGCGCTGGCGCATGGCTTCGTAGATGCGCATGCCGCCGAAGTCGGCATTGATGCCCCAGCCCTGGCCACCGGTATCGCCGCCCCAGACGAAACGGATATCCCGCGCGCGCCTGGGCGCAGTGCGCAAATGGCCCATCCAGGGTTCGCTGCGGACATGATCGCCGGCATCCTCGAAACAGGCGCGGTAGAAGATCGACTGATCCGACGGCAACCCACTCAGATCGATACGCGCGGTGAAGTCGAGCCGCTCATCGGTGACCGGCGAAACCATCCGCCGAGCGTTGCTGAAGCCACTGCTGGTATCCCACTCCACCACCAGCCGCGCCGGCCGGTCGCAGCGGCTCCAGATCACGGCACGGTCAGCCAGTACGTCACCGGACTGTACGCCATCGGTGATCCAGGGCCGCGCAGTGGGTGCTGCGATGATTGCAGGTGATACGCCGAGGGCCGGCAGCGCCAGGCCAGCACCGATGCCTTGAACAAGTCGGCGGCGTGTCTGGTCCAGTTCTGGCTTGGTGGATTCGGTCATGGTCGTCCCCTTTCAGCGGATGCTGGGAGAAGGGTTTAAGCGAGCCGCTTGACAGAACCGTGACGCCCGGACGAACGGTCGTCAATAAATCGCCTGTACGCCAGGCTGCTGGCAAGCATGAAGGCCTGCTATTGGATCGCAGCCTGTCCAGCCCACCATCCCCTCGCAGCGCTGCGCTGCGAGGGGATAATGGGCTGATCATCAGGCCCATTGTCCGACCGGCCTAGTTCACATCATCTTCGAGCGTCCAGGCGATCACTGAGTCACCGATCTTCGTGCCGAACGAGCCGTGCCCGCCGGCCACCTGCACCACGTACTGCTTGCCGGTCTGCTCCGAGACGTAGGTCATCGGCGTGGCCTGTCCGCCCGCCGGTAGCCGCCCTTTCCACAGCTGCTTGCCGGTCTGCAGGTCATAGGCGCGCAGGTAGTAATCCAGCGTGCCGCTCATGAAGGCGACGCCGCCGGCCGTCACGATGGGCCCACCGAGCGCGGGCGTGCCCACAGGAAACGGAATGCCGAGCGGCGCACTGTCGCGGCTGGTGCCGTTCTTGTGCATCCAGACCTTTTTCATGGTGCGCAGATCGACGGCGGTGACATAGCCCCACGGCGGGCTCTGGCAGGGTAGGCCGAGCACTGATAGCAGCGGCTTCAGACTGACCATGTAGGGCGCACCCAGGTTGGGTTGCAGGCCGGTTTCGCCGCCCCCGGTGCGTGCCTCGGGGGCGACCTCGCTGCGCTTGTACATCTTCGAGACGAACGCCAGGTAGTTCGGCGCACCGAATAGCAACTGCCGACTCGGATCGACCGCCACGGACGGCCAGTTGAAGGTACCGACGTTGCCTGGGTAGATCAGCGAGCCCTCCTGCGAGGGCGGCGTGAAGTCGCCTTCATAGCGCAGCTGGCGGAACTGGATACGGCACAGCATCTGATCCAGCGGCGTGCCGCCCCACATGTCCTTCTCGGACAGCGGCTCTTGCGGCGCATAGCTCAATGCCGAGACCGGCTGAGTCGGCGCGGTAAAGTCACCATAATCGGTGCCCTGCGGAACAGGCACCTCGGTCACCGGCACGATGGGCTCGCCGGTGCGCCGATCGAGCACATACAGGTCGCCGCGCTTGGTCGGCTGGATGATGGCCGGCACTTTGCCGTCCGGCCGGTCGATATCGACCAGCGTCGGCTGCGACGGCAGGTCGCGATCCCAGAGGTCATGGTGGACGGTCTGGAATTCCCAGCGGACCTTGCCGGTCGCCAGGTCCAGCGCAATCAGGGTGTCGGTGAAACGCTCGGCCTGGGCCGAGCGATCGATCGCCCACTGATCAGGGGTCTGGTTGCCGGAGGGGATGTAGACCAGGCCCAGCGCCTCGTCAGCAGTGGCCACCGTCCAGGAGTTCGGCGTGCTGCGCACGTAGGTTTCACCCGGCGGCAACGGTTCCGTGGCATCCGGGTTGCCCGGGTCGAAATTCCAGACCAGGCGGCCAGTTTTCACGTCGTAGGCACGAATCACGCCACCGGGTGAATCCACGGCGCCGTTATCGGTAACCGAACCGCCGATGATCACCAGCTTTTCGGTCACCACCGGCGGCGAGGTGGGCAAGTAGACCCCTAGCGCCCCCTCACCCAGGCGCAGCTTCAGGTCGACGACACCGGCGTTGCCGAAGTCCTCGCAGGGCTTGCCGTCTTCCATGTCGAGCGCGATCAACGTGGCATCGTTGGTGGGCAGGAACAGCCGTCGCTCGCAACGCGCCACCGGTTGATCCGGCTGGCCGCTGGTCGAACCCGGCGAGGGATAGCGAGTGCCGTCGTGAAACGCCAGGCCGCGGCAGGTCATGTGCTGGTAGTACTCGGCATCGCGGTTGATGCTCGGGTCGAAGCGCCAGCGTTCCTCGCCCGTATCGGCGTCCAGGGCAATGGCGATGCTGTGAGGCGTGCAGATGAACAGGCGGTTGCCGACCTTGAGCGGGGTGACCTCGTAGGTGAACTCGCCTGGATCGTTCGGCCCCGGCCGATCACCCGTGTGGTATTCCCAGGCTTTCGTCAGCCTGCCCAGGTTCTCGGGCGTGATCAGATCTGCCGTCGAATACCGGTCGCCCTGCTCCGATCCGCCGTAGGAAGGCCACTCGCTGCTGGAGCGACCGGCCTGGCCTTGCGGATCGAGCCCCTGCATCTGCGCGTCGCTGAATTCGCCGGTGATCGAGTGGTAGTCCTGGGTCAGCGAATATCCGGTCATCAACGCCCCTGCCAGCAGACCGAGCCCGAGCAGGCCACTGGCACCGTCGCGCCAGACCAGTCGGTCGCTCACGTAGCGGTTGACGAACGGCAGGATCAGCCAGAGACCGAGGACGCACCACAGATCGATTCGCGGCGCCAGCTGCCACCAATCGAAGCGCACCTCATGGAACGTCCAGACCAGGGTTGCCAGCAGCAGCGCTGCATACAGCCAGATCGCCGCGCGGCGTCGGGCAAACAGCAGTCCGGCCACTACCAGAAGACCGATGCCGGCCAGCAGGTAGTACCAGGAGCCGCCGAGCACGGCCAGGTAAGCACCGCCGCCCGCCATCAGCGCGCCCAGCACCAGCAGCACCACGGCGGTCAGGGTGATACGCAACGGCCGCGGCCCATAATCGATACTCATGCAACACACTCCAACCGGGACGCAGCTATTAAAGAGGGACAGCAAAAAGCCGGCGAAACGTCCTGTGACAAAGTTTCGCCCGTCTTTCAGTGGATACGGCGCTGGGGACTTTAGTTCAGCGCTTGCAGCGCGAACCCGGGCCACAGCGCCGACGGCAAGCGGCTGTGTCTCGGGCCGCTTGATCACCGCATAGATCACCCCGGTCACCAAACTGCCGGCCAGGCTCGCCGTCAGATGCAACAGCGCATGGTTGATCGCATCGGAAATCTTCTTCGCCCAGGCCTTCCTCCACCGCGCGCACCAGCGCCGGCAGCGCATCGCCCTGATCAGCGCCCCCGCATTGCCCATCAGTCAGCACCGAGCAAGGCGACTATCACCCCGCCGTCATCGCTGTCGAGCATGAGCTGAAGGTGCGGCGCCTCTGACGCTCCCCTTGCGGGCGCTGCCGCGCTGACGGAAGCTTGTCGCCCCAACGAGCCCGCCCCGTCCCTGATGAACATCGAACAGATTACCCAACGCCTGCACGCGATCCGCGACCAGAACGACTGGCAGCGCTTTCACAGTCCGAAAAACCTCGCCATGGCCGCCAGCGTGGAAATGGCCGAGCTGCTGGAAATCTTCCAATGGCAGACCGAGGACGAATCGCGCCAGCTCTCGGCCGATAAGCTCGCACACGCTGGCCAGGAAGTCGGCGACATCGTCATGTACCTGTTGCTGATGTGCAGCGAACTGGGCATCGACATGGAACAGGCACTGCTGGCGAAGCTTGCCGACAACGAACGGCGGTTCGCCCGATGAGCGATCGGCATTTCGATGAGCTGGCGACGCGCTTCGCCGAGAAGATCTACGGTGGCGCCAAGGGCGCGATCCGCCTTGCCGTGCTGCAGGCCGACCTGACGGAAGCCCTGCCGCAACGGCCACTGCGGATGCTGGATATTGGTGCGGGCCTCGGCCATATGAGCCTGTGGCTGGCGCAGCAGGGCCATCAGGTCACGCTGTCGGAACCCGCCGAACCCATGCTGGAAGGCGCCCGCAAGCAGTTTGCCGAAGCCGGCCAGCAGGCAACCTTCATCCAGGCACCCTGGCAGGACATCGAAAACCAGGTCGAGGGCCGGTTCGAGCTGGTCATCTGCCATGCCGTGCTGGAGTGGCTGGCCGAGCCCCAGGCGATCCTGCCGGTGCTGCATCGCCTGGTTGCCGAGGATGGCTGGCTGTCGCTGGCCTTCTATAACCGCGACGCGTTGATCTACCGCAACCTGCTCAAGGGCCATTTCAAGAAGCTGCGCAACCAGACCTATGCCGGCGAGCGCCAGAGCCTGACCCCGCAACAGCCGCTCGATCCGCGCGAGCTGGCGGCGCAACTCGCGCCGCACTGGCGGGTCGAAACAACCAGTGGCGTGCGCGTCTTCCATGACTACATGCCCGCCGATTTCCAGGCCCGCACCGAACCTGCCGACCTCATCGAGATGGAACTGGCCTACCGCCGCCATCCCAGCTTCGCCGGCCTCGGGCGCTACCTGCACTGGTTATGTCGGCCGCTTTGAGCCGACCGGGAGGTACCGATGTCGATCCGCCCCGCACTGCCCCTGCTCTGTTCGCTGCTCGGCTTGAGCCTCGCGGCGTGCCAGAGCAGCAACCCGTACACCAGCGAATCGGCGCCCATACCACCGGCGCCGCCAATCGAGCAGATCCAGTCGCCGACTTACCCGGCGGCGCCGCAGGATTTTTCCAGCTACCAGAACTGGAGCTGGCGAAACCCTCCGGCGGGGACGGCTTCACTGGGTGCCGAGGAGCTGCAGGAAATGATCTCCGGCGCGCTCGATCAACGCGGCTTGCGCCCGGCACCGACCGGCGCCAAGGGCGATGTGCAGATCAGCGCCAGTGCACAGATGGAGACGCGCGTGCGGCAGGTCTACGATGACTACTATGGTCCCCGGGTGGGCGTCGGTGCCGGGCGCTATGGCGGTTACGGCCCGGGTTACAACACAGGCTACGGCATTGGCGGCAGCACCCCGGTGGTGCGCAACTACCAAGAAGAAGTGGTCACGGTGCGCATCGAGATGATCGACAGCGCCTCCGGCCAGACCGTGTGGAGCAATCGCGCCGAGGCCCGCAGTGGCGGTGATCAGGCCGAGCGCAAGGACGCCGCGCGAGCCGCCGTGAACCGGGCGCTTGCTGATTATCCACCGCGCTGAGCGCACGCACTTAACGCAAGGAGAACCGCGATGTTCCGTTCATGGCTGATGCTGCCTCTGCTGCTGATGCTGACCGCCTGTCAGAGCACCCGGGTGCAACGTGATTTCGACCCGCAGCGTGATTTTTCCGCCTATCGGACCTGGAGCTGGAAAGAGCCCGCCCTGCAGTACCGACCAGACGATCCCCGCATCAAAAGCGACCTGACCGAGCAACGCATCCGCAGCGCCGTCAGCGAGCAGCTGGACCAACGCGGCCTACGCCAGGCCCAGTCAGGCGCGCAACCGGATCTCCTGGTGCAGGCCTGGCTTCTCGTCGATCAGCGCAGCCAGCAATACACCACCTCATCGATCAATGGCTGGGGCGGTCCGTGGGATGGGTTCTGGGGTGGGCCGGTGATGACTGACACCCGCACCCTTCACTATCAGGTCGGCACCTTACAGCTGGACATGTACGCCGCCGACGACGGCAAACTGGTCTGGCGCGGCAGTACCGAGCAGGTCCTGCGCGACGACCCGGGGAGCCCTCAGGAGCGGGCCGGGATGCTTCGTGAAACCGTCACCAAGATTCTCTCGCAATACCCGCCGCGCTAGCATGGTCGGCTCGCTCTGAACAACGCCCGCCGCCTCGGCGGGGTTTCTTTTTCTCTGGAGGAAATCTGCATGCCCGTCGCAGCCTGGTGGCTTCTCGTTCTGCCTTTTATCGCCGGAGCTTTCCTGCCGCTACAGGCCGGGATCAACGGGCAGGTGGCCAAGCATCTTGGCGGCGTCATGAGTGCCGCGATGCTGTCCTTCGCAGTGGGCACCGTGGCGCTGATCGGCGTGGTGCTGTTTCAGCGGGACATGCCGGGCATCCAGGCGCTGCGGGACCTGCACTGGTATCACTGGTGTGCCGGATTGCTGGGAATGTTCTTTATTGCGACCGCCGCCTTCGCCGGCCCGCGGATCGGCGCGCTGCTGTTCATGGCCTTGGTATTGGCCGGCCAGCTGGGCATGGCACTGCTGCTCGACCACTTCGGCTGGGCGGGCTTTCGTCAGTCGTCGATCAGCCTGGGCAAGCTTGGCGGGCTGCTGCTGATTTTCGCAGGCGTCTGGATGATCCGCCGCGGCTGATCCGCGGTGCGGCTCTTGCGCTCGAAGGCGTAGAACAGATTGGGTTCGCTGACCACATACAGATCGCCACGCGCGTCAAAGGTCATGCCTTCGGCCTGAGGCACGCTATTGTCGAGACCGGCAGAGCCGCGCCACAATGAGCTGAAGCTGACCAGTTCCCCCTCACTGTCCAGCTCGAGCAGCATTTTTGCCTCATCGCTGAGCAGTACCAGATGGCCGGTGCGTTCGTCGTAGTGCACCGAGGCAAGGTCGCTGGCCATGTCCTTGTCTTCGATCCATGCCTCGCGGTCGATGATGTTCAGGTTCAGCTGTCCGTTGAGACTGGCCTTGATGCCCTGGATCTCATAAAGCCTGCGTGGTGAGTGTTCTTTCACCGCAAACAACCGATCACCGGCGCGGTCGTAGCCCAACCCCTCGAAACCCGAGTTGTCCGATGCGTCCATGGACAGCGAGACTGCCGCATAATCCTCACGCACCAGCTCACTGGGCTGCGAGGGGACCGGGAGGATCACGATCGATTGGCTGCGTTCCTCGACAACTGCCAGCAGGTTGTCGCCCAAATAGGTAATGCCCTCGACGTCGACGAAGCCCTTCAGCGGATAGCGAGCGATGAGTTCGCCGTCGAGGTCCAGCGCGACGAGCTCCTCCGGGTTGTTCACCACGGCCCAGAGCTGATTGCGCTGCTCATCGAAGGTCAACCCGGAAAGGTTGTTACCGACGGTCGCCACCGGCTTGGCCTCGACACGCACCTGGTACTCCGGCAACCAGAGGCTGTGCGCCTGGCGGCTGTCTTCGTGCCACGCCGATTGCAGCGAGTAGAACACTCGCTCATCGAGATGAAAGGTCGTGCCGGCATAAAGCAAACCGGCCGCCAGCATAGCCAACGCCCAAGCCTGCGGGCGGGCTCCCCGTAGCCACCAGCGCCGGGTATCGGTAATAGTCGTCATCGTTGTGTTTTCTCATGATCGGAGCGCTGGCGGAACAGCCTGCTCGGGAAAGGTCGCAGTCACGTGACAGCGCTCGATAAGGCACCGGCCAGCCCGGTACTGACCTACCGTCCGCAGGCAGTTTCAATCCTGCCTTGGAACTGCCGGACGGATTGATAGCCCAATGCCCCAGGGAACGGCTGCGCCTGCAGCCTCGGATCGTACGTCAGGAGAACAACATGCGGGTGGAAAGTTTTTTCGAATGGTTGGGCCAGGCGCTCGGCAACGTGATTCGCTACATCGTCGATGCGCTCAGCGGCTTCTTCGGATTGTTCGCCGCTGCCGGCGCCAACTTTCTCGACGGCCTGTCGCGCACCCTCGGCATGGACCGCTCGCTGATCAGCCTGATTGCCCTGGCAATCGGCCTGCTGTTGCTGGTCGGCGCGTTTCGTGCATTCTTCCGCCGCTCGATCATCGCTGGCGTGATCTATCTGTTTCTGGGGCTCTGGCTGCTGAGCTGGCTTATCCACTGACAGCTTGAAGCTTGAAGCTTGAAGCTTGAAGCTCGAAGCTCGAAGCTCGAAGCCTGCAGCCCACACCCTGTATCATGCCGGGCTGTTTCTGGAATCCTTCATGTCACGGCTACTGACCGCCTGGCAGCACGCCCCCACCCATAAGCGGGTCTGGGCGCTGGCTGCGCCAATGATCCTGTCCAATCTCTCCGTACCGCTGGTGGCGCTGGTCGACAGCGCCGTGATCGGCCACCTGCCGCACGCGCACCAATTGGCGTCAGTCGCGGTCGGCGGCAGCCTCTACAGCCTGCTGGTCTGGGTGATGGGCTTTCTGCGCATGGGCACCACCGGCTTTGCTGCTCAAGCCGCCGGACGCCAGGACGGCGGTGCGCTGCGTCAGGTACTGCTGCAAGGTTTGCTGCTGGCGCTGGGCTTTGCGCTGCTGTTGAGCCTGTTTGCGATGCCGCTGAAAGGTTACGCGTTGCAACTTATGCAGCCCTCTGCCGAACTCGACGCGCTCACCCAAGCCTATTTCCACACCCGCCTGTTCGGCCTGCCCGCCGCGCTGGCGAGCATGGCGCTGGTTGGCTGGTTTCTCGGCACCCAGAATGCGCGCGCGCCATTGGCGATTCTGCTGACGACAAATCTCATCAACGTTGCGCTGGACCTGTGGTTCGTCATCGGCCTGGAATGGGGCGTGGCCGGCGCAGCCCGCGCCTCGGTCATTGCCGAATGGAGCGGTGTGCTGGTCGGCCTGGCGCTGACCCGAGGCGCACTGTTGCGTTACGCCGGACGCCTGGACCGCCAGGCGCTGCGCCTGTGGGCCAGCTGGCGTCCGCTGATGTCCGTCAACCGCGACATTTTCTTTCGTTCGCTGGCGCTGCAGCTGGTGTTTTTCCTGGTCACGGTCCAAGGGACGCGGCTGGGCGACACCACGGTAGCGGCCAATGCCTTGCTGCTGAACGGTTTGATGCTTACCGCGCACGCACTCGACGGTCTCGCCCACGCCGTCGAAGCACTGAGCGGGCATGCGATCGGCGCCCAGAGCCGCACCGAGCTGCGACGGATTCTGACTGTTGCCGGCGGCTGGTCATTGCTGGCGAGCCTGGTCTTCGGCCTGTTCTTCCTGCTGGGCGGCGAGCTGTTCGTCAGCCTGCAGACCGACATTCCTTCGGTGCGCGAAACCGCCGCCGCCTACCTGCCCTACCTCGCTGCGCTGCCCCTGGTCGCCGTCTGGAGCTATCTGCTCGATGGCTTGTTCATCGGAGCCACCCGCGCGCGGGAAATGCGCAACGCCATGCTGCTTGCCGTCCTGATTTCGCTACCATTGGGCTGGCTGTTGCGTGGAATGGGCAATCACGGCTTGTGGCTGGCCTTTCTCGCCTTCATGCTCCTGCGCGGCGTCTGCCTAGGCAGCATTGCCAGGCGGCTGCAACGCCAGGGGCAATGGTTCGCCTCGACCCATGCGGCGCCAGCGGTCACCGCCACAGCGCAACCACCCTGACCAAAGGACCTTTACCAAATGGCCTATGCCGTCGCCGCCTACCTGCACTTCGTGGCGATCTTCCTGCTCTTCTCCCTGCTGGTGCTCGAGCACCAGCTGTTCCACCAGCCGCTGAATTTCAAACGCGCCCGCAGCCTGTTTCGCGTTGATCTGGCCTTCGGCATTGCGGCCGGCGTGGTACTGGTAACCGGCGCAGCGCGCGCGATGCGCTATGGCAAGGGGCTGGACTATTACCTCAACAACAGCTTGTTCCACGCCAAGGTCGGGCTGTTCGTTGCGGTTGCGCTGCTGTCGATCTACCCCACTGTGATCTTTCTCAAATGGCGTCCGGCGCTGAAGGCGGGCCAGGTCCCATCGATCGGTCCAACCACTGCCCGCTGGGTGAAGACGGTGATCCGCATCGAGCTGCTCGGACTGTTGCTGATCCCGCTGCTGGCCACACTGATGACCCGGGGGTTTGGCGTAATTCCGCAATAAAGCGCCGCGCTCCTGGCCTGGGCGATCCAGGCGTGTGGACTGATCTTCTGCAACCCATCCACAACGGCTTGCACACTCTTCGAAAACGACTCCAGAGCTCGATTGTCGACTACAGACCGCGGCGCAGCAGTCCATAAGTCCCGCACTACCAGACGGAGCCGAGCCGATGACCGATCGCCTGACCGTAACACCCTTACCCTTCGACCCCACTTTCGAGCAGGTGCCAGAGGACGAAGCCGAAACTATTTCCGGCCTGATCCAGGCCATGCGCGAGATCACCGAGACGACCTTTGCCGACAGTGGCCATGCCGTTCGCAGCGTTCATGCCAAGAGCCACGGCCTGCTGCAGGGCGAAATCGAAGTCCTGCCCGATCTGCCGCCAGAACTGGCCCAGGGGGCTTTTGCCAAGCCAGGCAAGATGCCGGTGGTGATGCGTTATTCGACCAATCCGGGCGACATCCTTGATGACAAGGTTTCCACTCCGCGCGGGCTGGCGATCAAGCTCATCGGCGTTGAGGGCGAACGCCTGCCCAATACCGACGGCCAGGTCACCCAGGATTTCGTCATGGTCGATGCGCCGGCGTTCATGGCGCCGACACCCAAGGACTTTCTCAAGTCGGTGAAGTTGCTCGCCAAGACTACCGACCGAGCGCCCCGCGCCAAGCAGGCACTGTCTGCCGCGTTGCGCGGTGCCGAGAGCCTGCTGGAAAAGGCCGGAGGCGAAAGCGCGACGCTCAAGGGCATGGGCGGTCATCCCACCACGAACCTGCTTGGGGAAACCTACTACAGCGTGGCTCCGCTGCTCTATGGCCGCTACTTCGCCAAGTTCTCGGTGGTGCCCGTCTCGCCGGAATTGAAGGCGCTGACCGATCAGAAGGTCGACCTCAAGGACAAGCCGAACGGGTTGCGCGAGGCGGTCAACAACCATTTCGCTCAGCACGGCGGGACCTGGGAATTACGGGTGCAGCTGGCCACGGACATCGAGAAGATGCCCATCGAGGACGCCAGCGTGGTCTGGCCGGAAGAGGCCAGCCCTTACGTCACGGTTGCGCGAATCAATGTCCAGCCGCAATCGGCCTGGAGCGAAGCCCGCGCAGCGGTGGTGGACGACCAGATGTCGTTCAGCCCCTGGCATGGACTGGCGGCCCATCGTCCGCTCGGCGGCATCATGCGCTCGCGCAAGCCGGCCTATGAAATGTCATCCGAGTTCCGCGCTCGTCACAACGGCTGCCCGATGCAGGAGCCGACAACGCTGGAGCGGCTACCGAGCTGACCCAGCGAGCGGTACGGCACGGCACGGCCCCGGCATGCTTGCCGGGACGTTTTTTACATCAGCGCCAGACAATCGAGGTAAAGGCGAAAAACAGAATGGCGATAAAGTAGGTCCCTGCCACGCCGATGTGGCTTTTCATTGCCTGCTGGGTGAGCTGCGTGCCGTGCCATCAGCACCTGCAGGCCCGCCATCAGCGCCACCACCAGCTCGGCGAAGCGCGCGACGGAGCGTAGCCCGCCGAAGATCACCCGCCCGGCGAGGATGGCGATGGCAAATGCCAACCCAGAATTTCGGGACGCCAAACGCGCGCCCATGGCATCGGCGATGGAGAGCGGCAAAGCCTGTCATCGAGACAGCTGCCGCACTGCCCTGGCCCCCAGTTGCAACTGGCGCTATGGTCGGCACATATCCATCCGGGGACGAATCATGGCCGCCAAACCCAGCAACGCCCGTCAGCAGATCCACCTTGCGGTTCTTATCGACGCCGATAACGCCCCCGCCGCGATTGTCGAAGGCCTGTTCGAGGAAATCGCCAAATACGGCGTCGCCAGCGTCAAGCGCATCTACGGCGACTGGACCAAGCCCAACCTCGGCAGTTGGAAGAAGGTGCTGCTGGACTATTCGATCCAACCGATTCAGCAGTTCGCCTACACCTCCGGCAAGAACGCCACCGACAGCTCGTTGATCATCGACGCGATGGACCTGCTCTACACACGCCGCTTCGACGGCTTCTGCCTGGTCTCGAGCGACAGCGACTTCACGCGTCTGGCCGCACGTATCCGTGAAGAAGGCCTGACCGTCTACGGCTTCGGCGAACAAAAGACGCCCTCGCCCTTCGTTTCAGCCTGCGACAAGTTCATCTACACCGAAATTCTTCGCGCCGACGCACCCAAGACCTCACAGGAGCCGCCCAGCAATGGGGACAAGCCTGCCATGCAAACAACGCTGGAGAAAACGGAGGAAGACACCAAGTCCGCCGACAAGAGCGCTCAGGTCAAGTCACAGAAAGTGCCGGTGGACTTCATCGCCAAGGTGCTCAGCGACCTCGCGGACGAAGAAGATGATTGGGTCCAGCTGGGCCTGCTGGGCTCGAACATCAGCAAGCTTCGCCCTGCTTTCGACCCCCGGCTTTACGGCTTCAAGAAACTCAGCGACCTGATCAAATCCCAGCCCAAGCGCTTCGAGTTGGAGTCGCGCGGCACCACCTCGACCGGCGGCAAGGCCGTCTATGCGCGCAACCTCAAACCATCGAAATGACCAGGGCGGCGGCCTGCCACGACCGAACGGCCGCTAACAGGCCGACCACTGCCGGACGCCGCACACGTGCGAACCGGCGCAACCGCAGCGAACCCTCGCCCACCGCGCCCTTCTAAGCAGACATCGACCCAGGAGGTTTCCATGACCAACTCACTGCTTATCGCCCTCGGCTTCGCGCTCTGCACGCCAGCCGCCTTCGCCCAGACGCCGAAGCCCGAGGTCATCACCCACCTCAACGGACTGGACGTCGAGATCAGCGCCATGGGCGTGCCGACCTCGACCACCGAGGCGGGCGGCGAGCTGGTCGGCATCCGCGCCGTCAGGGTGAGGAACAACACCGATGACACCGTGACCTGCGAATTCCACGTGCCCGACGAGGCCCGCGCCGATGCCTCTGCCCCGCCTGTTTTCACCGTGAGCCCCAACACTCAGCGGGTTGAGCGGGTGCCTGGCGAATACTCGCCGGACCAGCCCTTCGCCGAGGTGACCTGCCGCGGCTCGCGGGAGAGCGTCGGCACACCGACCCTGCCGTCCGCGACCGAACCGGCCGATGCACCGGCCGATGCCCCGGCCGATGCCCCGGCGAACGACGCCGCCCCCGGCCAGGCCGCACCGACCGGCACCGCACCGGCCGAACCCGGTGACCCGACGCGCTCGCGCGAGACGTCCAACCGCAACCGCTGATTAGCCTGCACCCGGGATAACACCTGGGTCTGACCAGGTGCCCCGCGCACGCTGCAGGCCGGTATCTCCATCGAGCTGTAACAGCGCCTCGGCCAGGCTCGGGAAGCCACTCGACTGCTTCCCGAGCCTGCCGCATCAGAACACATCTCCAGAACCCGACCCACTGACCGGGCGCGCCGGACGTCCGGTTCAGCGATGCGCTCTGTTCTGCACGTGCCACACTGAACTCAACGGGCGCATCGAATACGACCGACGCGGCCGTCTGGAGCCGGTCCAACGGGCTCAACACTGCAAGGCCGCCACGATGGAGCACGTGCGTATAGATCATCCTGGTCTTGACGTCCGCGTGCCCGAGCAGTTCTTGCACCGTACGGATGTCCTGCCCGCTTTCGAGCAAATGCGTGGCAAAACTGGGGCGCAACCTATTGCGGTGTCGCCAACTTGATAAGCCCCGATGCCTTCACCGCACGCTTGAAGGCCCGCTGCACGCGCTTTTCGTCCAGGTGATGACGGCGCGCAGCCCCGCTGCGCGGATCCACGGAGAGACCTGCCGCCGGAAATGCCTACTGCCAGGCCCATTCCCAGGGAGCCTTGGGATACTTGCGGGCCAGGGCGTCCGGCAGAGAGACGTCTCCCCCGCCCTCGGCCAATGCCTGTTGATGTATTACCACGCCGCAGCGGCTCGATCACACTGACGGGCAGAACCGTGACGCGGTCCTTCTGGCCCTTACCGTCACGGATGAGCAACTCGTTACGTGAAAAATCGATGTCCTTGACCTTCAGCCCCAAGGCCTCCATCAAGCGAAGCCCAGCCCCATACAAGAGCCGCGCGACAAGGCCGACCGCCCCCTCGAACTGCCCGAGAACCTGTTGCACCCCTATATGGACAGCACGACAGGCAACCGAACAGGTTTTTTTGGCACGCACTACTCTCCGAGCCAGGGTAAGTCCTGTTTAAGCACCTGCTTATAAAGAAACAACAGCGCGGCAAGCGCCTGACTTTGCGTAGAAGCAGAAACATCCCGGCGAACGGCAAGATCGGAAAGGAACGCCTCCACCTCCGCTGCGCCCATTTCTGCTGGGTGACGATAATTGTGAAACCGTACGTAGCGCTTGACCACTCGCAATAGACACGTTCAGTTCGGATCGAGTAGTGTTTCAGCCTGATCGGGTCACGAACCTGATCAAGCAATCGCGGCTTTCCATCCATGGTGTATGACTC
>NZ_JAMOIE010000015.1 GCF_024448935.1 Stutzerimonas stutzeri
ACCCAGTCTCACTCAGGCTGCTGGAAGGCTTGAGCCGTATGAGGGGTGACTCTCAAGTACGGTTCTTAGGGGAGGCAGGAGTGGTAACACTCCTGCTTTACCCGACTGAAGGCCCACATCGGCGCGGATGCCGAGTCTGGCCTGGTGCACAGCGTGGTGGGGACGGCAGCCAACGTTGCTGACGTTACCCAGGTCGACAAACTGCTGCATGGAAAGGAAAACATGGTCGGCGCCGACGCGGGTTACACCGGCGTAGAGAAACGCCCGGAACATGAAGGCCGGGAGGTGATCTGGCAGATTGCGGCCCGCCGCAGTACGTACAAGAAGCTGAGTAAGCGCAGTGCGCTGTACAAAGCCAAGCGCAAGATCGAGAAATCCAAGGCCCAGGTGCGCGCCAAAGTCGAGCACCCGTTCCGGGTGATCAAGCGCCAATTCGGCTACGTGAAGACACGCTTCCGTGGCCTGGCGAAGAACACCGCGCAGTTGGTGACACTGTTCGCGCTGTCGAACCTGTGGATGGCGCGCCGACATTTGCTGACGAATGCAGGAGAGGTGCGTCTGTAATGCGGGAAATGGCCGGCGCGAGGTGCTCGCGCCGGCTATAAATCCGGAAAGAGGGGATGATTTGATCGTTTTTTAGCCGAATCACCGTTTTGAAATCGGCAAGGGCTGGAGTCAGCCAGAAATACCTGACTACTTCAGACCATCCCTAATGTATTTTTTAACCGTCCAAAGCTGACATCTCAAAAACCAACTTTTCCAACAGAATCGGCGGAAGAGGTTCTTCGCAAACAACTGTATCCATGCCAAACAAAATCTCTAACAGCTGCTTACGAAGGGGCACTTCATTATGATTTTGACTAGGGAATTTTGATGCTAGAACTCTGGCATAACCGGACTAAGCCACTGCCATAGCTCGCCCTGAAATAGTCACACTCAACCTCTGGACTTCAACGCTTTGACATTTTTTGAGTCGACAATAGCTCGAAGCATCCTCAGTTCTGCTTCGAGACTTTCGTTGATAGACACGAGTTTAACCTTCATAGCTTTCAATCCATTAATTTCTATACGGAGCTCCTTGATTATATCGCGCATCTCTCGCTGAGCCTCCAGTCCTTTGACAATCTTTTCTCGATGCCCCTGACCGAGAGCAGTACGAATTTCTTCGGCAACACGGGGATAGCGATTATGGATTGTTGCACGACTCATACCTGCCTCTTCGGCAACCGAGGCAATAGACAACTTTCTACTAGATTCTACTATCCTCGTACGTCCGTGCTGGATCCGCTTTAAAGCATCTAGCAACTTTTTTTCGGTTCCCGATATTCGATCTTCTTTATGCA
Source organism: Stutzerimonas stutzeri (assembly GCF_024448935.1). GTDB lineage: Bacteria > Pseudomonadota > Gammaproteobacteria > Pseudomonadales > Pseudomonadaceae > Stutzerimonas > Stutzerimonas stutzeri_AO. Next base: position 1,344 of record NZ_JAMOIE010000015.1, read on the forward strand.
TGACGAAGCCCCCCTTCAAGTAAAACACCGAGCTTAAGCTCCTCAATATCAGCTCCAAGCTCTTGAAGGACGACTTCACACCGTCGAATATCGCTGTCAATTCGTGCACCCGCACCTGGACCACAGTCATTAGCGATAGCTTTAAGCTCCAACATTTGAGCATATATGCCTACCCAATGTGGCAGCCGCGATTCATCGATAAGACTTTTCGAGCAATCACCGCATCGAGTTTTATCCAAGACACTGCCACCGGAGCAGCCCGTACTATCTGCAGTACACCATGCAATACCAGTACTTCTCAGATGCACAACCTCCGATACAAACTGAACCATTTCACGGCGGCTTTTGTAAGTCCGAATCGCCTCATCAGAGGATCGAAAAATACGAATGGTCTCTGCCAAACCACCAGAAACTAATGCATCTTCTTCAAAAACACTTTCAAGCACCAGCATCTTTTCGTGACGCATTGCAACATAGATTTCATCAAACAGCTCTTTATCTCTAACTTGATCCTCTGTATATATCGCAGTCATATCCAGCGTCCAATGTTTGAAATGATCACGAAGATAACGAACATCACCGAGTTGACTGCGAGCCACATATCGAGCGAACGTCCTTCTAAATTGGTGTGGCGCGACCTCCCAGTCAATATTATGAGCCAGCATAAACCGCTTTAATCTTGCCCTAATGGTTTGTGCAGCAAAAACTTGGAGTTTATGTGCATGCCCTCCCCACCCAAGGAACAAAGAATCGAGATGCGCTTCATAATCATGCATCTCTATCAGATTATTTGCCGACTTAGCCAAACTGTATCTATCATTTAGCTCGGCACGAATCTCTGCGGTGACCTTCCCCGCAACATCTAGCGCTTCATGGGTAAGCTTTGTGACTAGCCAATCTACCTTACCCTCTTTGGTCTTTGTGGATACTCCAGACATCCAGTAAAACTTAGTACCATCTTCCCCATCACGTACGTAGTGAGCGCCTACTTTTAAGCTCATGAGCTCTGAAACTCTTATACCGCTCGTTAGAAGAATGACGATACTGCAGGCATCTAGCAGGAGATTTTTCTCAAGTCTCAACCCTAAAATGCCACCCCGGTATCCCGTAGCCGCAAGTTTTGCGTTTACAGTGCCAGAATAGGAATATTGGGTTTGCCAATCGGAAACCATTTCCGCAAGCGCTAATGTCTCGTCTGCGCGCTCTAGACGTGATACAGCCGCACGAAAAATTTCCGCGAGCTTGTTATCTGGAATTGGCAAGGTCTTTGATTGGGCCCAGTGAGCACGATTTGCGCCTGACAACTCAGTCGCGCTACTTTCAGGCCAAGGGTGCACCATGGGAGTAGTAGTAACTTTACTGAGCAGATGCAGTGTGTGCACCGAGCTAAATCGCGTACAAAGATAGGACTTAGAAAACTTATCACCAGATCTACTGCTACTATTTTTTAAATAATTAACATACTGCATACACAGAAATTCTGAAATTTCAGACAAGCACTCGACATAAGCATCAGCAAACTTCAAAAATAATGATACATTTTTGAAAAAAGAAATTAACGAAGATCCGACTGGTCGCACCCGGCCCTCTATGCCGTTTAAATAGTATTCAAGCATAACTATTTTCAGAACTGAGCGCCAACGCTCTGGAATCTTACCGAATCGAATGCATTTATCGTGGTCAGCAGTCCCTGGTGGAAAAATCGCGTTTGGGAATCGCCAAACGTCATCCGCGAGATAACTTAAGACTTTGTATGTCCCGTCCCCTAGCCGTGTAGCGGTGACTGCTATAGGCAGGTGCGTGTGACCTTCACGAGCCTTTCTCAGTGCTTCTTGTTGATAATAGCTAACACCCTTAGCCAAAATCATTATGCCAACCCCAAAATTTCAGGATCTTTCCAAAATGGATGAGGATTCTGCCTAGCTTTTTCCCTAGCAGCCACAACAGTGGACTTATCAAATTTAGGCAAGATTTTTTCGTCAATAATTTTAATTATATGCCTATATAACCTCACCCATTTTTTTGCACCGATTCGCCCGCGCTCACGAACCAACAACCAATAGAAGCTTAATAATCTATGCAGGTCATCCGCAGTCACTACAAAAGAGCTGCAGCGAAAGCAGTTTAAGAACTCCACACAATGACTCCCATTCTTGGGAGCCCTGTGCCCGTTAACGGTATCCTTGCAACGGGCCACAGCAGTATTTACCTCTTTTACCGGAATAATACCAAAATCGGTATGATCATTTTCGAGAAGTTCTTTATTACGAACCTCCCCCATCAACGCCCAATTTTTCTCAGCATCAGCCGGCGCTTCCAAATAACTATCTAGGAGGACTTTTGGAGTATTTCCAGCCAACATTGCAGTTAAAAAAGGATCATTACCTGAGAGCTCCCATATTTTATTTGCAAAGGTCTTCCTTAATCTAGACACATTAACAACCAGTCTATCACCATTATCAGAAATCAACTCATGACGAACTACCAGCGCCTCCAAAGCTCGATTAATAGTATTAATAGTTATAGGTGCAGGAGTTCTTTCATCAGGATTCTTTAAGGGGCGCTCACGAACGAATAGCCTATCTTTCCACTCCCCCCTACTCCTTATAGACTCATTCCTTTCTGCGACCATGTTTATAATAGCGGAAATATCGGGCAGCACCACACTCAGGGTATCTACTTCATCATCCAGCGCTGACACAGCGCCACTACTAACTGACTGACAGTTCACTTTATGAGCGCGGCGCTTATAAGTAATCAAAATACTACGATCACGCCTAAGCGGATGAGGAAGCAAACAACTCATGGAAAGTTCGATTAAAGGCGTAAGATTCAATCCAGTACGAGCTACAATTGCAACCGCACAAAAGGCCAAGCCTTCCGCCAAAATAGGACCAGACGCCTCTTTTAGTGCAATCACCTCTCTTTTCAAAGCATTAATAACTTGTGTAAACTCTTTCTTTGAAAAAGCTTTTTCACTACTTTTCCTCCTATTGGAGTGCGGGTAAGGATTAGGAGGAAATATATCACTTGAAAGTAACCCACACCGTACCAATTCGCCAAGCACTGACTTACAACAGGTGTAAATATTTTTCTGAGTTGTATATCCAGCACCAGAGGCCTCGAGATATCTAATAAAAGATGCAACAAACCCCCTATCAATATGTCGCAAACCTATCTCACCCTTCATAGCCATTGACATAAACGAGCAATAACATAAAAAGCTTCTCGAAACGCGCTTTGCATAAGTAATAATACTCGCCACGGACTTAGTCTTACCTTGCGAAGCTATAGCAGACCCGAGCAGCACTTCTATGACTTTATGGCAATAATAGGTAACCTCATCACACCCTACACCATAATATCGCCCGAAATCCAATTTCCGCACTGTCAACGGACTTTCCGGAAAGTTAATCACATAACTCTCCGGAACAAAATTAATGGTCTTTGACAGATGATCCGCAATGATGGGGCTAGATGAGCCTTTATCTATCACCAGAGCAGCAGAAGAAAAATCTTTGCGCGCCATATTCATATTCTTCCAACGCAGACAGAATCAATAAATTCTTGATACTCTCCCATAACATCATCTTCAATCATAGAAATTAAGTGCAAGTACCTCTGCGTAGTAGCCACACTGGAGTGGCCGAGCCTATCCCGCACATATAGCAACGGATCTATAACACTCTTACGCCTGCGCATGTCATGGAGTGTATGCGTCGCATAGGTATGACGGAGCATATGAGGAGTGACTGTGAAAGGAAGCCCCAGATCTTTCCACATATGGTTTAGACTCTGGCCTTTAGGACTGTAAGGCACACCATACCTAGATAGAAACAACGGAATTGACTCTACACATGAGGTCTGCATACTCCGATTACGCTCATGAATTTTGTACTGCCATAGCGCCGCCATAAGCGAGCGAGGGATGTCAATCTCCCGCGCCTTATTCCCCTTAAGCTCCATATCCTTTGGACTACAGAAAACTCTAAAGTGAGAACTGCCTTTAGATATTTTAGCGGGATCAAATATATAGGAGCTTGGAAATGTAAGGAGCTCTTCCTTCCTCAACCCACTACTTAGGGCTAGTCGTGCAATAAGCTTTTGAGTAGAACAACTTACGGCATTTAAAAAAATTCTAACCTGCTCTTTAGTTAAAATTTTTATTGCTGCTCTCTTCCCCTTCACTAGTATATCGGGAGAAGCGACATATCCTCCAGTTACATCCACATGAGCCAAAAATACAGAATGGACTGCGACCCTTACTGTTTCAACATCATATGGAACCCTCTCTATCCAACCTTGGCGCCTTGCATAGTTATAGAAAGAGCAAACAACTCGCAGTCTAAGATTTATGGTGTTTTCGCTAAGCCCGCAACTACGCATCGACCAGTCACGGTATGCAGCCAGTGGGCTCGAGCCCAGCTCAAAAAAACCAACATCTCTCCAGTCTCGATTGGCAGCATTTAGAAAACCTAAATAGTCGTAAAGGGCTTGCCCGTATGAGGCCCATGTATGTTTACTTTCAACTCGCCCCCTGTGAAGGCAGCGGTAAATCAAGAAGGCGCTTACCTCGGGAATTGACCGTAGTTCTGCTGTTAGGATGATAGGAAATCCAGGGTAGCTAACCCCGTTTATTTGGAACCCCTCATTTGCGAAGACCAACTCCATCTCACCCGCCCCATAAAGCTTGCAATATGAGTCACGGTAGACACCCCAGACTCCTACGACAAGGAAATGTGTAACTATTTAACAGGCACATTTCACATCGTTCCCGCATGGGTGATCGGCCATCAGCGCCAATGCTGGCAGGACGGTGGACGCAAACACTGCACGTCTACCGACCCGGTGTTCAGCCAGGCGGAAGCCGATCTGCACAACCTGGTACCTGTGGTCGGTGAAGTGAACGGCGACCGCAGCAATTACGGCTTCGGCATGCTCAGCGAAAAGCCCAGCCAGTACGGCGCCTGCCCCTTCGTAGTGAATTTCAAGCAGCGCACCGCCATGCCACCGACCTATGCCCGAGGCGCCATTGCCCGCACCTACCTGTACATGAGCGAGCGCTACGGATTGCGGCTGTCGAAGCAGGATCGCCGCCTGTATGACCTCTGGAATCGCCAATTCCCGGTCGACGAGTGGGAACGGTGGCGCAACCGCAGCGTCGCCTGCATACAGGGCAATGCCAACCCATACATCGGTGCAATCGACTTGCGGCGCTGCGGCCGTTCGCTTTCGCGTGCAGCCTCAGCACCAGGTCGAGAAGGCTAGATGACGCAGCTTTGCCAAGCCGAGGCTCGCCGCGCTTACAGTTGCGGCTAACCCCGCAAGCACTGCATGCTGCCGGCTCGACCGTTAATCATGGCGACGCCAATGCAAGACCGCACGCTTTACGCAGCGCTGGGATCGGGTGTACTGCTGGCACTGATCTGTTCCGCTGTTGCACCCTATGACCGCGCAACCTGGCTGCTTGAGGTAGCGCCAGTGCTGATCGCCGCCCCACTGCTGATCTGGAGTCACCGGCGCTTTCCGTTGACCCACCTGCTTTATTGGGTGATCGCCATCCATGCGCTGGTGTTGATTGTTGGTGGCACCTATACCTATGCCCGCGTGCCGCCGGGGTTCTGGGTGCAGGACTGGTTTGACCTCGCCCGCAACCCTTATGACAAGCTGGGCCATTTCATTCAGGGCGTCACGCCGGCCCTGCTCACGCGGGAGATTCTGCTGCGCCGTCGCTTCATCGCCGAAGGCAAGATGCTGGGCTTCCTAGCGCTTTGCGTCGCGCTGGCGTTCAGCGCCTTTTACGAGCTGATCGAATGGTGGGTAGCGCTCCTTGCCGGCCAGGGCGCGGAAGACTTCCTCGGTACGCAGGGCGACCCCTGGGATACCCAGTCGGACATGCTCATGGCGCTGATCGGCGCGGGGCTCTCCGTCACCCTACTGGCGCGGCCGCAAAACCGGCAGATCCGCCGGCTGGGCGGGGCAGGCGCAGCGGTGTAGCGCGGTGCTTTATCGACTTGGAGCTGATGCAGTTCTGCTGCTGCATCTCGCCTTCATCGTCTTCGTGTTGCTGGGCGGCCTGCTCGTTGCCTGGAAACGCGGATTCTTGCTGTTGCACCTTCCAGCGATCGCCTGGGGCCTCTTCGTTGAGCTGAGCGGACGCCCCTGCCCACTCACCCATTGGGAAAACCTGCTGAGGCGGCTGGCCGGGAACGCAGGCTACGAGGCCGGCTTCATCGAACATTACCTGCTACCACTGATCTACCCCGCCTGGCTGAGCGTGCCAGTGCAATATCTGTTGGCTGCCGTGGTGGTACTGGTTAACGCACTCATCTATGGCGGCCTGGCGTGGCGTCACCGGCATCCATCAACAGCGCGCCGCTGACTTCCACTCCTGCTTAAAGCTTCAGCTCGAAAGCGTCGCCATCGTGGTAAGCGGGGAATTTACTGCGAAACTTGGCCAGATGAGCCGCGCGAAGCGTTGTGCGGAACACCCCTTCAGCATCGCCGGCTTCGAGCAGCGGATCGCCGAGATAGTCCAGTACCTGGCTGTCGCCGCTGTAGGGATAGCCCTTGCCGTCTTCCCCGACCCGATTCACCGCCGCGACGTAGCAGAGGTTCTCGATCGCGCGCGCGGGCAACAGGCGATTCCAGGCACTACGCCGGGCTGCCGGCCAATTGGCCGTATAAAGGAGCAGGTCGGTATCATGGGGATCGCGGCTCCACACCGGAAAGCGCAGGTCATAGCAGATCAGCGGGCGCACGTGCCAGCCGTTGAGTTCGAACAGAGCCTGTTTTTCACCCGCCGTGTAGTGCTTGTGCTCCCCTGCCATGCGAAACAGATGGCGCTTGTCATAGTGCAGCATTTCGCCGTTCGGCCGGGCCCAGAGCAGACGGTTGCGATGGCTGCCATCGGCGGCCTCGATGATCACGCTGCCGGTGATCACCGCATCCATACGGGCCGCCTGCTCGCGCAACCAGGCGTAGGTCGGGCCTTCTTCAGGCTCGGCGAGCTCGGCGGAGTTCATCGAAAAGGCCGTGGTGAACATCTCCGGCAGGACGATCAAGTCCGCGCCGCGGGCGTCATCCAGCAGCCCGATGAAGCGCTCACGATTGGCAGCGGCATCCTGCCAGACCAGCGTCGTCTGGATCAGCGCCAGTTCAAGGTCGGGTAAATTATTCAGATCGCGCATAGTCGTTCTGCTGCTTGGCGCAGCGTCTCCTCTCGTTTGGCGAAGCAGAAGCGGACGAGCCGCGACTCTGCAGGAGGCGTTTGGTAGAACACCGAAATCGGAATACTGGCCACACCGTGTTCACGGGTCAGCCACTCTGCCATGGCGACATCTCCGAGATCCGGGCGAATCGCGGAATAATCGGCCAATTGGAAATAGGTGCCCGCGGCGCGCGTGAAGCGGAAGCGCGAGTTGGCCAGCAAATCGCAGAACAGATCACGCTTGGCCTGGTAGAACGCAGGCAGTTCCGCCAGATGCTCGGGATGCGCCGCCATGAAATCGGCCAACGCCCACTGCAACGGCGTGACACCGGTGAAACTGACGTACTGGTGCACCTTGCGCAGCTCGTTGCTGAGCGCGGCGGGCGCCACTACGTAGCCGGTTTTCCAACCGGTAACATGGTAGGTCTTGCCGAAGGAGCTGATGACATAGGCGCGCTGATACAGCTCATCATGACGCAACACGCTGGCGTGCTCGCGGCCGTCGAACACAAGATGCTCGTAGACCTCGTCGCTGAGCAGATAGATGTCGCGATCGCGGATCAGCACCGCCAGGCGATCCAGATCAGCCATTTCGATCAATGCGCCACTGGGATTGTGCGGCGTATTGAGCACGATCATCCGCGTGCGTGGGGTAATCGCATCGGCGAGCTTCTGCCAGTCGATGGCAAAGTCCGGCAGGCTCAGCGCCTGATGCACACAAACGCCGCCGGCGAGTTTCACGGCCGGCTCGTAGCTGTCATAGCAAGGATCGAAGACGATGACCTCGTCACCTGGCCGGATCACCGCCTGGATCGCACAGAAAATCGCTTGCGTCGCCCCGGGCGTGATCGTGACCTCGGCCTCGGCGCTGACCTGGCGGCCATATAGCGAGCTGACCTTGAGTGCCACCTGCTCACGCAGGGCCGGCAAGCCGGTCATTGGCGCGTATTGGTTGTGCCCTTCCATCACATGCCGGGCAACCGCCTCGCGCAGCGCGTCGGGGCCATCGAAATCGGGAAAGCCCTGGGAGAGATTCAGCGCACCGGTGTCCGCGGCCAGCTGGGACATGGTGGTGAAGATGGTCGTGCCAACGTTGGGCAGTTTACTGGTGATCATGGGCATCGGAGGCTTGAGGCTTGAGGCTTGAGCATGCACCGCCGCGATCCCGGTCGTCCAGCCTTCAGCCTCCATCGCTCTTGTCGGCTCTACCGCTTGTCGCGGCGCTTCTTCTCGGCCTTCTTGTGGTGGGACATGAGGCGACGCTTCTTGTTTACCTGACGGTCGGTCAGGGTGTTCTTCTTGCCTTCGAAAGGGTTTTCGCCGCCCTTGTACTCGATACGGATGGGCGTACCGACCAGCTTCAGAACGCGTCGGTAAGTGTTCTCCAAATAACGCGTATAGGACTTGGGGACCGAGTCGACCTGGTTGCCATGGATAATGATGAGCGGCGGGTTGGCGCCGCCCAGGTGTGCATAACGCAGCTTGATTCGCCGGCTGGCAACCATCGGCGGCGCATGCTCGCGAACCGCGTCTTCAAGGATCTGCGTCAAACGGCTGGTGGGCCATCGAGTCACGGCTGAAGTGAACGAGGCCTGCACCGACTTGTACAAATTGCCAACGCCGGTGCCATGTTTGGCGGAGATGAAGTGGATGTCGGCGAACTCGACGAAGAACAACCGGCGCTCCAGCTCGGTCTTTACATAGTCGCGCTCACTCGGCTCCATGCCGTCCCACTTGTTCAGCGCGATAACCAGCGCGCGGCCGCTTTCCAGCACGAAACCAAGCAGGTTCAAGTCGTGTTCGACGACGCCCTCACGGGCATCCATGACGAAAATCACCACGTTGGAGTCCTGAATCGCCTGCAGCGTCTTGACCACCGAGAACTTTTCCACGGCCTCGAAGACCTTGCCGCGGCGACGCACACCGGCCGTATCGATCAGTGTGTACTTTTCGTCATCACGCTCGAACGGAATGTAGATGCTGTCGCGGGTAGTACCGGCCTGGTCATAGACAATGACCCGCTCCTCACCGAGCATGCGGTTGACCAATGTCGACTTGCCCACGTTGGGCCGGCCGATGATGGCGATCTTGATGCCATCCTTCTCGCTCGGCCCCGGAATGCGTTTGAGTTCCTCGCCTTCGGCTACCGCTTCGCCTTCTTCGCCCTCGTCTTCAGCAACCTCGGCGTTGTCCTTGGGAAACACACCGAGCGCCTGCTCAAGCATATGGCTGATGCCACGGCCATGGGCCGCGGCGATCGGTAGAGCATCGCCGAGGCCCAGCGGACTGAATTCCGCCCGGGCGATGTCGGGATCAATGCTGTCGACCTTGTTCGCCACCAGGAAGTGGCGCTTGTTCATCTTGCGCAAGTGCTCGGCAATCATCTGGTCGCCAGGTGTCATACCGGCACGTGCATCGACCATGAACATGACCGCATCGGCCTCTTGCATGGCTTGCAAGGACTGCTCGGCCATCTTCGCGTCAATGCCCTGCTCGTCCCCGGTAAGGCCGCCGGTATCGATGACGATGTAGGTGCGGCCCTGCCATTTGGCTTCGCCATACTGGCGGTCACGGGTCAGACCGGCATATTCCGCGACAATGGCGTCACGGCTTCTGGTCAGACGATTAAACAGGGTGGACTTGCCAACGTTCGGGCGGCCCACCAGGGCGATTACGGGAACCATGCGGCTCTCCACTGCGATATTTCAGAAAACACGAAGGCCGCTGCAAGGCAGCGGCCGACTATTTGTTGTTCCGCCTGGACGGAACAAGGTGCACGACGTGAGGCTGTCAATCCGCCTGGCGAATGGTCATTGCGACAAGCTTGCCGTCGTTGCCGTAGGCATACAGCCAGTCACCTTCGACCACGGGTCGGGCTCGCACCCCGGCGCTGTCGACGCGAGTTCGCGCGACGAAACGCCCATCGACCTGGCTGAGGAAGTGCAGATAGCCCTCCTTGTCTCCCACCACGACGTAGCTGGAAAAAACCGCCGGGGCGGAAAGCTGCCGACGCAGCAGCGAATCGTTGCTCCACAGCACGGTTGTCGATCGCTCATCGATGCCTAGCACCGTGCCGTCGGCTTGGCTCACGTAGACACTGCCATACCCCATTGCAAGGCCGGTCGCCGTGGACGCATCGCGTTGCCAGAGAATCCGACCGCTCTCCAGATCCAGCGCCGCAGCACGGCCCTGGAAGGAGGCGACATACAAGGTGCCGCCTGAAAGTAGCAGCCCGCCATCGATATCGACTACGCGCTCCAGTTCGGAACGGCCTTGTGGAATGGCGACGCGCTGCTCCCAGATCGGCAAGCCACGGCGGGTGTCCAGCGCCACCACCTTGCCAGTGGAAAGGCCGGCGATTGCCAATTGATTGGTCAGCAGTGGCGCTCCAGTCCCCCGTAGCGTCAGCACCGCCGGCGAGCTTTCGTAGCTCCAACGTTGCGCTCCGGTGTCGATTTCGAGCGCAATGACGCGATCGTCCTGGGTTTGGACCACCACGACATCGCCGTTCACGGCCGGCGCAGCAAGTACCTCGCTGCTGACCTGGCTGCGCCAACGTTCTTCGCCGGTCGAAACATCCAGCGCCAACACTTCACCCCGTAGCGTACCGACTAGAATCAGACCATAGCCAGCGCCCACTGCACCCGAGATCGGGACCTCCAGGTCGTTCTTCCAGTTGACCTTGCCGGTCGTGCGGTCCATGGCCACGACCAACCCTTCAACGTCGGCAGCAAATAGCTCGTTACCGTAGACAACGGGAGTCAGCAGATTGTAGGTCTCGCCCTGGCCATCGCCGATGGAGCGGCTCCACTGTTCTTTCAGCTGGATTTCAGCGTCAAACTTGACCAGTTCGGCGGGCTCGGGTTCTTTCTTGTCATTGCTGCTGCAACCCGCCGCCAGGACGGCCAGGGTCAGCAATGCTGCAGTTTTCCAACGCATCAATTCACGCCTCTCCACGAGCCAGATCGTCAAGTTTCAGCTGCAGGCCACCAATTGCAGCATCCTGCGACAGCAATTCCTTCGCCTTGGAATAGGCAGCGTGGGCCTCGTCAGGACGCTCAAGCTTGACCAGCAGATCACCCCGCAACTCTTCGCGGCTGGCAGCAAATGCTTCAACCGCGTCGCCTTCCAACAGCGCGAGCCCTTCTTCGGCCTTGTCCTGAGCCGCCAGGATACGGGCCAAACGTTGGCGAGCCAGCTCTTCCAGGGTCTTGTCGGCCGGCTTGTCCAGCACCGCCTGCAACTCTGTCGCGGCCTCGTCGAGACGTCCGGACTCCACCGCCACCTTGGCGACGAAGAGGCTGCCGTACTGAGCGTAGTGGGAACCTGCAAATTCTTTCTGCAGCAGATTGCCCAAGCGCGAGACCTCGGCGGTATCTGCATTACCTTCTTCCAACGCGGCATTCAGCAGCTGCTGGTAGATCGTCGAGGCGCTCTGGGCCTGATTGAGCTGGTGCTTCTGCCAGAACTGCCAGCCAAATACCAGCACCAGAGCAAGCGCGCCTCCCATCAGCAATGGTTTGCCGTTCCGCTGCCACCATTCCTTGATTTGCGCCAGCTGTTCTTCTTCGGTACCCGAGGTCACACCGTCACTCCTTACATTCGCTGAAATCGGACCTGTTTGCTCACGCCAAACAGGCAGCCAGACACTCGGGCAGAGCATCCCAGGCAATGCTTTGTTGCTCGCTATCGTCGCGCAGCGGCTTGCAACCTACCACGCGGCCGGCCAGTTCGTCGTCACCCAGAATCAGTGCGAACCGGGCGCCGCTCTTGTCAGCTTTCTTGAACTGACTCTTGAAGCTTCCGCCGCCCGCGTTGACCAGCAAGCGCAGGCCGGGCAACGCATCGCGCAATCGCTCCGCCAGGCCGAGTGCAGCCAGTTCGGACGCCTCACCAAAGGCACAGATGTACACATGGGCCGGCTGATTAAGCTCCTCAGGCACCAATTCGAGCGTCTCGAGTAACAACACCAGACGCTCGATACCCATGGCGAAACCTACGCCCGGCGTCGGCTTGCCGCCAAATTGAGTGACAAGCCCGTCATAGCGACCACCCGCACAAACGGTACCTTGCGAGCCCAGTTTATCGGTCACCCACTCGAACACGGTCCGGCCGTAGTAATCCAGGCCCCGCACCAGCTTGGGATTGATCTGGTAGTCGATTCCCGCCACTTCGAGACGGGCCTTGAGGCCCTCGAAATGCGTACGTGACTCTTGGTCGAGATAGTCATGCAAGCTCGGCGCATCGACGAGCAGCGCTTGGGTCTGAGCGTTCTTGCTGTCGAGAATACGCAGCGGGTTGCTGGTCAGACGGCGCTGGCTGTCTTCGTCGAGTTGCTCGAAATGCTGTTGCAGGTACGCCACCAGCGCGTCCCGATAGGTCGCCCTCGCCTCGCTGGAACCTAAGCTGTTCAACTGCAGGGTGACTGCACCGGATAGGCCAAGCTTCTTCCACAGTCGAGCCGTAAGCGCGATCAGCTCGGCATCGATATCCGGACCCGGCTGATTGAACACCTCAACACCGATCTGGTGGAACTGACGATAGCGGCCTTTCTGCGGCTTTTCATAGCGGAACATGGGCCCTGCGTACCAGAGTTTCTGTACCTGTCCGCCCCCGGTCATGCCATGCTCGAGCACCGCGCGCACGCAACCGGCAGTGCCCTCAGGACGCAGCGTCAGTGATTCCTCGTTCCGGTCCAGGAAGCTGTACATTTCCTTGTCGACCACGTCGGTCCCCTCGCCGATTCCACGGGCGAACAGATCGGTGAATTCGAGAATCGGCAGACGAATCTCGCTGTAGCCGTAGCTATCGAGCAGCTGTGCGAAGGTTGTCTCGAGATAGCGCCAGACCGGCGTCTGGGCCGGCAGAATATCGTTCATGCCACGAATGGCTTGCAGGGACTTGCTCAATTCGTTTCCTTAGTTCAGCTGCGCAGAATCAGCGCAGCGTCAGTCTCAGCCTTCTCGGTGGCCTTGCGGCGAATCAACTGTTCCAGTTCATCGACCAGATTGTCATTGTTCAGCTTCTGCGCTGGTTTCCCGTCGATATATATAAGGTTGTTCGGCGTGCCACCCGTAAGACCTATGTGCGCTTCCTTGGCTTCCCCGGGTCCATTCACAACGCAGCCGATCACCGCGACGTCCAAAGGCACCAGCAAATCATCAAGCCGGCCCTCAAGCTCGTTCATGGTCTTGACCACGTCGAAGTTCTGGCGCGAGCAACTCGGGCAGGCGATGAAATTGATCCCGCGTGAACGTAGACGCAGCGACTTGAGAATGTCGAAACCGACCTTGATTTCTTCTACCGGGTCGGCGGCCAGGGAAATCCGGATGGTGTCGCCGATGCCTTCGGCGAGCAGCATGCCCAGCCCTACCGACGACTTCACCGTACCCGAACGCAAGCCACCGGCTTCGGTAATGCCCAGGTGCAAAGGCTGTTCGATTTTGTCCGCCAAGAGACGATAGGCAGCCACCGCCATGAACACGTCAGAGGCCTTGACGCTGACTTTGAAATCAGGGAAGTTCAGCCGGTCGAGATGCTCGACATGGCGCAACGCAGATTCCACGAGCGCCTCGGGCGTCGGCTCGCCGTACTTTTTCTGCAGATCCTTTTCCAACGAACCGGCATTGACGCCAATGCGGATCGGGATGCCGCGGTCCCGCGCCGCTTCGACGACGGCGCGGACACGGTCTTCGCGACCGATATTACCGGGGTTGATGCGCAGGCAATCGACGCCAAGCTCGGCGACGCGTAGAGCGATCCGGTAGTCGAAATGAATGTCCGCCACCAACGGCAAACTGACGCGCTGCTTGATCTTGCCGAACGCCTCGGCCGCCTCCATCGAAGGTACTGACACACGCACGATGTCAGCTCCGGCATTCCTCAGCCGCTCGATCTGGGCAACCGTGGCATCCACATCGCAGGTTTCGGTATTGGTCATGCTCTGTACGGCGATAGGCGCATCGCCGCCGACCGGTACGTTGCCTACCCAGATTTTTCGAGTAGGGCGACGCTTGATGGGAGACTCACTATGCATGATTACTGTCCGAGCTTGAGACGCGCAGTCGCGCCGCGCGTTTTGCCAGAAAGACTGACGGCTTCACCGTTGAAGCTGACCTGCACACCAGACGCAAAGCCCAGGTGCAGATCTAGCGGGGTTTTACCGACCAGGGTGCGACTGCTGCCAGCCTTGGCCAGGCCGCTGTAGAGAACCTTCCCGTTCGCATCGGTAACCCGGGTCCAACTATCCGCCGTGTAGTCCAAGGTCAGACGACCCTCCCCCGGTGCGACCGCCTCCACTTCGGCGACCTGGGCTCGCGTGGCGTCGGCCTCCGCAGCGGCCGGCGCCTCACTGGACGGTGCAGTCTCGTCCTGTTGCATGGGCATTCCAGCGGCCGTTTCGACTGCCGGCTGCGCGTCTGACTGCAACGTTTCGGTGCTGGCTACCTGGGCCTCGTCGCTGGTGTCCGATGGAATCGAGTCAGCCCGTTCCTCGATCAGGGGTTCAACAGGCTCCTCAGCTCGGTCGAGCAGATGAATCTCGGTGGTACCGTCTGCAGCCTCGACCTCAATTCGCTCGAGTGCGGACACCGCTGGGCCCGACTCGGTACGCGCCGAGCGATCCTGCCACCACAGGAAGGCACCTATGCCGATTACCAGCGTCAGGATGAAGGTAAAGAAGCGCACCATGCTGCGCGACAGGCGCACGGGCTGATCAATGTGGCCGAGGCTATTGACGCTGCTGCCGGTTGCATCCGTACCGGTATGTTGGTCGAACTGCTGTACCAGACGATTCTGGTCCAGGCCCAGAAGCTTGGCGTAAGCACGAACGTAGCCGCGGGCAAATGTGTGGCCAGGCAGCTGACTGAAGTCCCCCGCCTCGATCTGGGTGAGCGATCGTTCCGACAGATTGAGCTGCTTGGCTACCGCAGCAAGAGACCAGTTTTTGCCTTCGCGTGCGGCGCGTAACGTTTCGCCAGGGTTGGCCAGGGCCGTCGGGGCAGCGGCATCAGAATGGGGCGCTATCATTGTTGCTCCGAAAGAAACTGGCGATATTCAGGCGTCCCCGGATACAGGCGCTTTAGCTGCAAACCCAGGCTCGCCGCCTGATCGCGGTCCTGATGGATTTTCGCCAAACGAATGCCCAGCAACAGACTGCGGGCATTCTGCTCGGAAAGGCTGCTGAAACCGTCGTAGTAGCGTTTTGCAGGAACGTACTGCCTGTCTTCATACGCCATCATGGCCAATTCGAGCAGTGCGCGTGGTTGTCGACTGTCGAGGCGCAGGGCGCGAGTGAAATAGGTTTCGGCCTGCTCGCGCTGGCCCAGCATCAATGCGGTCATGCCCATGTTCTGAAAGACGTGCGAGCGCCCTGAATAGAGATTATCTTCGGCTGCTTGCGAGAAGCGTTCCATTGCCTCCCGATAGCGCTTCTGCTCGAACAGAAAACTGCCGTAGTTGTTCAGAATGCGGGCGTCGCTGCGACTGGATAGCGCCTTGCGGTAATGCTCGTCTGCCAGCTGATTTTCCATCTCGTTCTGAAATACCAAGGCCAATGCGGCGTGGGCATCTGCACTGTTCGGATCCAGCTCGAGCGCTTTGCGTAGCGGCGATTTGGCACGAGAGGCCTCGCCTTGCTGCAAATAGCCGATGCCAAGCTGAACATAGGCATCTCGCGCTTCGTCGCGCCCTTCGGAGGTACGCATCGGGTTGCCCGACCCGGAAGACACGCAGCCAACCAGCAGGCTGGCGAGCAGAAACAGCAGCGCAACGCGCAAGGTCATCAACAGCATCCCCCTCAGGAACGGTTCGCAGCAACGGGCGCCGTCACTGGCTCGGATTGCAGCTGGCGCACTGCGATGTAGCGCTCGCTTCGGCGTGTTCTATCCAATACCTGCCCGACCAGCTGGCCGCAGGCGGCATCGATATCCTCACCGCGAGTGGTACGCACCGTTACATTGTGCCCGGCTTTGCGCAGGATGTCCTGAAAACGACGAATTGCATTGTTGCTCGGCCGCTCATATCCGGAATGCGGGAAGGGGTTGAAGGGAATCAGGTTGATCTTGCAGGGAATTTTCGCCAGTAGGGCGGTCATCTGCTGTGCATGTTCAGGCTGATCGTTGACGCCCTGCAGCAACGTGTATTCGATCGTTAGAACACGCTTTTCGCCCAGATTGGAAATGTAGCGCTGACAAGCCGCGAGCAGCATCTCCAAGGGGTATTTCTTGTTGATCGGGACCAACCGATCACGCAATTCATCGTTCGGCGCGTGCAGTGACAGCGCCAGCGACACGTCGATGACCTTGGACAGCTCGTCGATCATCGGCACTACGCCTGATGTCGAAAGGGTCACCTTGCGCTTGGAGATACCGTATCCGAGGTCGTCCATCATGATTTGCATGGCGGCGACGACATTATCGAAGTTGAGCAAGGGCTCGCCCATGCCCATCATGACGACGTTGGTGATGGCGCGGTCGACCTTCGCCGGTATCGAGCCGAACGACTTGTTGGCAATCCACACCTGACCGATCACTTCGGCAGCGGTGAGGTTGCTGTTGAAACCTTGCTTGCCCGTCGAGCAGAAACTGCAGTCCAGCGCGCAGCCAGCCTGGGAGGAAACGCAGAGCGTGCCCCGCCCACCCTGGGGAATATAGACGGTCTCCACACAGCTACCCGAAGCCACCCGCACCACCCATTTGCGGGTGCCGTCGGTGGAAATGTCTTCGCTGACAATTTCGGGGCCGCGGATCTCGGCAGAGGCCTTGAGCTTTTCGCGCAAGGCCTTGCCAATATTGCTCATGGCATCGAAGTCATCGACGCCAAAGTGGTGAATCCATTTCATGACCTGACCGGCACGAAAGCGCTTCTCCCCTATTGAATCGAAGAAGCTTTCCAACTGAGGCTGGGTCAGGCCCAGCAGATTCACTTTACCGGTAGTCGAAGTCATCTGGATTCACCTTCGCCTGATCAGCGAATGCGGGCACACACTTCGGTGGCAGAGAAGAAGTAGGCGATTTCGCGAGCAGCGGACGCCTCGGAGTCGGAACCATGAACAGCGTTCTCATCGATGGAGACGGCGAAATCGGCGCGGATAGTGCCAGGAGCTGCTTCCTTCGGGTTGGTAGCGCCCATCAGCTCACGGTTTTTGGCGATCGCGTCTTCACCTTCGAGCACCTGAACGATGACCGGACCAGAAACCATGAACGCGACCAGATCCCTGAAGAAGCCGCGCTCGCTGTGCTCGGCATAGAAACCGCCCGCTTCACGCTCGGACAATTGGACCATCTTCGAAGCGACGACACGCAGACCAGCCTTCTCGAAACGAGCGGTGATTTCACCGATAACATTCTTGGCGACGGCGTCAGGCTTGATGATGGAGAAAGTGCGTTGCAGGGCCATTTGAAACTCCAGAAAACGATAGGTTAAAGCGAACGAGTAAACCCGCGAATTATACGCGGGTCAGGTCGAAAAATATAAGGGCAGCCTGATGGGCCGGAAGCGCTGAAGGCTTAAAGGCCGGAAGATCAAGCCTCAAGCCTCAAGCCTCAAGCCTCGTAGGATGGGCTTCACCTTGCCGGTGTCGATGCTGGTGGGCTGAAGCCCACCCTACCCAAGGCTTGCACTTGCCACTACTCTAGATTTCTTCTATCCAGGCCGCCTGTATGGCTTCCAGAACCTTTTCGCCGCCACGCGTCGGATCGTCAGAAAATTCCGGCAGCTCGACAACCCAACGATGCAGTTCGACGAAATTCACGTAGCGGGGATCCACGTCAGGCTTGCGCTCAGCCAGCTCGATCGCGATATCCAATACGTCAGACCATTTAAGCGCCATGACTCACCTCGCCTTAATGACCTTCGGACACTTGATTGATGGTGTATTTCGGAATCTCGACTACCAAGTCCATATCCGCGACAGCAGCCTGACAGGACAGCCTGGAGGTAGGTTCGAGCCCCCACGCCTTGTCCAACATGTCATCTTCCAGCTCGTCGGAGGCTTCCAGAGAAGCAAAGCCCTCACGGATCACCACATGGCAGGTCGTGCAGGCACAGGATTTTTCACAGGCATGCTCGATATCAATGCCATTTCGCAGCGCAGCGTCGAGCACCGTCTCACCGGGCTGAGCATCCACTACCGCCCCCTCCGGACAATGCTCGGCATGGGGCAGGAAAACAATCTGCGGCATCTGGTTCAATCCTCGATATCGTTAAGCCGCCGTCCGGCCAACGCGGCCTTGACGGTGGAATCTAGTCGGCGTGCTGCAAAGGCATCGGTAATCTGGCTAAGACGCTTGACCTGGCGTTCGATGGCTAGGCCATCCTGACTATCAAGAAGCCCACGCAATTTCTGCATCTGCGACTCGATCGCCGCTCGCTCGTCATCATCCAGCAAACGCTCGCCATCAACTGCCAATGCCCCCTCAACCGCCTCAAGCAATCGCTGCGCATCGACCAACTGCTCACGAAGCGCTCGGGCCGTTTTGTCTTCACTGGCCTTATGAAACGAATCTTCCAACATGCGAGCAATCTCGCCATCGGTCAGCCCATAGGACGGCCTCACCTGGATACTCGACTCGACGCCGGACGCCAGCTCACGCGCCGAAACACTGAGCAGCCCGTCCGCATCGACCTGGAAGGTGACACGGATCTTCGCCGCCCCGGCCACCATTGGCGGGATGCCCCGCAGCTCGAAGCGAGCCAGAGACCGGCAATCGGCAATGAGCTCACGCTCACCCTGCAGCACATGGATCATCATGGCCGTTTGGCCGTCTTTGTACGTGGTGAACTCCTGGGCTCGGGCGACCGGAATGGTGGTATTGCGCGGAATGATCTTTTCCATCAGACCGCCCATTGTTTCCAGCCCGAGCGACAGAGGAATCACATCCAGCAGCAACAGCTCCTCGCCATCGCGATTGTTGCCGGCCAGCGTCTCGGCCTGAATTGCTGCGCCAATGGCGACCACCTGATCGGGATCGATGTCGGTCAGCGGATCCCGACCAAACAGTTCTCCAACCCGCTCACGAACCCGCGGTACACGAGTGGAACCGCCGACCATGACCACCGCATGGACCTCTTCCAGCTCTACAGACGAATCACGCAGCGCGCGCCGGCACGACTTGAGACTGCGAGCGATCATCGGATCGATGAGTTCGTTGAACATGGCACGCGTCAGAACGCCCTGCCAACCGGCGTAGCGTACTTCGACAGCTTCGGCTTCACTGAGCTGCTCCTTGGCATCACAGGCAATTTTCAGCACTTCACGCTGGGTGCCCGGATCGAGATCCTGTGAGGCACCGGCCTTAGCCAGAATCCAGCCGGCGACCGCATGATCGAAGTCATCCCCACCCAGCGCGGTATCGCCACCGGTAGCCAGCACCTCGAACACACCCCGGGTCAGACGCAGGATGGAAATATCGAAGGTGCCGCCCCCCAGGTCATAAATCGCCACGACCCCTTCAGCTTCGCGGTCCAGACCATAGGCAACGGCGGCGGCGGTAGGCTCGTTGAGCAGGCGCAGCACGTTGAGATTAGCGAGACGTGCAGCATCCTTGGTCGCCTGACGTTGCGCATCATCGAAATATGCCGGCACCGTGATCACCGCACCGACCAGCTCGCCCCCCAAGACTGCCTCCGCACGTTCACGCAACGTGCGAAGAATCTCCGCCGAGACCTCTACCGGGCTTTTCGCGCCCTGCACCGTCTCGATGAAGGGCATCTGTGACTGCCCCTCACTGAATCGATACGGCAGCTGCACACCCAGTTGCTTCACATCACCAATACCGCGCCCCATCAAACGCTTGACGGACAAAATGGTATTCAACGGATCGCTGGCCGCAGCAGCTTTCGCCGCCCGCCCCACCTCAACCTGATCGCTGTGATAACGTACCGCGGACGGCAGAATCACCTCGCCATCGGCATCGGCCAACGGTGCGGTTGAGCCACTACGCAGGGCTGCAACGAGTGAATTGGTAGTGCCCAGATCTATGCCAACCGCCAGGCGACGCTGGTGAGGTTGCGGGCTTTGTCCGGGTTCAGCTATCTGAAGTAAGGCCATGTCTGTCTGATATCGGGCGCAGCGTCTGGCGCTACGCGGGGTTAATCGTCGAGGCGCTCTTCTAACTGGCGCACTTCCTGAGACAGCTTGTCGAGGAATTGCATGCGGCGCACCAGCCGTTCCGCCTCCTCACGCTGCGACTCATCCCGCCAGATACCGGCGAAAGAATCATTGAGATTTTGCTGAGCCACTTTGAGGCGAGCCTTGAAGGTAGCTATGCCTGCGATATCCGCATCGCTTTGCAGCTCCTCGAGCTCTTCGCGCCACTGCATCTGCTGCATAAGGAAAGCAGGATCCTGAACGGTCGC
The DNA here is from genome assembly GCF_024448935.1 of Stutzerimonas stutzeri. GTDB lineage: Bacteria > Pseudomonadota > Gammaproteobacteria > Pseudomonadales > Pseudomonadaceae > Stutzerimonas > Stutzerimonas stutzeri_AO. The sequence goes on from NZ_JAMOIE010000015.1 coordinate 21,913, forward strand.
CTCCAGTGGCACCTCGCGACCCTCGAGCATCAGCAGGTAGCGAGCCCGACGCGACGGGCTTTTCAGGGTCTGATAGGCCTCGTTCAGATTCGTCGAGCGCTCGATCGCGTAACGCTGCTCGGTCTCACCAGCGTCAACAAAGCGGTCAGGATGAACCTTACGCGCCAGCTCGCGGTAACGAGACGACAGCATCTCCGGATCGATATCGAATGTCGGCTGCAGCTCGAACAGCGCGTAGTGGCAGGGAGTTCCCACAGTGCTCCTCAGATATTGAAGCTTTCGCCGCAGCCGCATTCGCCACGCACGTTAGGGTTGTTGAACCTGAAGCCCTCGTTCAGCCCCTCGCGGACAAAGTCGAGCTCCGTCCCGTTGAGGTACACGAGGCTCTTCGGATCGATGATCACCTTCACGCCATGGCTGTCGAAGACCGAGTCCTCTGCGGCTGCTTCGTCGACGAACTCAAGCACGTAAGCCAGGCCGGAACAGCCGGTGGTCCGTACGCCCAACCGGACCCCAAGCCCCTTGCCGCGCCCTTCCAAAGAACGGCGCACGTGATCGGCAGCGGCGGTTGTCATGCTGATAGCCATCGATACCCCCTTAGGCCTGCGGCAACCCTTTTTTCTCACGGTAATCGCGAACGGCCGCCTTGATGGCGTCTTCTGCCAGTACCGAGCAATGTATTTTGACCGGCGGCAGCGCCAGCTCTTCAGCGAGCTGGGTGTTCTTGATGGTTTCGGCCTCTTCCAGTGTCTTGCCCTTCATCCACTCGGTGGCGAGGGAGCTGGAAGCGATGGCCGAACCGCAACCATAGGTCTTGAATTTGGCGTCTTCGATCACGCCCTGCTCGTTGACCTTGATCTGCAGGCGCATCACATCGCCACACGCCGGGGCACCGACCATGCCGGTGCCGATGGTAGGATCCTCAGCGTCGAACTTGCCGACGTTGCGGGGATTTTCGTAATGGTCAATGACTTTAGTACTGTATGCCATGGTGCAATCCTCATTGAATCAGGCTATGCGGAACTCGACGGTTCGAATCAGTGGGCTGCCCACTCGACCTGCGAAATATCGACGCCATCCTTGAACATGTCCCACAAGGGTGAAAGCTCACGCAATTTCGTTACCGCCTCGCTGACTTTCTGCGCGGCGTAATCGACTTCCTCTTCGGTGGTGAAGCGGCCGAAAGTGAAACGGATCGAGCTGTGTGCCAGTTCGTCATTGCGACCCAGTGCGCGGAGTACATAAGACGGCTCCAGCGAAGCAGAGGTACAGGCCGAACCAGAGGAAACCGCCAGATCCTTGAGCGCCATGATCAGCGACTCGCCTTCGACATAGTTGAAACTCAAGTTCAGGTTGTGCGGCACCCGTGCAGTCATACTGCCATTTACGTACAGCTCTTCCAGGTGCTCGAGCTGCTTGTAGAAACGGTCACGCAGTCGGGTGATGCGCTCGTTCTCTGCCGCCATTTCTTCCCTGGCGATACGGAAGGCTTCACCCATGCCCACCGACTGATGCGGCGCGAGGGTACCCGAGCGCATGCCGCGCTCATGCCCACCGCCATGCATCTGCGCTTCCAGACGTACACGCGGCTTGCGCCGTACATACAGCGCACCGACACCCTTGGGGCCGTAGGTCTTGTGAGCAGAGAAGGACATCAGATCGACCTTCATCTTCTCCAGATCGATCTCCACCTTCCCTGTCGACTGGGCGGCATCGACGTGGAACAGAACACCACGCGAGCGAGTGAGTTCGCCGATGGCGGCAATATCATTGATCGTCCCGATCTCGTTGTTCACGTGCATGATGGACACCAGCGCGGTGTCGTCGCGCAGCGCTGCCTCGACCATTGACGGCGTGATCACGCCGTCTTCGCCTGGCTCGATGTAGGTTACTTCGAACCCTTCACGTTCGAGCTGGCGAGTCGTATCAAGGACGGCCTTGTGCTCGATCTTGCTGGTTACGATGTGCTTGCCCTTGGATGCATAGAAATGTGCTGCACCCTTGATCGCCAGGTTATCCGACTCGGTCGCGCCGGAGGTCCAGACGATTTCGCGAGGATCGGCATTGACCAACTCGGCGACCTGACGGCGTGCATTCTCGACCGCCTCTTCGGCTTTCCAGCCAAAGGCGTGAGAGCGCGAAGCCGGATTACCAAAGTTGCCGTCGGCAGTCAGGCATTCGACCATCTTCTCGGCGACGCGAGGGTCGACCGGCGTGGTAGCGGAGTAATCCAGGTAAATCGGCAATTTCATCAGGTATCTCCTATCAGGCTGTCGTCCTGCTCATTCGACGGCGGACGTTTCAATCTTATCCAGTTGCGGAGTCTGGCCATTGGCGCGGCGCATGTCTTGACGCAGAGCCACTTCCTGCACCTCGCGGCGCATCACCAGATCCGCCAGACTGATACCAGTCAAAAACTCATGGATCTGCTGACTCAAGTCGCACCAGAGATGGTGGGTCAGACAGGTGTCTCCCGAATGACAGTCACCCAGCCCCTGGCAGCGCGTTGCATCTACCGACTCGTTGACCGCATCGATGACCTGCGCGACCTGAATGCCCGCCATTTCACGCGAGAGCTGATAGCCGCCACCTGGCCCGCGAACACTGGTCACCAGGCTGCCACGACGGAGCTTGGCAAACAGCTGCTCGAGATAGGAAAGCGAGATGCCTTGCCGCTCGGAAATATCCGCAAGGGAGACCGGCCCGTGTTGCGCATGCAGCGCAAGGTCGAGCATCGCAGTGACAGCGTAACGGCCTTTGGTAGTCAATCGCATCGGTTTGCACCAAGCATCATGGTTTGAGGCAAGTATGCAATACCCGACTATTTAGATCAACTATAAGCCCCATTAAATCACTCGGACTTTGGCCGTATCAGGTTGATCGCTACGGGGCGAGACTCCACTGACAGGCACGCAGACAGGAATTCATCGTAACAGCTCGCCCGCGCTACCGCACTTTCAGGAGCGGGGCGCTTCCCCAGCCCGCTTGACCTCAGCGAAATCCTCCTCACGCAGCTCGGGCATCTGCTTTGCGCAATAATCGCTGCCAAGCGCGGTCAACGCCTTACACATACCGTCCATGCGCTCCTCGACCGCCTGGACATGATCGAGTAACTGGCCGATAGCCCGCGCTACCGGATCAGGCATGTCCTCGGTCACACCGTATGCATCGAAGCCGATCTTCTCTGCGATCGCCTTGCGCTTGGCCTCTTGCTCGTCATCGGACTTGGCAATAATCCGACCCGGAATACCGACCGCGGTAGCACCGGCCGGAACCGCACGAGTCACTACCGCATTTGACCCGATCTTGGCGCCTGCACCCACCGTAAACGGGCCAAGTATTTTCGCCCCCGCCCCAACGATTACCCCATCCTCGAGGGTTGGGTGACGTTTGCCCTTGCTCCAACTTGTACCGCCCAAGGTCACTCCATGGTAGAGCGTCACGTCATCGCCGATCTGCGCCGTCTCACCGATGACGATGCCCATCCCGTGATCGATAAAGAAACGGCGTCCTATCTGCGCGCCCGGATGGATCTCGATGCCCGTCAGCCAACGCGCCAGATTCGAATTCATCCGTGCCAGCCATTTGCAGTGATTCACCCAAAGCCAGTGAGACACCCGATGGAACCAGACAGCGTGCAGCCCCGGATAACAGGTGATGACCTCGAATGTGTTACGCGCTGCCGGATCGCGGTGGAAAACGCTCTGGATATCTTCGCGCATGCCTTCGAACATCAATCATTTCTCCGTTTGTGGGGTTCGCCGCGGACGGCCTTCTGGGTTTCGGTGAGGATTCCGCGCAGAATATTCATCTCCAGCTTGCTTATACCACTACGGCCGTAAAGCCTGCGCAGGCGGGGCATGAGATGCCGGGGTTTCCGGGAGTCGAGGAAGCCGATTTCGACCAGGGTCCGCTCGAGATGACCGTAATAAAGCTCGAGCTCATCAGCCGTAACCGGCTGGGTGTCAAGCATCGAGGTTGTTTCGAGCTTCTCCTGCTTGGTTGGCTGATCGTTCGCCACCAGCCAGGCCATGCGCACTTCATAAGCGAGCACCTGCACCGCAGCGGCCAGGTTCAACGAACTGAAGTCAGGATCTGACGGGATATGCACATGGTACTGGCAACGCTGAAGCTCTTCATTGGTAAGCCCGGCGTATTCCCGCCCAAACACCAACGCAACCTCACCGCCCCGCTCGACCTGCTCAAGACAGACCGCGCCGGTTTCGCGCGGATCCAGCAGCGGCCAAGGTATGCGGCGATCGCGCGCACTGGTGCCGAACACGAGGTTGCAGCCCACCAATGCCTCCTCGAGCGTCGCAACGATCTCCGCGGAGTCGAGAATATCGGTTGCACCCGAGGCCCGAGCGACTGCGTTCGGGCTCGGAAAATCCTCCGGATCCACCAGCACCAAGCGGGACAAGCCCATATTCTTCATGGCACGGGCCGCACCCCCGATATTCCCGGCGTGACTGGTATTGACCAACACCACGCGAATGCTCTGTAGCGACACGGTTTTTTCTTCTATCAGAAAGCAGACCGAAAGCTTACAGGAAGGATCCGCAGCTTCGCCATTAACCATCTGAACGAGCCGTTGCCGAGCAACATGCCGCATAGGTTTCTGATAGAATTGCCGGCTTTCTTTAAACGACCAGGTATTTGATCGATGCAGCCCATGCTGAATATCGCGCTGCGCGCCGCCCGTAGCGCTGGCGAAATGATTATTCGTTCCACCGAGCGCCTGGACGTGATCTCGGTTAGCGAAAAGGACGCGCGCGATTACGTCTCGGAAGTCGACCGCACAGCCGAACAACTGATCGTTGCCGCGCTGCGCAAAGCCTATCCAAATCATGGAATCCTTGGCGAGGAAGGCGGGCAGCTGGAAGGCAGCGGGGACGGCAAAGATTATCTCTGGGTGATCGACCCGCTGGACGGCACCACCAACTTCCTGCGCGGCGTACCTCACTACGCAGTCAGCATCGCTTGCAAATACCGTGGCCGCCTCGAACACGCCGTGGTGATCGATCCGGTTCGCCAGGAAGAATTCACCGCCAGCCGCGGTCGTGGCGCCGCACTCAACGGGCGTCGCCTGCGTGTCAGCGCGCGGAAAAGTCTGCAGGGCGCACTCCTTGGCACTGGATTCCCGTTCCGCGACAGCCAGCTGGATAACCTCGATAGCTATCTCAACATGTTCCGAAGCCTGGTTGGCCAAACCGCAGGGCTTCGCCGCGCCGGCGCGGCCAGTCTTGACCTGGCCTACGTCGCAGCCGGTCGCTATGACGCGTTCTGGGAGTTCGGCCTGTCCGAATGGGACATGGCCGCGGGCGCGCTATTGATTCAAGAAGCTGGCGGCTTGGTCAGTGATTTCAGCGGCAGCCATGAATATCTGCACAAAGGCCAGATCGTCGCGGGCAATACCAAATGCTTCAAAGCGGTGCTTACCGCCATCCAGCCTCATCTGACTGCAGCACTGAAACGGTAACCACAAGCCTTAAAAAAACGCCTTCTGGGCGTTTTTTTTATCCGCTCACTGCTGCGTCAGCACCAGTTGCCCATCCTGGACCGGTATTCTCGGACCCGGGTCGCGATCCATCCGAACCTGCCCAGACTTGCCATCGAGATCATACTCCACCTCGTAACCGACGATTTTTTCATGGCTATCGGTGACCGTACTGCAGCGCGTTTCCGTTGTGCTGTAGGTATCATTCGCCTGCATGCGGCCCTGTACCTGATTGCCAGCGTAACCACCGCCCACGGCTCCGGCGACCGCGGCAATCTTCTTGCCACTGCCGCCACCAACCTGGTTACCGAGCAGCCCACCGACGACCGCACCCATGGCCGTGCCAGCAATACGATTGCTGTCCTGCACGGGCCTCTGGCGCGTGACCGTCACCTCCTTGCATACCTCACGAGGCGTCTGGATGGTCTCCTTGACCGGGCTCACGGCCAGCACGCTGGCAAACTCAGGCCCCCGATCGACCAAGGTGTAGGTGGCAAAGGCAGCCCCTGCGCTCACCACAACCACCCCCAGAACAGCACCCACCAGCATCGACTTGCTCATTGCGTCTTCCTTCTTCTGACGGGCGAGGCCCGCGGCGACGCGTTGGACCTGCCGGGCCGCGAGAAGTTCAATATCAGGGGAGCTCGTCCACCTCTTCGACAACCGGGGGGATCAGATCTTCACGCGTCAGGTTCAGCCACACCAGTAACATGCCAGCCACGTAGACGGATGAGTAGGTACCCGCACCAACTCCAATCAACAGAGCCAGCGAGAATCCCCACAGATTCTCGCCACCGAAAAACATCAGCGAGCCCACCGCAAGCAGCGTGGACACGGAGGTAGCGAGGGTCCGAAGCAGTGTCTGGGTGGTGGATATATTGATGTTCTCGAGCAACTCCGCCTTACGCAGCATGCGGAAGTTTTCCCGGATCCGGTCGAAGATGACGATGGTGTCGTTCAACGAATAACCGATCACTGCCAACACCGCCGCCAGCACCGTCAAGTCAAAGGATATCTGGAACAGGGAAAACACCCCGAGCACCAGAATCACGTCATGGAACAACGACAGCACGGCACCAAGGCCAAACTTCCACTGAAAGCGGAATGCGACATAGACCAGAATGCCACCGAGGGCGAGCAACATGCCCAGACCGCCCTGATCCCGCAACTCTTCACCCACCGCCGGCCCAACGAACTCGACTCGCTTAACCGTTACCGCACTCCCCGCCTCGCCACCTCTCAGCGCTTCGGCAATGCGCTCGCCCAGCAGCGGATCATCGCCCGGCATGCGCACCAGGACATCAGTGGTAGCACCAAAGCTCTGAACCACGGCCTCATTGAAACCGGAACCCGCTAGCTGAGAGCGCACCTGATCCAGAGCGATCGGCTGCTCATACGAGAGTTCGATCAGCGTGCCGCCGGTGAAATCCAAACCAAAATTGAGTCCTTTCACCGCCAGACTAGCCAGGGACACAAGCGTGAGCACTAGGGTCAGGGCAAACGCCACGTGACGTACGCCCATGAAATTGATTACGCGTTTCATCGTGCCAGCCCCTTAAATCCACAACTTCTTGAGATCGCGACCACCGTAGATCAGGTTGACCATGGCGCGGGTCACGATGATGGCGGTGAACATGGACGTCATGATCCCGAGCGAGAGCGTAACGGCAAAACCCTTGATCGGACCGGTGCCCATGGCGAACAGGATGCCCCCAACCAGCAGGGTCGTCAGGTTGCCGTCAACGATCGCCGAAAATGCCCGATCGAAGCCTTCATGGATTGCCCGCTGGATCGACATGCCGTTGCCTATTTCCTCCCGGATGCGCGAGAAGATCAGCACATTGGCGTCGACTGCCATGCCCATCGTCAGAACAATACCGGCGATACCGGGTAGCGTCAGCGTGGCGCCCAGCATCGACATCAATGCAGTCAGCACGATCATATTGAACAACAGCGCGACCGTAGCCAGCACCCCGAAGAACTTGTAGATCAGCACCATGAACACCGTGACGAACAGGAAGCCCCACATGGCCGCCTCGACGCCGAGCTGGATGTTCTCGGCGCCCAGGCTCGGACCGATGGTGCGCTCTTCGACAAAATACATTGGCGCAGCGAGGCCGCCAGCACGAAGCAGCAATGCCAGCTCGGACGACTCGCCTTGACCGTCCAGACCGGTGATACGGAACTGGCTACCCAGGGGCGACTGAATGGTCGCCAGACTGATGATCTTCTTTTCTTCCTGGAAGGTTTCGACGCGAACTTCCTGCTCTACACCGTCGACCATCTGCTTGACGTAGCGAGTAGTAGGGCGCTGCTCGATGAAAATAACCGCCATGCTGCGCCCGACATTGTTGCGAGTGGCGCGATTCATCAGCTCGCCGCCATGGCCATCCAGGCGGATGTTGACCTGGGGCCGTCCATTCTCGTCATAGCTGGCCTGGGCGTCGGTAACCTGGTCGCCGGTAATAATCAGGTTGCGCTCAAGCTGGACAGGCGGACGCCCCTCCTCACGAAACTCGAAGCTCTCGGTGGTTGCACGGGCAGCATCGGCTTCGGCGGCCAGTCGGAACTCGAGGTTGGCAGTCTTGCCCAGAATACGCTTGGCTTCAGCGGTATCCTGCACACCGGGAAGCTCGACGACGATGCGGTTGGCACCCTGACGCTGAACCAGCGGCTCGGAAACGCCCAGTTCATTCACCCGGTTACGGACCGTGGTCAGGTTCTGCTTGATCGAATATTCACGAACTTCTGCCAGCTTGGCCTCGGTAATCGCCAGGCGCAGCACCCGCTGACCATTACGCTCAGCGGAGGTCAGCTCGAAATCGTTGAAGTTCTTGCGAATCAGCGACTGGGCAGCAGAAAGCGTGGCCTCGTCAGCGAAACCGAGCTGCACTGCATTTTCCAGCTGTGGGAGGCTGCGATAGCGCACGCGCTCCTTGCGCAACAGACTCTTGACCTCGCCCTCGTACACGTTGAGGCGGGTCTCGATGGCTTTTTCCATGTCGACTTCGAGCAGGAAATGCACACCGCCAGACAAATCCAGGCCTAGCTTCATCGGGCTTGCGCCCAGATCGCGGAGCCACTCAGGGGTCGTGGGTGCGAGATTGAGCGCAACCACATAAGCATCGCCCAGCGCCCGGCGCACTACGTCCTTGGCAGGCAGCTGATCGTCCTGCTCGGTCAATCGCAACAGACCGCCTCGCCCCTGCTCGTCCAGGCTCGCCGACTTGACCTCGATACCGGCTTCGGCAAGCGCCTTGCTGGCACGATCCAGATCGGCTTCAGTGACATTGAGCGAGGCCGCAGCGCCAGTGATCTGCACCGCAGGATCATCTGGATAAAGGTTGGGTGCCGAATAAATGAAGGCAATGCCAAGCACTACCACTATCAGCAGGTATTTCCAGAGGGGGAATCTATTGAGCATGACGCAGCCCGTCTAATGACGCGGGGCGCCTTGCGCGCCCCGTCGTTGGTGTTGAGTAGAGGTCAGCTCAGATGGCCTTCAGCGTGCCCTTGGGCAGCGTTGCGGCGATCGCCGCCTTCTGGAACTTCAGCTCCACCGAATCGGAGACTTCGATCACGACGAAGTCATCGGACACTTTCGTGACCTTGCCCGCGATACCACCGGAAGTTACCACTTCGTCGCCCTTCTGCAGACCGCCGATCAGGCTCTTGTGCTCCTTGGCGCGCTTGGCCTGCGGGCGCCAGATCATCAGATAGAAAATGACCAGAAAGCCGACCAGGAACAGCCACTCGAAACCGCTACCAGCGGGACCAGCGGCAGCCTCTTGAGCATAGGCGGCGGGAATCAGAAAGCTCATGTAGCACTCCTGTTGCAGAGATCAGTTTAGTTATGGATTCGTCACGCAAGCGGCGGCGTTGGCAGGCCGCGCCTGGCATAGAAGGCGTCGACAAAGGCCGCCAATGTACCCTGTTGGATAGCGTCGCGTAAACCAGCCATCAGGCGCTGGTAGTGCCGCAAGTTGTGGATGGTATTGAGCATACTGCCCAACATTTCGCCACATTTATCCAGATGGTGCAGATAGGCCCGAGAGAAGTGTTTACAGGTGTAACAATCGCATCCTGCGTCCAGCGGCGAATCGTCGTGCCGATGCACGGCGTTGCGGATCTTGACCACCCCGACATCGGTAAACAAGTGCCCGTTTCGCGCATTGCGGGTCGGCATCACGCAATCGAACATGTCCACCCCTCGGCGCACCCCTTCAACGAGGTCTTCCGGCTTGCCGACGCCCATCAGGTAACGCGGCTTGTCCGCCGGCATCAGGGGCGGCAGAAAGTCGAGCATGCAAATCATCTCCTCTTTCGGCTCCCCGACGGAGAGCCCACCGATCGCCAGACCGTCAAAGCCGATCGCGCACAACCCCTCCAGTGAGCGCTTGCGCAGCGACTCGTGCATGCCGCCTTGCACGATGCCGAAGAGTGCTGCTGGACTGTCGCCGTGAGCGACCCTGGAGCGTTTGGCCCAGCGCAGCGACAATTCCATTGAACGCCGCGCGACGTCTTCGTCAGCCGGATAGGGGGTGCATTCATCGAAGATCATCACGATGTCGGAGCCAAGATCACGCTGCACCTGCATCGACTCTTCCGGCCCCATGAACACCTTGGCCCCATCCACCGGCGAGGCGAAATAAACGCCCTCTTCCTTGATCTTGCGCATCGCGCCCAAGCTGAACACCTGGAAGCCGCCGGAATCAGTCAGGATCGGGCCCTGCCACTGCATGAAATCATGCAGGTCTCCGTGCGCCTTGATCACCTCGGTACCGGGTCGCAGCCACAGATGGAATGTATTGCCGAGAATGATCTGCGCGCCGATCCCCTCGATATCGCGCGGCAGCATGCCCTTCACCGTGCCATAGGTCCCCACCGGCATGAACGCCGGCGTTTCTACCGTGCCTCGCGGGAAGGTCAAACGCCCACGACGGGCTTTGCCTTCGGTGGCAAGCAGCTCGAAAGACATCTGACAGGTACGACTCATTGAAAATCCTCGGGGCCGCGCGGGGCCGGATTGCGTGTGATGAACATGGCATCACCGTAACTGAAAAATCGATAACCCTTGGCGATAGCCTCGGCATAGGCGGCCATCGTTTCCGGATAGCCCGCGAACGCGGATACCAGCATCAAGAGGGTTGATTCAGGCAGATGGAAGTTCGTGACCAGCGCATCGACAACCTGAAACGGCTTGCCTGGGTAGAGAAAGATGTCGGTATCGCCACTGAATGGCTTGAGCACACCGTCGCGCGCGGCACTCTCAAGCGAGCGCACACTGGTGGTCCCGACGGCCACCACCCGACCACCGCGAGCATGGCAAGCCGCCACGGCATCGACGACACTCTGGTCGACCTCGAGCCATTCGCGATGCATAGGGTGCTCTTCGATACGCTCGACCCGCACCGGCTGAAAGGTGCCGGCGCCTACGTGCAGCGTGACAAACGCACTCTCAACAGCTTTGTCACGCAGGGCCGCCAGCAACTCCGTATCGAAATGCAATCCCGCCGTTGGCGCAGCGACTGCGCCTGCCCGTTGCGCATAAACCGTTTGGTAGCGTTCTCGGTCTGCCACGTCGTCCGGGCGATCTATGTAGGGCGGCAAAGGCATATGGCCGACGCGCTCGAGCAACGGCAGCACGTCTTCCTCGAATTCCAGTTCGAACAACGCATCTTGCCGCGCCCGCATCAGCGCCTCGCCGCCCCCATCGACATGAATCCTGGTCCCGGCCTTGGGCGCTTTACTGGAGCGGACATGCGCCAGCACCCGACGACCCTCGAGCACACGCTCGATAAGCACCTCGACTTTGCCGCCGGTGTCTTTCTGGCCGAACAGGCGCGCCGGAATGACCCGCGTGTCGTTGAACACCATCAGGTCGCCGGGGCGCAAATAATCGAGCAACTCAACGAAACTGTGGTGGCCCAACGAACCGGTCGGACCATCGAGCGTTAACAAACGACTGGCACGGCGCTCGGCCAAAGGATATCGGGCAATTAGCGAATCGGGGAGATCGAAGGAAAAAGCAGAGACTTGCATTGAATAGATCAGCACGGGCATCGGGGGCGCAAAGCTTAGCGGAAACACCTCATTCTGACCACGCCAGACGATTGACCGCTTCGCAATGCATCCCTATACTGCGCCGCCACTGTGCCTCGATGGCGGAATCGGTAGACGCAGCGGATTCAAAATCCGCCGTTGGTAACAACGTGAGAGTTCGAGTCTCTCTCGAGGCACCATTAGTCAGTGACCAGAGGCAGCTATTGCTTCTGGTAAAGGGGGAACCGCAGCTGAACACGCGGCTTCATCCCCTGCCACGGGCCAACAGCAGCCTGCCGATACAAGCCTTACGCATCATTGGAAAACAGATTCGTACTGGCGACACAGTTGGCCGCATCAGCTGAATCAAGCTGCAATAATACGAATGTCGGCAACACCAAACAGCACCGAAAGCACCGCTTGCAGTGAGCGTAATTCTGTGGCTCCAAGGGCTTGGCATCGCCCAGCGAGTTATCGTAGAGTGTGACCACTGTGTTTGCATGGGTCGCTGTTGAATCGTGGCCTGATGCAGTAGATCTTCAGATCCGCTACATCCGTTCGACTCTTTACTCCTTGCAACCAGTTTCCGCTTTCTGCACATGCAGGGGCGTTTCCACTATTGAGTTTCAAGGATACAAAGCTATGTCGAATCGTCAGAACGGTACCGTCAAGTGGTTTAATGACGAAAAAGGTTTTGGTTTCATCACTCCCGAAAGCGGTCCGGATCTGTTCGTGCACTTCCGCGCGATCGAAGGCAACGGCTTCAAGAGCCTGAAAGAAGGCCAGAAGGTCAGCTTCGTCGCAGTGCAAGGTCAAAAGGGCATGCAGGCAGACCAGGTTCAGATCCAGGAGTAAGCCCCGCCCCGAAAAGCCCCTGATGACCAGCATCAGGGGCTTTTTTATGCGCGCGTTTTCGTAAAATGCGCCACCGCCTTCCCTAGCGAGACAACAAGCATGCGCAACCACCCGCTGAGCCCGCAGGGCCAGTTTCCTGCCGCCGGCCTGATTCGCAGACTCGCCGCTATCTTCTACGATGCTTTTCTGTCGATTGCACTGATGATGGTGGTCACGCTTTTCTACCAGCAGGTGATCTTGCGTTTTTTTTATGGGAGCGAAGGACTTAGAGCAGTAGCGGAAGCAGGCGGCCTGGATATGGACCCGATCCTCTCGACACTGTTACTGTTCGCGCTGTTCGCATTTTTTGCCAAATTCTGGACGCATAACGGTCAGACGCTCGGCATGCAGGTCTGGGGTGTGCGCATCCAGAACGCCGATGGCAGCGCCATCGACCTGTGGCAGGCCCTGTTGCGCTTCCTGATTGCGATCATGTCCTGGCTTGCCCTGGGATTGGGCTATTGGTGGATGCTCTGGGACAAGCAACACCGAACCTGGCACGACATCTATTCGCAGAGCCAAGTCGTGCAGCTACCGAAAAACATCCATAAAAAATAGCTGCAAGCTGCAAGCTGCAAGCTGCAAGCTGCAAGCTGCAAGCTGCAAGCTGCATCAGCGTGCGGGCGGATGCCAAACCATTGTCATGCTGTTACTTGAAGCTTATGGCTTGAAGCTTGCCGCTGCCTTAACCCGCCCGCCGCAACAACCAGACACCTGCCAGCGCGCAGATGCCCGCCGGCACCGCCACCGCCAGCAGTGGCGAGAAGCCGAAGACCTGGCTCGCCGGACCCAGCAGGTCCTGCAGAATGCGGAACACGAAGCCGACAATGACACCGGTGAAGATGCGCTGGCCGAGCGTCACTGAGCGCAACGGCCCAAAGATAAACGAGATCGCCAGCAAAACCAGCGCCACCGTCACGGCCGGCTGCAACACCTTGCTCCAAAACGCCAACCAATAGCGGCCGTTGTTCAATCCTTGCTCACCCAGATAGTGGATATAGCGCCACAATCCCGTGATCGACAATGCATCCGGCTCCATCACCACAGTGCTGACCAGCTGGGGCGTCAGCTGCACATCCCAGCGCTCCTCGGCAGACTTGGTCACCTCGGTATGATCAGCTCGAAAGTGGGTCGTCGCGACGTCACTGAGTAGCCACTGATCACCCTCGTAGCGCGCGCGACGGGCGAAACTCGCCGACAGCAGTTGCCGTTGGTCATCGAAACGGTAGCGGGTCACTCCGAGCAGTAGACCACTGGGCTGCACCGCATTGATATGGATGAACTCGCCGCCCTGCCGGTGCCACAACCCGCGCTTGCTGCTTTGCGCCTCACCAGCGCCCTGCGCTGAGGAACGGCTGGCTTGTGCAATATTCTCGCTCCAAGGCGATACGTATTCACCGATCAGTACCCCTATCAGCAACAGCAGCAGCATTGGCTTCATTACGGCCAGCACGATTCGCCCCAAAGACACGCCCGCGGCACGCATGATGGTCAGCTCGCTACTGCTCGCAAGCGCACCAAGACCAATCAGGCAGCCAATCAACGCCGCCATAGGCAGCATCTCGTAGATCCGCGATGGCGTGGTCAGTAATACGTAAACGGCGGCGTTCAACGTGCCGTAGCCACCCTTCACATCACCCAATTCGTCAATGAAGGCGAACAACAGGGCCAGACCGACAATGATGCCGAGCACCGTCAGAATCGCCAGCAGAACATGGCTGCCAATGTAGCGATCAAGCTTACGCATGGGCGGCCCCCGACAGGCTGCGGCGCTTACTCATGGCAAGCCTCAGCGGTTCCCAGTACAACATCAGCATCCCTATGCCAAAGAAGATTCCATGCACCCACCAGAGCCCCAGGGCCGGGGGGATTCGGCCCTTGTCCAGGGAGCCGCGTGCGGCGATGAGCAACGCGAGGTAGGCCATGTACAGGAGGATTGCGGGGAGCAGCTTCAAGAAGCGTCCCTGCCGCGGATTGACCTTCGACAACGGGACCGCGAGCAGTGTGACAATGAATACCAGTAGCGGCAAAGACAGGCGCCACTGCAGCTCGGACTGCAAGCGGACATCCTCGCTCCCAAGCAGATCGAGCGTCGGCATTGATTCACGCTCGCTCAGCTCGACGCTGACCTCCGGCCTGGGCACCAGCACGCCATAGGTGTCGTACTGGATCGCCCGGTAGTTTGCCTGCCCTGGATTGCCGTCATAGCGATAGCCGTTTTCAAGAATCAGATAGCGGCTTCCGTCAGGCTGGATTTCCTGGCGTCCGCGTTCGGCTACCAGCACGGAGAGCCCGCGCTTATCGCCCGTGGCGTTGGAAAGGTTGGTTTCGGAGATGAACACACCAGCCAACTCGGTGCGATCAGCAGTCAGCTCGCGCGTATAGGTCACACGGGTACCGTCGCGCAGCGTCTGGAAGCGACCTGGCAGCAGCGTGTCGAACTCGGTCAGCGAGTCCTGCTCATTGAGGATGCGATCCACCTCGGCCACCCCCTGCGGGGCCAACCCGAGGCTCAGCCAACCGACCAGCCCGGCGACCAGCGCAGCCGGTGCCAGACTATAGATCAGCAGGCGACGCTGACTCATGCCGGTAGCCGAGAGAACGGTCATCTCACTGTCGAGGTAGAGCCTGCCGTAGGCCAGCAGGATGGCGAGAAACAGGCCCAGCGGCAGAATCAGCTGCAGGAACCCCGGCAGGCGGAACCCCATGATCATCAGCAGCACACCCGGATCGAGCAGCCCCTGTGCGGCCTGCGCCAGGTATTTGATGAAACGGCCGCTCATGATGATTACCAACAGCACGGCACTTACAGCGCTCAGGGTAACCAGCAGCTCACGGGACAGGTAACGAAAGACGATCAAACCGGACACTCCAGGGTTGTCAGGCTCCGGCGGCTACGCTCAAACTAGCCACCAAGCAGCCGGCCCGCCCGTAACAGGACGTTGGATTGACTCAGCATTTTCCAACGCCCCGGTAGACGAACCACCGGAAAACAAGCCCGGCATTATCCTGCAAAACCCGACTCTTTGTCTTGGGGACTCGACGCCATGGAATTCGTTGTAAAGAACACCAAAGCCGCTGCAGCCAAAACAGCCACCCTTGTTCTGCCTGTTGGCGAAGAGGATCTGCTCGGCGCGACAGCCCAGACTGTGGACCAGGCCTGTGGAGGCGCCATAAGCGCGGTGCTCAAGCGCGGCGACCTGAAAGGGAAACCGGGACAGACCCTGCTGCTGCATAGCCTGCCAAACCTCAAGGCGGATCGCGTCCTGTTGGTTGGCACCGGCAAGGATGAGGAGCGCGACGGGCGCCAGTGGCGCAAGATCGCCGGCGCAGCACTCGGCGTACTCAAAGGTCTCGCGGGCAGCGATGCGACGTTCGCCCTGCAAGATGTCCAGGTCAAGGATCGTGACATCTATGCGCGTGCTCGTATGCTGGTCGAGGTATTGGCCGACGGCCATTATGTTTTCGACCAGTTCAAGAGCAAGAAAAACGACGAGCCCAAGCTCGACAAGATTATTCTGCTGGCTGACAAAGCGGATCAGGCACGCGTCGAGCAGGCTGCTCGCCATGCCGCAGCGATTGCCGCCGGCATGAGCTTCGCCCGCGACCTTGGCAACCTGCCGCCGAATATTTGCCATCCCAGCTATGTGGCCGAGCAGGCCAAGCAGCTCGAAAAGACCTTCAAAGGCCTTAAAGTCGAGGTTCTGGACGAAAAGAAGCTGCGTGAGCTTGGCGCTGGTTCGTTTCTCGCCGTATCCCAGGGCAGCGATCAGCCCGGTTGCATCGTCGTCATGCAATACAACGGCGGCAAGAAAGGCGAGCAGCCCTACGCACTGGTCGGCAAAGGCATCACGTTCGACACGGGCGGCATCAGCCTCAAGCCCGGCCAGGGCATGGACGAAATGAAGTACGACATGTGCGGTGCCGCCAGCGTGCTTGGCACCTTCCGCGCCGCATTGGAACTTAAGCTGCCGATCAATCTGGTCGGTTTGCTCGCCTGCGCAGAAAACATGCCGAGCGGCAACGCCACCCGCCCCGGCGACATCGTCACCACCATGAGCGGGCAGACCGTTGAGATCCTCAACACCGACGCCGAAGGTCGGTTAGTGCTCTGCGATACCCTGACCTATGCCGAGCGTTTCAAGCCACGCGCGGTAATTGATGTCGCCACCCTGACCGGTGCCTGCATCGTAGCGCTGGGCAGCAACACGTCCGGCCTGCTGGGCAATAACGACGAACTGCTGCAGCAAATACTGGGCGCTGGCCAGAAAGCCGACGACCGCGCCTGGCAACTGCCATTGTTCGACGAGTATCAGGAACAGCTCGACAGCCCCTTCGCCGACATTGCCAATATCGGTGGCCCCAAGGCCGGCACCATCACCGCGGCCTGTTTTCTATCACGCTTTACCAAGGCCTATCCCTGGGCGCATCTGGACGTCGCGGGTACCGCCTGGATCAGTGGCGGTAAGGAAAAAGGCGCCACGGGACGCCCGGTCCCCTTGCTGACCCAGTACCTGCTGGACCGAGCCGAGCAGGCATGAGCCAGGCGAGCGAACACCGGGCATGACTCGAATCGAGTTCTACGTGTTGCCGGACAGCCAGCCGGCAGGCCGTGCGAGAGCGGCCTGCCAGTTGGCGAGCAAAGGCTGGCAGCACGGCTTGTCGGTATTTATTCGCTGTCAGGATAACCGACAGTGCAACGAACTGGACGAGCTGCTCTGGACGTTTCGTGCAGAGCGCTTCATTCCGCATGAGCTTCATGATGACAATCCACGCGCACCCGTGGTGATTGGCACGGAGCAGCCACCCGCCGCGACACAGGGCCTGCTGATCAACCTCTCACCTACGCTATCGCCGCACACTGACCAGTTCAGCCGGGTGATCGAAATCGTCAATCAGCAGCCTGAGCTGCTGACCGTCTGCCGGAACAATTTTCGCCTCTATCGGCAGCGTGGCTATGATCCAAAGAGAGTCGAGCTGTAAGGCGTACTGGCCGAACGCGATGGAGCCGCCGAGTCAGCGCCGACCAGCAATGATGGTTACTGGGCCAACGCCCGATCAGTACCGCCCCCTAACACGCCTGGACGCTCACTTCCGGATGCCCCGTACATGACGCAATCGCGCCCCCCAAAAGCCCATCTTCTTGATGATCTGGAATCCATTCGTACGCTGCTGGGTGACCAAGACCCGCCACTACTGAGCGAGACGCTGGACCCCGACAGCTTTCCCTTGCTTTTGGAAATCGTCGAACAGCCACCTGCACCGGCAGCCGAACCTGAGGTCGAGCCGCGCGAACCTGCCGTGCGTACAGCCTTTCGGACGCTCGCCGAGCGTCATCTCGACCACGAGCTGCACAATGCTGCGCAACTCATCCTGCAGGAGGTCATCGACGACTTTGTCCCGCAGATCGAAGCCGAGCTGCGCGTCCGCCTGGAAGCGCGCGCCGAGCAGCTGATCAAGTCCCATCGTTCCTGAGTCGCAGCCAACCGAGGCAAACGCCACGCCGGAATAGACACTTGCGCGCGGCTCAGCTGTGCCGGCAGGACAAAAGCGGCATCGCCACCCTGCCGATCATCCACTTTGCCTTTATACTTGCCCGCTTTTCCGATCAGCCGTTCTAAGGGTCCCGCCGCATGGACAAGACCTACCAGCCGCACGCCATCGAAACCTCCTGGTACCAGACCTGGGAAACGAACAACTATTTCGCACCCCAAGGTTCAGGCGAGCCCTACACCATCATGATCCCGCCGCCGAACGTCACCGGCAGCCTGCACATGGGCCACGGGTTCAACAACGCCATCATGGATGCGCTGATCCGCTGGCGCCGCATGCAGGGCCGCAACACCCTGTGGCAGCCGGGTACCGACCATGCCGGTATCGCCACGCAGATGGTGGTCGAGCGCCAGCTCGGCGCGCAGGGCGTTTCGCGTCATGACCTTGGACGCGAAAAGTTTCTCGACAAGGTCTGGCAGTGGAAGGAAGAGTCCGGCGGCACCATTACCCGGCAGATTCGTCGCCTGGGCTCCTCGGTAGACTGGTCGCGCGAACGCTTCACCATGGACGACGTCCTGTCCGAGGCGGTCAAGGAAGCCTTCGTCCGCCTGCACGAGGACGGCCTGATCTACCGCGGCAAGCGCCTGGTCAACTGGGATACCAAGCTGCACACCGCGATCTCAGACCTCGAAGTCGAGAACCATGACGAGAAAGGTCATCTCTGGCACCTGCGTTATCCGCTGGCCGACGGCTGCAAGACTGCAGACGGCCTGGATTACCTGGTGGTCGCCACGACTCGTCCGGAAACCATGCTGGGTGACGCCGCCATTGCGGTGCACCCGGAGGACGAGCGCTACAAGAGCCTGATCGGCCGCCACGTCATGCTGCCGCTGGTCAACCGCCTGATCCCCATCGTGGCCGACGACTATGTCGACCTCGAATTCGGTACCGGCTGCGTGAAGATCACCCCGGCCCATGACTTCAACGACTACGAGGTCGGCCAGCGTCATCACCTGCCGCTGATCAATATCTTCGACCAGAATGCCTGCATCCTGGCCCGTGCCCAGGTGTTCAACGTCGACGGCACGGTGAACGACAAGGTCGACGCCAGCCTGCCGGACGGCTACGCGCACATGGACCGCTTCGATGCGCGCAAGGCCATCGTCGCCGAGTTCGACGCCATGAGCCTGCTGGAAAAGATCGACGACCACGCGCTGAAAGTCCCCCGCGGTGATCGCTCCGGCACCATCATCGAGCCGTGGCTGACCGACCAGTGGTACGTTTCCACCAAACCGCTGGCCGAGAAGGCCATCGCCGCCGTCGAAAGCGGCGAAATCCAGTTCGTGCCCAAGCAGTACGAGAACATGTACTTCAGCTGGATGCGCGACATCCAGGACTGGTGCATCAGCCGTCAGCTCTGGTGGGGCCATCGCATTCCTGCGTGGTACGACGAAGCCGGCAACGTCTACGTTGGCCGCGATGAAGTGGAGGTACGCAGCAAGTACAACCTCTGCAACAACGTCGAACTGCGTCAGGACGAGGACGTGCTGGACACCTGGTTCAGCTCCGGCCTGTGGACCTTTTCCACACTCGGCTGGCCGCAGCAGACCGAGTTCCTGAAGACCTTCCACCCCACCGACGTGCTGGTCACAGGCTTCGACATCATCTTCTTCTGGGTCGCCCGGATGATCATGCTGTCCACTCACCTGACCGGGCAGATTCCGTTCAAGACCGTCTACGTGCACGGTCTGGTACGCGATGGTCAGGGGCAGAAGATGTCCAAGTCCAAGGGCAACGTGCTCGACCCGCTGGACATCGTCGATGGCATCACCCTCGATGAACTGCTGACCAAGCGCACCAGCGGCATGATGCAGCCCAAGCTGGCCGAGAAGATCGCCAAGCAGACCCGCGCCGAGTTCCCCGAAGGCATCGCCAGCTACGGCACCGACGCCCTGCGCTTTACCTTCTGCTCGCTGGCCTCAACCGGCCGCGACATCAAGTTCGACATGGGCCGCGTCGAGGGTTACCGCAACTTCTGCAACAAGATCTGGAACGCCGCCAACTTCGTCTTCGAGAACACCGAGGGCAAGGACACGGGGCTCAACGGCGAGCCCGTCGAGCTCTCGTCGGTGGATCGCTGGATCATCTCCGCGCTGCAGCGTACCGAGAGCGAAGTGAATCGACAGCTGGAGGCGTTCCGCTTCGACCTGGCCGCTCAGGCGCTGTACGAGTTCATCTGGGACGAGTACTGCGCCTGGTACCTGGAGCTGGTCAAGCCGCTGCTGTGGGACGAGACCGCAAGCGCCGAACGCCAGCGCGGCACCCGCCGCACCCTGGTGCGCGTGCTGGAAACCGCGCTGCGTCTGGCGCATCCGTTCATGCCGTTCATCACCGAGGAAATCTGGCAGCGCGTCGCGCCACTGGCCGGCAAGTCCGGTCCGACGCTGATGCTGCAGCCGTGGCCGGAGTTCAACCCGGAGCGTATCGACGAAGCCGCCGAAGGCGATATCGAGTGGCTCAAGGCCTTCATGCTGGGCATCCGCCAGATCCGCGGCGAGATGAACATCTCCATGGCCAAGCGCATCGACGTGGTGCTGGGCAACGCCTCGGCTACCGATCAACGCCGCCTGACCGACAACGAGCCGCTGCTGAAGAAACTGGCCAAGCTGGAAAGCGTGCGCCTGCTCAACGACGGCGAAGAAGCACCGCTGTCGGCCATCGCGCTGGTGGGTGACATGCAGGTGCTTGTGCCGATGGCTGGTCTGATCGACAAGGATGCCGAACTGGCTCGCCTGGACAAGGAACTCGCCCGGCTGGACGGCGAGGTCAAGCGCGTCGGCGGAAAGCTGTCGAACGCCGGTTTCGTCGACAAGGCTCCCGCCGAGGTGATCGACAAGGAACGCGCCAAACTGGCCGAGGCCGAACAGGCCAAAGCCAGGCTGCAGGAGCAGCGCGACCGCATCGCCACGCTCTGATCAGATGCGGCAATCGCAAAAGGCCAGCCCGAAAAGGTGCTGGCCTTTTTGCTTAAGGAGGTCATCTTGATTGATGACAAGTTATTACCGGCAACGCTGATACACTATGCCGCACATGAAACACCCCTTTACAAACTGGCAGGCCGTTAAAGCCAAGACGAACAGCTCGACGATGTGAAATGAGCCCCCTGCTGCGAAGCGCAATGCCCCACGTATTTCGCCGAACGCGCAACCGTCTCCCAGGGCAGTCCACCGCCCCGATTTGTTTCACCTCGCTAGCGAATCGTTCCCCTGCCAGCCGCTGAGGCTGCGTCGACACACCCGCATGCCCCGGCAAGGTTCCTCAAGATGGAGTCCCTCCGATGTATGCACTCATGGCTGTCGTGTTCGTCATAGGCTATCTATGCATCGCCTTTGAACATCCCCTGAAGATAGACAAGGCCGCTGCCGCGATCCTGACCGCGGTTGTAACCTGGACCATTCTGGTGCTGGGCGCCGACCAGATACTTCCGCTGCTGCAACCCGGCAGCCACAACCCCGGGGACTCCTCGGCGGTGGTGATCGAATCGCTGCGTCATCATCTGGGAGAAGTCTCGGAGATTCTCTTCTTCCTGCTCGGCGCGATGACCATCGTCGAGCTGATCGACTCCCACGAAGGTTTCAAGGTAATCACCGACCGCATCCAGACCCGCAAGCGCGTGCACCTGCTGTGGATCATCGGCTTCCTCACCTTCTTCCTCTCTGCAGCACTGGACAACCTGACCACCACCATCGTCATGGTCTCGCTGCTGCGCAAGCTCATCCGTGGCCGTCCCGAGCGCTGGTTGTTCGTCGGCGTCGTGGTAATCGCCGCCAACGCCGGTGGTGCCTGGTCGCCGATCGGTGACGTGACCACCACCATGCTCTGGATCGGTAGCCAGATCAGCGCTTCCGGCGTGATTACCGGCCTGTTCCTGCCAAGCCTGGTGTGCCTGCTGGTACCGCTGCTCATCCTCAGCTTCCGCCTGCACGGTGAAGCCCCGCGGCCACGAGCACGGGCGCACCTGGCGGAAAAATACCCGCCGGCCACCACGCCATTCGAGCGCAATCTGGTACTCGGTCTTGGCCTCGGCGCCCTGCTCTTCGTCCCGGTGTTCAAGACCGTGACCCACCTGCCGCCGTACATGGGCATCCTCTTCGGCCTGGGCGTGCTCTGGGTGACCACCGAGTTCATCCACCGCAACAAGAGTGCCGAAGACAAGCACCCGCTTTCGGTAGTCGGCGTCCTGCGCAAGGTGGACACCCCCAGCGTGCTGTTCTTCCTCGGCATTCTGTTGGCCGTATCCAGTCTCGCTACCGCGGGCCACCTGACCCAGGTCGCGACCGCGCTGCGTGAATCGCTCGGCCACATCTACCCGATCACCTACGCCATCGGCCTGCTTTCGGCCGTGGTCGACAACGTGCCGCTGGTGGCCGGTGCGATGAAGATGTACCCGCTGGTCAGCGAGAAGATGCTGGCTGCAACCGCGGCAGAGGAAATTAGCTGGATGTCCCAGTTCGTCGTCGATGGCAACTTCTGGGAGATGCTCGCCTTCTGCGCCGGTACCGGCGGTAGCACGCTGATCATCGGCTCGGCTGCGGGGGTCGCGGCGATGGGCATGGAGAAGATCAGCTTCACCTGGTACGTCAAGCGCGTCAGCTTGCTGGCCTTCCTCGGTTACACTGCGGGCGCCGCGACCTACATCGGCATGCTCGCCCTGCGCTAAACCGCAGTGAGCCTGGCCAGGTCGCTGCCCCCCATAGACGACCTGGCCAGGGACCTTCCATGACCGTCAGCAAGACCAAAACCAGTTTCTATCGCCGACTCTACGTCGCCTGGCTGATTGACAGCGGCACCGCCTGCAGTGTCCCTGCACTGATGGCCGCGACCGGCATGCCACGGCGTACCGCCCAGGACACCCTTGCCGCGCTCACGGAGCTGGACATCGACTGCAGCTTCGAGCAGGACGACGGCGAACGCCACAATGCCGGCCACTATGCCATCCGCGACTGGGGTGCCATCGAAAAGGGCTGGATCGAGCGCAACCTGCCGCGTATCAAATCCATTCTCGAATATCCCTGATCGACCATGAGTGGCGACCTGCTGCTGGTTCTCGCCCTGCTCACCGGCTGCATCGGCCTGTTCGCGCTGAACAAGCCACGCATGGACGTGGTGGCGGTACTGGCCATGGTCGCGCTGCCGCTCACTGGTGTGCTCAGCGTGCAGGAGGCACTGGCCGGCTTCAGCGATCCGAGCGTGGTGCTGATCGCCACCCTGTTCGTCATCGGCGACGGCCTGGTGCGCACCGGCATCGCCTATCGCCTGGGCGACTGGCTGATGCGTACCGCCGGCAGCAGCGAGACCCGCTTGCTGATTCTGCTGATGCTGGCCGTCGCGGGGCTCGGCTCGGTGATGAGTTCGACCGGCGTGGTGGCGATCTTCATTCCCGTGGTGCTCGGCGTCGCCAATCGCATGAAGGTCTCGCCACGGCGGCTGATGATGCCGCTGGCGTTCGCCGGCCTGATCAGCGGCATGCTGACGCTGGTGGCGACGCCGCCGAACCTGGTGATCAACAGCGAACTGCGCCGCGCCGGGCTCGACGGCTTCTCCTTCTTCGATTTCACCCCCATCGGCCTGGCGATTCTGTTGCTCGGCGTCGGCTACATGCTGCTGGCGCGCCGCTGGCTGGGCAGCGACAAGCGCAGCGAAGCGACAGAACATCGCCATACGCTGGCGGATCTGGCGCGAGAGTATCGACTGGAAGAACGCGAGCGGCGACTGCGGGTGATGCCGGGATCAATTCTCGCCAACCAGGCGCTGGACGAGCTGAAGCTGCGAACCCAGTACGGCATCAACGTGATCGCCGTGGAACGCCATGACCGCTTTCGCAACCTTCTGCTGATCGCGACGGGCAATACCGAACTGTTCGTCGGCGATGTGCTGCTGGTCGATCTGGCCAGCCCGGCCATCGGCCTGCTCGGCGCCTATCAGGAGCTGGGCCTCGAACCCCTGCAACTCAGCACCTCCTACTATTCGGTGCACGGTCGCGAGCTGGGGCTGGCGGAAGTGGCGCTGCCACCGGATTCGCGCCTACCGGGCAAGACCATCCAGCAACTGGGTTTTCGCAGCCGGCACAAGCTCAACGTGGTCGGTCTGCGCCGCAATCGCCAAGCCCTGCAGGGGCTGCTGGTGGATGAAAAGCTCAAGCCAGCCGATACGCTGCTGGTGGCCGGCAGCTGGAAGCACATTCACCGTCTGCAGGGCATGAGCCGCGACCTCCTCGTGCTGAGCCTGCCGGCCGAGGTGGACGATGTGGCGCCCGCGGCCAACCAGGCACCGTTCGCGCTGCTCGGGCTGGCGGTGATGGTGACATTGATGGTCAGCGGCCTGGTGCCCAACGTGCTGGCGGCGCTGATTGGCTGCCTGGTCATGGGCCTGTTCCGCTGCATCGAGATGGAGAGCGCCTACAAGGCGATTCACTGGCAAAGCCTGGTGCTGATCGTCGGCATGTTGCCGTTCGCCCTGGCGTTGCAGAAAACCGGCGGCATCGCCCTGGCGACATCGGGGCTGGTCGGCCTGCTCGGCGACGCCGGACCGCATGCCCTGCTCGCCAGCCTGTTTCTGCTGACCGCCGTGATCGGGCTGTTCATCTCCAACACAGCGACGGCTGTGCTGATGGCACCCGTTGCGCTGTCCACCGCCGAGCAGCTGGGCGCCTCGCCCTACCCGTTCGCCATGATCGTCGCGCTGGCGGCCTCCGCCGCGTTCATGACGCCGATTTCCTCGCCGGTGAACACCCTGGTGCTCGGTCCCGGGCAATACCGCTTCGCCGACTTTGTCCGAGTTGGCGTGCCCTTTACCGCGCTGGTCATGATCGTCTCGGTGCTGCTGGTGCCGCTGCTGTTTCCGCTATGAATGCCGGCTGCCTCGGGACACCCACCGACGGGTAGCCAGCGAAAAGTGGCATTGCGGCTGAAAGGGCCAGCCGTTAAGCTCCAGCTCTCATTCTAAAAAGAACAGACTCCATGCCTCAGCGTGTCGCCCTGTTTCCGGTCCTGCTGGCCGGTGCCGTTCTCTTGTTGGTCGTCCATGGCCTTGGCCGCTTCGTCTATACCCCTCTTCTGCCCTGGCTGGTGGAGGACGGCCTGCTGACCGTGCAGGAAGGCGCCAGCATCGCCAGCTGGAACTACCTGGGCTATCTGATCGGCGCCCTGCTCGCGGTGCGCTGGCATCGCGTCGCGCAGATCCGCCGTACGCTGCCCTGGGCACTGGCGCTACACGTCCTGAGCGCCCTGCTGCAGACCCAGGCGGAATCCGCTGACGCCCTCGCCGCATTGCGCCTGGCCAATGGCATCAGCAACGGTCTGGTATTCGTCCAGGCGCCTTCGCTGATCCTCGAATGGCTGGCGCGACAGCAGCGCGTTTCCTCCAGTGGCCTGGTCTATCTCGGTGTCTGCGTCGGGCTGATTCTCTCCAGTTTGCTGGTGAGCCTGAGCGACGGGTACCTGCTGGGAGCCGAGCGTTGGTGGCCGGCGGCGTTGCTTTCGATACCGCTGGCCTGGTGGGGCTGGCGGCAGCTGTCGCGGCTGGACATGCCTGACGAGGAAAAGGCCCATTCTGCGGAGGAGCCACCCAGCGGCAAACTGCTCGATCGCTCCAGCACACCGCTGTTTCTTTCCTATGCCGGCGCCGGCATGGGCTACATCCTGCCGATGACTTTCCTGCCGATGGTCGCGCGTCTGCAGGTGGAGCCCGGTGACTTCCTCATCGGTGGCAGCTGGCTGGTGGTGGCGCTGGCGACGCTGCCGGCGCCCTGGCTGTGGAATCGTCTCGGCGTGCGCATGGGTGACGACATCGCCTTGCGCCTGAGCTACCTCACCCAACTGCTCGGCGTACTGGCCGCGCTGCTGCTGCCCGGCGCGGTCGGCATCCTGCTCTGTGCGGTACTGGTCGGCGGCACCTTTCTCGGCACCGTGCTGTTGACCCAGCGCCTGGCGCGAGCGCTGCATCCACACCAGGGGCCGCGGCTATCGGCGGCGCTGATCGCACTCTACGGCCTGACCCAGCTCGCCGCCCCCTGGCTGACCAGTATCTGGATGGGCATGGGCGGCAGCCTGCACAGCGCCTTCTGGCTCGGTGCCGGGGCGCTGCTCTGGGGCCTGCTGTGGATGCTGATGGTGCCGCGTCGTCGCTAGCATCAAGCCTATCCGCCAGCAGCGGTTGTGGGACAATGCGCGCCCCAGCCGCCAATCTCCCGCTGATCAGATGCCGCGTAAATCTCCGTCCCCGACTACCCAGCCCGGCCGTGCCGAACCCGGCAAGGCCCTACTGCATCCACGCAACCGCCATACCGGCCGCTACGACTTCCCGACGCTGATCGCTGGCTGCCCGGAGCTGGCCGGGCACGTCATCCTCAATCCCTACGGCAAGCAGAGCATCGACTTCGCCAACCCGGATGCGGTCCGCGTGTTCAATCGCGCACTGCTCAAGCAGTTCTACGGGATCGCGCATTGGGACATACCGCCGGGTTACCTGTGCCCGCCGGTTCCAGGCCGGGCCGACTATCTGCACGGTCTGGCCGACTTGCTGGCGGACGAAAACACTGGCGAGATTCCTCGCGGCACAGGCATTCATGCGCTGGACATTGGCACTGGCGCCAACTGCATTTATCCGTTGATCGGTCGGCGCGAATATGGCTGGCGCTTCACGGGGTCGGATATCGACGCAACGGCGCTGACATCGGCCCGTACCATCGTCACCGCCAATAAGCTGGGCAAGAGCATTGCGCTGCGCCCGCAGCAGCACCCCCGCCACGTATTTGAACACCTGGTGCAGGCCGACGACCGCTTCGACGTCACGCTGTGCAATCCGCCCTTCCATGCGTCCCAAGCAGAAGCCAGCAGTGGCAGCCAGCGCAAGTGGCGCAACCTTGGCAGGCTCGACCCCAAGCGCAAACTGCCCACCCTTAATTTCGGCGGTCAGGCGGCAGAACTTTGGTGTGAAGGCGGGGAGGCAGCCTTCATTGCGCTGCTGGCGGATGAAAGTCGCGGGGTGAGCCAGCAGGTCTGCTGGTTCAGCACGCTGGTGTCGAAAGCAAGCAACGTACAGCCGCTGCAGGCTCGGCTCAAGAAGCTCGGCGCCCAGCAGGTCCGCGTATGCGAAATGTCCCAGGGGCAAAAGCGCAGTCGCTTCGTGGCCTGGAGCTACCTCGATCATGAACAGCGCGCGACCTGGCGTGCTGATCGCTGGTCGAACCGCCAGGCAGGCTGATCATTTCCGCTACGATCAGCTTAAGCATTTCACCTCAGACGGCAATATCCCAGCGTTGGCGATCTTTCAGGGCCAGCGTCTGGATATACCGCGGCTCCCCGTTGATTTCCTCCAGCTCGGTCATCCCGGCGAGTTCGCCGACAACGCGATAGCGCTTGCCGACGCGCTTGTCCTGCAGCGGATAGAGCTGGGCGATCTGTTGGGCGAGTTCGGTAAGAGTGGACATGGTTCGGTAGCTCCAGATGACTGCATGCCGCAGCTTTTTACAGGCCTTAGGTTACGATTCAACGACAACCTTCCTTCGTCTCGCCTGTTGGAGCGACCCGTTGCGCAATTGATTCCCTACCAGGGGCAAAAACTACCCGAACGATTGATCAGCAGATACCTGCACCCAGCTGTAGCAGAGCCAGGCCGCCCTGCTGCCAGCCCCACCAGGCCGCCACCAAGAGCAGCGCCGCCAACACGGCGCCGCCTGCCCATAACCAGCCGCGGCGCATCAGGCCGTACCTGCAGCCAAGCGCACACGCTCGACAGGTTGCTCACGAATTGGCCAGTTGAGCGCAGCAGCCATCAGGCTCAGCGCGATGGAAATCTGCCAGACCAGGTCGTAACTGCCCGTCGTGTCATAGACCCAGCCGCCCAGCCAGCCACCGAAGAACGAGCCGATCTGGTGGAACAGAAACACGATGCCGCCCAACATCGACAGATTGCGCACGCCGAACAGCGTAGCGACCGTGCCATTGGTCAAGGGCACGGTGGACAGCCAGAGCAACCCCATGGCGATGCCGAAGGCATAGGCGGTCCAGAGCGTCAGCGGAGCGAAGAAGAACGCACTGATCACTACCGCTCGAGCCAGATAGAGCGCGGTCAGCAATTTCGGTTTCGAATAGCATCCTCCCAGCCAGCCCGCTGTGTAGGTACCGACGATATTGAACAGCCCGACCAGGGCCAGGACCGTCGTGCCGGCCATCGCGGGCAATTGCTTGTCGACCAGATAGGCGGGCAGGTGTATGCCGATGAATACGACCTGAAACCCGCAGACGAAGAAACCCAGCGCCAGCAGGCGGAAGCCCGAATGGTTGACCGCTTCACGCAGCGCCTCCATCAGCGTTTGCTGCGGGCCGGTCACTGGCGCTGCCGGCCCGCTGCGCAGCATCAACGCCAGCGGCATGATCAGCGCCACCAACAGCCCCAGCGCCAACAAGGCCGATGACCAGCCAAGCCAGCCGATCAGACCGAGCGTGCCGGGCAGCATGGCAAACTGACCGAACGATCCCGCTGCGCTGGCAATCCCCATCGCCATGCTGCGTTTTTCGACCGGCACCGCGCGCCCGACTGCGCCAAGGATCACGGAAAACGATGTTCCGGAAAGCCCCAGCCCAATCAGCAGCCCTGCACTGAGAGACAACGATACCGGGGAATCCGCAGCCGCCATCAGCAACAGGCCGACCGCATAGAGCACGCCACCGAGCAGCACCGCACGGGCCACACCAAAACGGTCCGCCAGCGCGCCGGTGACCGGCTGCGCCAGGCCCCAGATCAGATTCTGCAGGGCGATGGCAAAGGCAAAGGTTTCACGCCCCCAGCCGAATTCGGCGCTCATGGGTGGCAGGAAAAGGCCGAACCCGTGTCGGATTCCCAGGGAAAGAGCGAGAATCAAGGAGCCACCCAGCAGGATCCAGGTACTGTTGCGCCAAATCGCATTCATCACTGACACGCTTGCAAAAATCGAGGGGGATCCATCTTACTCGCAACCACCTCGTCATCCACCTCCCCCTTTTTACTCAGGCGAACGGCGAGCGACAGGGTAGCTCGGGTAGACTGCCGCCTGTCTGCCTTCTCGACACGAGTACCTCCATGCCGATTCGCCACTGCATCGTTCATCTGATCGAAAAAAAGCCGGACGGCACACCTGCCGTTCTCCATGCCCGCGACTCGGAGCTGGGCGATTCCCAGGCCATTGACAACCTGCTGGCCGATCTAAACGAAAGCTATAACGCCAAGCAGGGCAAAGCCTGGGGCTACTTTCATGACGAATCGGGCGCCTACCCCTTTAGCGGCTGGCTGACGCAGTACATGGACGGCAACCAGAATTTCACCGCATTCAGCCGGCAAGCCGTGGAACACCTGCAAAAGCTGATGGAGGAATCCAACCTTTCCACTGGCGGCCATGTGCTGTTCGCCCACTACCAGCAAGGCATGACCGATTACCTGGCGATCGCATTGCTGCACCACAGCAATGGTGTGACAGTCACCGACGCGCTGGATGTCGCCGAAGCCCGGCACCTGGACCTGGGTCAACTGCACCTGGCGACGCGGATCAATCTGTCCGAGTGGAAGAACAACAAGCAGTCCAGGCAGTACATTTCCTTTATCAAGGGGAAAAACGGCAAAAAGGTCTCGGAATACTTCCGCGACTTCATTGGCTGCCAGGAGGGTGTCGACGGTCCCGGTGAAACGCGCACGCTGCTCAAAGCCTTCAGCGATTACGTCGAAAGCGAACAACTGCCCGACGAAAAGGCACGCGAGAAGACCAGCGCGCTGGTGGGCTATGCCAGCAGCCAGGCCAAGATCGGCGAGCCCATGTCCCTGGAGGAACTGTCCGGCGTCATCGACGAGGAGCGCCCACGCGCCTTCTACGAGCACATCCGCAACAAGGACTATGGCCTTTCGCCGGAGATTCCCGCTGACAAGCGCACCCTGAACCAGTTTCAGCGGTTCACCGGGCGCGCCGAAGGACTGTCGATCAGCTTCGAATCACACCTGCTGGGCTCGAAAGTCGAATACGACGAAGCCCGCGACCTGTTGATCATTCGCAACCTGCCAACGCAGCTGACCGATCAGCTCAAGCGGCGCAAGGGATAGGCCCTGAGCGGCGACGTCTGTACATACCGCAGGCTCCTGAGGGTTCTCGGAAGCCCGAACCAAGCACGTCGCCAGGAAAATCTGTCTCCTCGCTGGAACGAAACGGCCATCTGCCAGTCAGATGGCTGCTCATCGCTGCTGCAACCCTGTACGACCCGCCACGGCTAAGGATTTCACAATGGATTGGCTGCACCTGATTATTCTGTCCCTGGTCCAGGGCATCACGGAATTTCTCCCGATTTCATCCTCTGCACACCTGATTCTGCCTTCCCAGGTTTTCGGTTGGCCCGATCAGGGCCAGGCATTCGACGTCGCGGTACACGTCGGCACCTTGCTCGCCGTATTGATCTGCTTCCGCCACGAGGTGATCGCGACCACCCGTGGCTGGCTGGCACACGTGTTCCGCCGACAGGTCAGCGCGGAAAGCCGTCTCGGCTGGGCAATCATCATCGGCACATTGCCGGCGGCCCTCATCGGCTTGCTGCTGGAGGACTATATCGAGCAGTACACCCGATCGATGCTGTTCATCGCGGGCACGACCATCATCTTTGGCCTGCTGCTGTGGTACGCGGACGTCAAGGGACGGCGTGTCGCCGAAATGGATCAGCTGACCTGGAAAAGCGCACTGATCATCGGCTTCGCCCAAGCGCTAGCGCTGATTCCCGGCACCTCCCGCTCAGGTATCACCATGACTGCGGCCCTGCTGCTCGGCTTCACCCGGCAGACCGCGGCACGCTTCTCCTTTCTACTGTCGATACCGCTGATCCTTGCAGCCGGCGGGTTGAAAGCGGTCGAGTTAGCCCAGTCAGGTGAAGCCGCGCCGTGGAATGACATTTTCATCGGCGCCGCACTGTCGTTCGTTGCCGCGTTTCTCTGCATCAAGCTGTTCCTCAAGGCGCTCGACGCCTTGGGTATGCTGCCCTTCGTGATCTATCGCTTGCTGCTGGGTGTGACACTGTTGTTCATCGCGCTCTGACGAGCTGCGTTAAGAAGGCCCGCGCAACGGCTGCGCGCGGGCCGGAGGCATCAACGGGCGTCGATGCGATAGCCGATACGTGGAAAATGCACGTGCACGACGCCAGCACGCTCATCCTCACGTCGCAGAATCAACTCTTCCACGCCAGCGAAGAGCAGCTCACCCTCAACCGGATCGGTGCCGTAATCCACTGCGGATATGGTCACGGCCTGTCCCGCCTCGAACCCATTGGGCTCGGAGAATGGCTCATTCGGCAATTCCGCAGGCGTCGCGCTGCGAGCAACAGACACGGCCTCTTCCGCCGACAGCTCGGACAGCGAGCCATGCCCCACTGCCAACACCTTGCCCAGCCAGGCCGCCACGTCCGGATAGGCATCGACCAGCGGCGCCGTCACCGGTGTGCCCTTGAGGAACCAAAGGCAATGGGCAACGGCGAAGTCCGCCACGCAAGGTGCGGCACCAAGCAGAAACTCTCCGCTACCACGCGCCAATTGCTGTTGCAGGCGCGCCATCAGGACCGGCCAGTTATTCTTCGCCTGGTCCAGCGGAATGCGGGCCACCGAGCCGCTGCTGAACAAGGCGGCGCGGTCCTTTCTGAACACCTCGACGAACGCTTTAGGCACTTGAGCGAAACGCACGGCCATGGATTCCGGCTGGAACACCAGGCTTACCGCATGCAGGAACAGCACCGAGTCAGCCCACTGTGCCAGCGTCGCCGCGACGAACTCCTGCCCCTCGGGAAACAGCGCGGGTGTGGCTTTCTCGGCTTCGAGGCGACGCGCAAGCAATGCGGTATCGCAATAGATGTCGGCGCCGATCTGCAGCACCGGAGTACGCCGATAGCCGCCTGTCAGCGCCGTGAGATCAGGCTTGGGCATCACCGGAGGAATTTGCACCGAACGCCAGGACAGCTGCTTGAAACCCAGCATCAGTCGCGCTTTTTCGGCAAAGGGCGAGGTGGCATAGTGGTGCAGGATCACTTCGTGCATGGCAGGCTCCGCCAGTCGTTAGGTAGAACGGCAGTTTACCCGCGCGAACAGAGGCAGCCTACCCGTTCAGCTGATGCCTGGACATTCACCGGACCACTGCCGGACTGCACCGAAACCAGCGCCTCCTTGGCCGACTTCTTCATTTGCTTGATGGCGCGCTCACGCCGCAACGCGTCGCTCTTGCTGCCAAGCGTCTCGACATAGACCAGTGCCACCGCCGGGCTGGAATGGAAGAATCGCGCCCCTCGGCCACTCTGGTGAGCTGCAAAGCGGCGCTGTGCATCGTCACTGATTCCGCAATAAAGCGAGCCGTTGGCGGCGCGTACCAGATAGACGAACCAGGGTTTGCCAGCAGTGGTGCTCATGTAGCAGGCTCTCGAGAAGATGGTTGGATTGTCCCGGGCCACGCCTGCCAGGGCAAGGCTGCTCTTGCCAAGCAAAAAGCCGAAAATGTGCAGCATGGCCTCGACTCCATCGCGCTTGAACGCTGCGGCAATGTCCCGACACAGTTGTCGTCAGCGGCAGCCAAGCCGCGAGTGGCAACGGTCGCAAGGGCTCGCCGTTTCGCCTAGCAAATTCCGTCGCTCCTGTCGAGATATGGTGGCGGTTCGCCTTTGCGTATACTGCGCCGATGTTTGCCCAACCTGCATTCTGCACTCGCTGCACCTCCTGGCTGCTGGCGACCGGACTCCTCCTCATGCTCAGCAGTTGCGCTGAACCGCCCAGCGCACTCGAGCGAATCAAGGAGGAAGGCGTCCTGCGCGTGATCACCCGCAACAGCCCTTCCACCTATTTCCAGGATCGCAACGGCGAAGCCGGCTTCGAGTATGAGCTGGTCAAGCGCTTCGCCAGCCATCTCGGCGTCAAGCTGCAGATCGAGACCGCTGACAGCATCGATGAAATCTTCACCCGCCTGAACCGCCCTGGCGGTCCAACCTTGGCGGCTGCCGGCCTGGTAGCAAGCGAAGGACGCAAGGACCTGGCGCGCTTCACCCAGCCCTACCTGGATGTCACCACTCAGGTCGTCTATCGCCGGGGTCAGCGCCGCCCTACCCAACCCGAAGACCTGGTCGGCAAACGCATCCTGGTGCTCAAGGGCAGCAGTCAAGCCGAGAAACTCAAGGCGCTACAGAGCGAATTTCCGGATCTTCGCTATGAGGAATCGGATGCGGTTGAGGTGGTCGATTTGCTGCGCATGGTCGATGAAGGGCAGGTAGATCTGACGTTGGTCGAGTCCAATGAGCTGGCGCTGAATCAGGTCTACTTCACCAACGCACGAGCAGCATTCGATCTCGGCGAGCAAAGCAGCCTGGCATGGATCGTCGGCAAGGGCGAAGACAACAGCGTGCTCGAAGCGGCCAACCAGTTCCTCACCCAGGCGCAGGAGAACGGAACACTGCAGCGCCTGCGAGAACGCTATTACGGTCACGTCGACGTGCTCGGCTACGTTGGCGCCTATGCCTTTGCCAAGCACCTGCAGGAACGTCTGCCGCGCTATGAAAAGGTATTTCGCGAAACGGCCAAGGAACACCGCGTCGACTGGCGCCTGCTGGCCGCCATCGGTTATCAGGAATCCCACTGGCAGGCCGAAGTCACCTCGAAAACCGGCGTGCGGGGGCTGATGATGCTGACCTTGAATACCGCCAAGGCCATGGGCGTGAACAATCGTCTCGACCCGGTCCAAAGCATCCGCGGCGGGGGGAAATACATCGCCAAGGTGCATGCCAACCTGCCTGACAGCATCGAGGAGCCGGACCGTACCTGGTTTGCCCTGGCCGCCTACAACATCGGTGGCGGCCACCTGGAAGATGCGCGCAAACTGGCGGAAGGCGAGGGACTGGACCCGAACAAGTGGCTGGACGTGAAACAGATGCTGCCAAGGCTGGCGCAGAAGCAGTGGTATACCAAGACGCGCTACGGATACGCCCGCGGAGGCGAGCCGGTGCATTTCGTGGCCAACATCCGCCGCTATTACGACATCCTCACCTGGGTGACTCAGCCGCAAATGGAAGGCCAGCAACTGGTGAACAACGAGATCCACGTTCCCGGTATCGACTCCACCGAACTCGGTGAGATTCTTCCGCCGCTCTGATCCTTGCAGCCCTGCGCCTCAGCCCCTTCCGATGGGGGCGAAGCTGCCTGCGGTATGCTCGGCCAGCACCTCGGCCGCCAACTCCAGCTCCAGCCCTCGCCGCCCGGCGCTGACATAGATGCTCGGTTGCGCCTGCGCCGACACGTCAATGAACGTGCGTAGCCGCTTCTTCTGCCCCAGCGGACTGATGCCACCGACCAGATAGCCGGTCGCGCGTTGCGCCGCCATGGGATCGGCCATGTCGACCTTCTTCACCTTGGCCGCCTGCGCCAGCGCCTTCAGATCGAGCGTACCGGCGACCGGCACCACGGCGACCAGCAGCTCATTCTTCTCGCTGCAGGCCAGCAGCGTCTTGAATACACGCGCAGGCTCGAGGCCGAGCTTCTCAGCGGCTTCGAGACCATAGGATGCCGATTTGGGATCGTGTTCGTAGCTGTGGATGCGGTAGTCGGCCTTGGCCTTTTTCAGCAGATCGATAGCGGGCGTCATGGCGAAAAGAATCGTCGAGGAAAGGTCGCTACATTAGCCAAAAACACAACGGCCCGCACAATGTGCGGGCTGTTGCGTCGCGGCCGGGTCGACAGATCAGACGGCCACGCCAGCGGACAAGCGGTCAGGCCACCTCGGCGCGGTACGCCGCCCGTAACTGGCGGGCGGCCGCGACCATGTTGACCAGAGCCGCCTCGGTTTCCGCCCAGCCGCGGGTTTTCAGGCCGCAATCCGGGTTGACCCAGAGCCGCTCGGCCGGGATTCGCTCGGCGGCCTTCTGCAGCAGCTGGACCATTTCAGCCGTGTCCGGGACGCGCGGCGAGTGGATATCATAGACGCCGGGACCAATGTCGTTGGGATAGTCGAAGACGCGGAACGCTTCCAGCAGCTCCATTTGCGAGCGGGAGGTCTCGATGGTGATGACGTCGGCATCCATCGCCGCGATCGCCTCGATCACATCGTTGAATTCGCTGTAGCACATGTGCGTGTGGATCTGCGTTTCGTCGCGCACAGCGCTGGAGCACAGACGGAACGCATCGACCGCCCAGTCGAGATAGTGCCCCCACTGGGCACGGCGCAATGGCAGACCTTCGCGGAATGCCGCTTCGTCGATCTGGACGATCTTGATGCCCGCCGCTTCGAGATCACAGACCTCGTCCCGGATCGCCAACGCCAACTGCCGCGCCTGTTGCTCACGGCTGACATCCTCGCGTGTAAACGACCACATCAACATGGTTACCGGCCCGGTCAGCATGCCCTTCATGACTTTGCGGGTCTGCTGTTGGGCATAGCGAATCCACTCCACCGTCATTGCTGCCGGGCGGCTGAGATCGCCGTAGATCAGCGCCGGTTTCACGCAACGCGAACCGTAGCTCTGCACCCAACCGAAACGGGTAAAGGCATAACCGTCGAGCTGTTCGGCGAAATACTCGACCATGTCGTTACGCTCTGCCTCACCGTGTACCAACACATCCAGACCCAATTGCTCCTGTACGGCAATTGCGTGACGAATCTCGGCGTGCATCGCCTCGGTATAGTCGGTCAGGGCCAACTTGCCCTGCTTGAAGGCCTGACGCGCCAGACGGATCGCCGGGGTCTGCGGGAACGAGCCGATGGTGGTGGTCGGGAACGCCGGCAGATCCAGCCGAGCGCGCTGCTTCTCGATGCGGCTTTCGAAGGCGGATTGCCGCTGGCTGTGCCTGGGTTTGATCGCAGCCAAGCGCGCCTGCACGGCGGGCTTGTGGATTCGTGGAGACTCGGCGCGGCTCGCCTGAACCTCGCGGCTTTGTTGTAACGCAGCCTGTACCCGGGCATCGTCCGGTTGATTGACCGCTCGCGTCAGCACGGCAACCTCCGCGCATTTCTGCACGGCAAACGCCAGCCAGCTTCGCAGCTCAGCATCCAGTTGGTCCTCCCGCGCAAGGTCCACCGGCGCGTGCAGCAACGAACAGGACGGCGCCACCCAGAGTCGCTCGCCCAATCGCTCGGCAGCGTGACGAAGCACGTTCAAGGCTTTATCCAGATCGCACCGCCAGATGTTTCGGCCGTTGACGATGCCCAGTGAGAGGATCTTGTATGCCGGCAGTCGATCAAGGATGACCGGGTACTGATCCGGCGCACGCACCAGGTCGATATGCAGGCCATCGACCGGCAACGCCGCGGCCAAGCCAAGGTTGTCTTCCAAGCCGCCAAAATAGGTTGCGACCAGCTTCTTCAATGGCGCGCGCTGCAACAGGTTGTAGGCTCGCTCGAAGGCGTTCTTCCAATCCTGCGGCAAGTCGAGCACCAGGATCGGCTCGTCGATCTGCACCCACTCCACGCCCTGCGCGGCGAGCCGCTCCAGCACTTCTCCATAGACCGGAAGCAGGCGTTCGAGCAGCTCCAGCTTGTCGAACGCTTCCCCCTTGGCCTTGCCCAGCCAGAGATAGGTCAACGGCCCGATCAGCACCGGCTTGACCGCGTGGCCCAGGGCCCTGGCCTCTTGCACTTCCTCGAACAGCTGCGTCCACGACAGCTCAAAGGACTGATCAACGCTGAATTCGGGGACCAGGTAGTGATAGTTGGTATCAAACCATTTGGTCATTTCCTGCGCTTGCCCACCACCGCAGCACTGGTGAGTTACGCCACGCGCCATGGCGAACAACGTCTCCAGGGTCGGTTGACCGTCGGCCGGACGAAAGCGCTCAGGCACAACGCCAAACATCAGCGAATGGGTCAGCACCTGGTCATACCAGGCGAAATCGCCCGCGGGCAGCAGATCAATGCCAGCATCTGCCTGCAACTGCCAATGGGCGGCTCGCAACTGCCTGCCGATCCGGCGCAGCCCGTCCTCACTGAGGTCACCCTTCCAGTACGCTTCGAGCGCCTTTTTCAGTTCTCGGTCGGCACCAATACGTGGGTAGCCCAGGGAATGCGCAACAGCCATGACAATCTCCAATTCCTTCGTGTTCGATGAGTGGATTGTGACGGCCCGCGATCAATGAAACAAACTCATCTCATTCCAGATCATCTTTAGCTATATTCATACACTCGCTACTGCCCCGTTTCTGGAAACGAACGGACCGACACGCTAAAAAAACGCGCTACGCGCCGTCCAATCCCAGCTCGAACCTGCGGGTTGTCGAATGGCCCTGCCAGCACCCAATGCCTGCTCGTTGCCCTGCAAGGATTCATTCGAGCTGTCGGCTCGACAACGATCGGCGCGCTGGGACACACTTCGCCGCCGCGATGAGGATTGCTCAAGTCACCGTGCTTTGGTTTACGGCGTCCTCTCGAAAACCCAGGCCTCGCCAACGAAAACAGCAGGAACTCCCCAGCATGCTGGAAATCCGCCACCTGAAAACGCTTCACGCGCTGCGCGAAACCGACAGCCTGGTGGAGGCCGCCGAGCGGCTGCATCTGACCCAGTCGGCACTGTCCCATCAGTTCAAGGAACTGGAAGAACGCTTGGGCTTGCAGCTGTTCGTGCGCAAGACACGTCCTGTGCGTTTCACCAGTGCGGGTTTGCGGCTGTTGCAATTGGCCGACAGCCTGCTGCCACAGCTGCGCAGTGCCGAGCGCGACCTGGCCCGACTGGCAGGCGGCACGGCGGGTCGCCTGCACATGGCGATCGAATGTCACAGCTGCTTCCAGTGGCTGATGCCGACCATCGACCAGTTTCGCGATGCCTGGCCGGAAGTCGAGCTGGACCTGGCTTCGGGGTTTTCCTTCGCGCCGCTGCCGGCCCTGGCGCGCGGTGATCTGGATCTAGTGGTGACGTCCGACCCGATCGAGCTGCCGGGCATCACCTATGTGCCGCTGTTTACCTACGAAGCGCTGCTCGCCGTCGCCAATCAGCATGCCTTGGCATCCCGCCCATTCGTACGCGCCGAAGACCTGGCCAGCGAAACCCTGATCACCTATCCGGTGGAACATGATCGACTGGACATCTTCACGCGCTTCCTGGAGCCGGCCGATGTCGAACCGGCGCAGGTTCGCACCTCGGAGCTCACCGTGATGATGATGCAGCTGGTGGCTTCCGGTCGCGGCGTGTGCTGCGTGCCCAACTGGGCACTGCATGAATACAGCGCTCGCGGTTATGTGACGGCAAAGCGCCTGGGCGAGAAAGGCCTGTTCGCAACGCTCTATGCCGGCATCCGCGCCGACATGCTGGATTCGCCCTTCATGCGCGACTTCCTGCTGACCGCCAAGGACACTTCTTTCGCCACTCTGGAGGGGGTCAGCGCCGCGCCGAAAAAGCAGCCGCTAGCCGAAAGGCCCCTCGTCTGAACTGGCAACGATCAGCTGCTGCCCATGCACCTGATCGACACAGCCACCGAACGCGGTGTTCCATAACGGAACATCACCCCGCGACAAGCCATAACCCGGTTCCATAGCGAACCGGTGCGTGAGGATGTCCGGCAGGTGCGACTAGCTGGAGAGAGACGGGCTCGCCTCACCATTGGTCTTGCTCTTACTGCCGCGACGCAGACCTGGCATCCTTTTTTCATGGAGCAAACCAGACACGCAAGCCTGGACGACGACCCTTGTAAGCCTTGCCGACATTGCGCCCTAAGGCGCCAGGTAACGAAGCCTGATCACCAGCCTGCTGGTCGATCGGGTTTTTTTTTGGACGCGAACAATGCCCCGTACCTTTTCGATTGGTCTGCTGCTCTCCACCGACGGTACCTATCGCCGAATGGGCAGCCACGCACTGGCAGGCGCGCTCGATGCATTGGCCGAGATCAACGACGATCCACGCTACGCGTTTCAACTGCAGGCGACCCACCTCAATCCGCAAGGCCAACTCGGGCGCTACGGCGAAGGCGCGGCCCAGCTCATGAATGCGGGCGTTCGTCATCTGTTCGGTACCATCACCTCGGCCAGCCGCAAGGAAATCATCCCTGATCTGGAACAGCGCGGCGGCCTGCTCTGGTATGCCTGCCCCTACGAGGGCTTCGAGAGCAGTGAGCACGTGATCTACCTCGGCGGTTGCCCGAACCAGACCCTGATCCCCCTGCTGCGCTATGCGTTGCGCACCTTTGGATGCCGCACCCATCTCATCGGCTCGAACTATGTCTGGGGCTGGGAAAGCAATCGCATCGCGCGTGAGGTGCTGCAGGCCGCCGGTGGCGAGGTGTTGGCGGAAAAATACGTCCATCTCGGCTCGACCACATTTGCCGAGACGGTCAAAACACTGATGGCCTACCCACCGGCCTTCATCCTCAACAACCTGGTGGGCGAGTCGTCCTACGCCTTTCTGGCCGAGCTCGACCATGCCTGCGACCGGCACGGGCTGAGCCTAGCGGTACTCAGCTGCAACCTGACCGAGGCGGAATTGGGTGAGGTCGGCACGCTTAACAACCTGCGACTGCTTTCCTGCGGGCCATTCTTCGAGGCAGTCGACCCGAGTTTCAGCAAGCGCCAGCGGCAACGCCACGGCTTGCAACGCTGCTCGCATTACTACGCGGGCGCCTACGCTGCCGTGCACCTGTTCGCCCAGGTGCTGCAACACACCGGTGACGATCACCCCGAAACGATCATCGATCACCTGCACCAGAGCGCCTGGCCGAGTGCGCTGGGTATGTTGCGCATCGCACCATACAACAACCACACCAGCCTGCCCTGCCATATCGCCGAGCTACGCAACGGACGCTTCTGCCTGTTGCACAGCGAAGACGGCGTGCTGGCGCCGGACCCCTATCTTACCGCCACCGACCTGAGCGACCTGCGCCCCCTACGCGAGACCACGCTGCCCCAGCTGAGGATCGTCAAATGAAGCTGAAACGCCCCGACTTCGAAAGTGGCCGCCTGCTGCTTATCGACTGTGAAGAGCGCACCCTGACCGCATTGCACAAGAGTCTGCAGCGCCTGGGTATCACTGCCGTGGCGCTGATCGGCGATGCGCCCGTGGCACTGGATAACTGCTTTGCTGCCGTGGTCGAGCTGGAACACTTCGCCAGCCCACAGACGCTGCGCCAACTGGGATCGGCCGGGGTTCCCGTGATCGCACTGAGCGCCCACGAAACGCTGTCGCAGATCCAGCGCGCCATCGAACTCGGTACCACCGCCTTGCTGAACAAGCCCATCACGCAAGGCTCGGTCTACACCACGCTGATGATGGCGATCGGCTTGCAGCAGCGCCTGGCCCGCGAGCGTGACGAATGCCTGGCTCTGCAGCAACGGCTGGCATCCGCCCCGCTTCTGGCGCAGGCACTGGCTCGGCTAATGGTCGAGCATGGCATCGACGAGGCAGCGGCCTATGAGCGGCTGAGGTTGATGTCGATGCGCCTGGGCCGAAGCATGGATTCGCTCTGCTCCGACATGGCTAACGATCGGCACGAAGCGTCCGGGATCGGTACGCGAGGCAGTCGATGAAGACCCTGATCGCCCTGTGCCGCCGACCCTCGGTCGCCATCTCGCTGCTGCTGATCCTGACCATTGTGCTACTGGCGATACTGGCGCCCTGGGTCAGCCCGTACGATCCCTCCGAGCAGTTCATCGAAGGCCTGTCGATGGAAGGTGCGCCCTTGCCGCCGGACGAGACCTATCGGCTGGGCACCGACCTGCTCGGTCGCGACCTGCTCTCACGGCTCATCTACGGTGCGCGCACTTCGCTGTTCATCGGCCTGGCAGCCAACGGTCTGGCCGTGCTGATCGGCACCCTGGTTGGCCTGACGGCGGGCTTCGTGCGCGGCTGGCTGGGCAGCCTGCTGATGCGCTTGACGGACCTGATGATGGCCTTTCCCGCCCTGCTGCTGGCCATCGCCCTGGCGGCGATCTTCCAGCCAAGCGTGTGGATCGTGGCACTGGTGATCGCCATGGTGAACTGGGTGCAGATCGCCCGGGTGATCTATTCGGAAACCGTTGCACTGGAGGCCCGCGACTTCGTGGCGGTGGAACGTACCCTGGGCGCCAGCTCCCTGCGCATCCTCTTCTCCCATCTGTTGCCACACCTGCTGCCGACCATCCTGGTCTGGGCCACGCTCGGCATTTCTACCACGGTGCTGCTGGAGGCAACGCTGTCCTACCTCGGCGTCGGGGTGCAGCCGCCCACGCCGAGCTGGGGCAACATCATCTTCGAAAGTCAGACCTACTTCAGCGAGGCACCCTGGCTGGTGTTCATCCCAGGCGCGGCGATCATCCTCTTGTCGCTCGCCTTCAACCTGGTCGGCGACGCGTTGCGCGACGAGCTCGACCCGACACTGGTGGGGAGACGCTGATGCCGATCTTTATCCTGCGCCGCCTCGGCTATTCGCTGCTGATCCTGCTTGGCGTCACCTTCATCACCTACCTGCTGCTGTTCATGCTGCCTGCCGATCCGGCGCGGCAGATCGCCGGGCGCAGTGCGACACCGGAAGTGGTGGCCGGCATCCGGGCGCAGCTCGGCCTGGACCTGCCCTTCTACGAACAGTACGGACACTATCTCGGCAGGCTGGTACAGGGCGATCTCGGCCGCTCCTACATCCAGCGCAGCGAAGTCGCCGAGCTGATCGGCTCGCGCCTGCGCCCATCGCTTGAACTCATGGCGGCCGGCATCGGCTTCGAACTGCTGATCGGCATCAGCCTCGGCGTGATCGCCGCGCTGCGCCGGGGTGGTGTCGCCGACAAGCTGTTGATGGCGTTTTCCTTCATCGGCGTCTCGGCGCCCCAGTTCATCGCCGCGATGCTGTTTCTCTACTTCTTCTCCATGCAACTGGGCTGGTTCCCGCTTGGCGGCTACGGCGGGCCGGAGCACCTGCTGCTGCCGGCTCTGACCCTGGGGATCCTCGGCAGCGGTTGGTATTCGCGCATGGTGCGCTCCTCGATGATCGAGGTGCTGCAGCAGGACTTCATTCGCACCGCCCGCGCCAAGGGTCTCAGCCGCGGCCGGGTGATCATGCGCCATGTGCTGCCCAACGCGATCGTCCCGGTGATTCCGATGATCGGCATCGACATCGGCATCTTCATGGGCGGGCTGGTGGTCGTCGAGTCGGTGTTCGGCTGGCCGGGCATCGGGCAGCTTGCCTGGCAGGCGATCCAGCAGGTGGACATCCCGGTGATCATAGGCGTCACCACCGTATCGGCCGTGGCCATCGTACTCGGCAACCTGCTGGCCGACCTGGTGATCCCGCTGGTCGACCCACGCATCGATGTGAAAAAACACTAACCAAAAGCAAGGGGCAGGAGCATGAAGCGCAAAGCACTATCGCTGGCCATCGCGGCCACACTGTTCGCCGGTGGCCTGATGGCCCAGGATTCACAGGAGCCCAACGCCAAGCCCGGCGGCACCGCCGTGGTGACCTACCAGAACGATGTCGCCACCCTCGACCCGGCGATCGGCTACGACTGGCAGAACTGGTCGATGATCAAGAGCCTGTTCGACGGCCTGATGGACTACAAACCCGGCACCACCGAACTGGTCAAGGACCTGGCCGAGGACTACCGCATCTCCGATGACGGCAGCGTCTATACCTTCACCCTGAGGAAGGGCGTCAAGTTCCACAACGGCCGCGAGATGAAGGCCGGCGACGTCAAGTACTCGCTCGAGCGCACCGTCAACCCCAAGACCCGGAGCCCGGGCGCCGGCTTCTTCAGTTCGATTGCCGGCTACGACGCGATGGCCGAAGGCAAGGCTGAAAGCCTCCGCGGTGTCGAAGTTGTCGACGACTATCAGCTGAAGATCACCCTGAGCGAAGCCAATGCCACCTTTTTGCATGTCATGGCCATCAACTTCGCCTCCGTCGTGCCCAAGGAAGCGGTCGAGCAGTGGGGCGATGATTTCGGCAAGCATCCGGTCGGCACCGGCGCGTTCAGTCTCGAGCAATGGAAGCTTGGCCAGCGCCTGGTGTTCAAGAAGAACCCGGACTATTTCAACAAGGGTCTGCCCTATCTGGACGGCATCACCTTTGAAGTGGGCCAGGACCCGAGCGTCGCCCTGCTGCGCCTGGAGAACGGTGAAGTGGACATCGCCGGCGACGGCGTGCCGCCGGCGCGCTTCCTGCAGTTCCGCAAGGACCCGAAATTCAAGGACATGCTGGTGGTCGGCGATCAGCTGCACACCGGTTACCTGACCCTCAAGACCACCCTGCCACCCTTCGATAACCTCAAGGTTCGCCAGGCGGTGAACATGGCGATCAGCAAGGATCGCATCGTGCGCATCATCAATGGCCGCGCCACGCCGGCGAACCAGCCGCTGCCGCCAGCAATGCCCGGCTATGACGAGAACTACGAGGGCTACGCATACGACGTCGAAGGGGCAAAGAAACTGCTCGCCGAAGCGGGCTTCGAAGATGGCTTCGACACCGAGCTGTACGTGATGAACACCGATCCGCAGCCGCGCATCGCTCAGTCGATCCAGCAGGATCTGGCCAAGGTCGGCATCCGCGCACAGATCAAATCGCTGGCCCAGGCCAACGTGATCGCCGCCGGCAGCGAGAAGGATCAGGCACCGATGGTCTGGTCGGGTGGCATGGCCTGGATCGCCGACTTCCCGGATCCGTCCAACTTCTGGGGGCCGATCCTCGGTTGCGCGGGCGCCGTGGAAGGTGGCTGGAACTGGGCGCTGTACTGCAACAAGGAGCTCGACGCGCTGGCGGCCAAGGCCGACAGCATGGCCAAGCCGGAGCAGGAAGCCGAACGCGTCGCGCTGTGGAAGCAGATTTTCACCGATGCGATGGCCGACGCGCCCTGGGTGCCGATTTTCAACGAGCAGCGCTTCTCGGTGCGCTCGGCGCGCATGGGCGGCGACGACGCACTCTATGTCGATCCGGTGCATGTGCCGGTCAACTACGACTACATCTACATCAAGGGCCAATGACGATCCGCTAGCCACCGTGGCGCAGCCGGAGCTCCCGGCTGCGACTGCCCTGCCCGGTTCGCCGGGCCATCTAATCGACTGCCGGAGGTTCCCCTCATGTGCCAAAACTGCCTGGTCAAGACCATTCACAGCATCCACAGGCACTTCGGCTGGGACAACAGCTTTGTCCCGGTGGAGCGTGTCGTCCCCGGAACCACCCTGGAATTCCATTGCCACGACTCGTCCAACGGCTATTTCACGCCGAAGTCGGTCACCGCCGATGTGGCGAACATGCCGTTCGACAAGATCAACCCGGTCAGCGGCCCGATATTCATCGAAGGCGCGATGCCTGG
This sequence comes from Stutzerimonas stutzeri, assembly GCF_024448935.1. Lineage (GTDB taxonomy): Bacteria > Pseudomonadota > Gammaproteobacteria > Pseudomonadales > Pseudomonadaceae > Stutzerimonas > Stutzerimonas stutzeri_AO. The sequence goes on from NZ_JAMOIE010000015.1 coordinate 66,123, forward strand.
TGATGTGGTCAAGGTGACCATCGACAGCTTCGAGCCTTCCGGCTTCGGCTGGACGGCCAACATCCCGGGCTTCGGCCTGCTCGCCGACCAGTTCACCGACCCAGCGCTGGCGCTCTGGCATTACGACGCTGAAAGTCTGGCGCCAGCCGCCTTTGGTGATTTTGCCAAGGTGCCGCTCAAACCCTTCGCCGGCACCATCGGCCTTGCACCCGCCGAAGCCGGGCTGCATTCGGTGGTCCCGCCGCGGCGGGTCGGCGGCAATCTGGACATCCGCGACCTGGCCGCCGGCACCACGCTGTACCTGCCGGTAGAGGTCGAGGGCGCGCTCTTCTCCATCGGTGATACCCATGCGGCACAGGGCGATGGCGAAGTCTGCGGCACCGCCATCGAGAGCCGGATGGACGTGGTGGTGACCCTCGATCTGGTCAAGGACACCCCGCTGCGGGCACCGCGCTTCAGTACGCCGGGCCCGGTCACGCGCCACCTCGACAGCGCCGGCTACGAGGCCTTCACCGGCATCGCCCCGGACCTCATGCAGGCCTCGCGCGACGCCCTGTCGAACGCCATCGACTGGCTCTGCCGCGAGCACCGTATGCCGGCCGAACAGGCCTACATGCTCTGCTCGGTGTGCGGCGACCTGCGCATCAGCGAGATCGTCGACATGCCCAACTGGGTGGTGTCTTTCTATGTGCCCAAGGTTGTGTTCGGCTGACGGCGCCGTCCTCCCCGCTACTGCAGTCCAGAGGTCCGCCGTGCACGCCACGAAATCCAAAGACAGCCCCATCCTCCAGGTCGACCACCTGTCCATCGACTTCGGCCACCGCCATGTGGTGGACGACCTGAGCTTTGCCCTGCACCCCGGCAAGACGCTGTGCATCGCCGGGGAGTCGGGCAGCGGCAAGTCGCTGACCTCTCTGGCGATCATGGGCTTGCTGCCACGCGCCGCTCAGGTGCCGGAGGGTCGCATATTGTTCGGCGAGCGTGACCTCCTGGGCCTGCCCGAGCGCGAACGTCGTCACCTGCGCGGCAAGCAGATCGGGATGATCTTCCAGGAGCCGATGACCTCGCTCAACCCGCTGATGACGGTCAGCCAGCAATTGATGGAGACTCTGCGCCGGCACGAACCGCTGACCCGCGACGAGGCACGCCGCCGCATCCGCGACATGCTCGATGCGGTGCGTATGCCGGATGTGCACAAGCGCCTCACTCAATACCCACATGAACTGTCCGGCGGCATGCGCCAGCGGGTGATGATCGCCATGGCCATGCTTTGCCGCCCGCAGGTACTGATCGCCGACGAGCCCACCACCGCACTCGATGTCACCATCCAGGCGCAAATTCTCGAGCTCATGCGCGAGCTGCAGCAGAGTTTCCACACCAGCCTGCTGCTGATCACCCACGACATGGGCGTGGTTGCCGAAATGGCCGATGAGGTCGTGGTGATGAATCGGGGCCGGATGGAAGAGCGAGCACCGGTGCGCCAGCTGTTCACCGCGCCCCAGGCCGCCTATACCCGCCGACTGCTCGACGCCGTGCCGGTGCTGGGTACCGCGCCGGTACCCCAGGCGTTGCCGGACAGTCCCGTGGTGCTGCAGGTACGCGACCTGCGGGTACGCTTCCCCTTGCGCGGCGGCTGGTTCGAACCGGGCAGAAACGTGCATGCCGTGGAAGACGTCAACTTCGAGCTGCGCCAGGGCGAAACCCTCGGCCTGGTCGGCGAAAGTGGCTGCGGCAAGTCCACCACCGGCAAGGCGTTGATGAACATGCTGGCTTACCAGGGCAGCGTGCAGCTCGAAGGCCTCGAGCTCAATGGTCTTGCGGGCGCGTCCTTGCAGGCGGTGCGGCGTGACATCCAGATGATCTTCCAGGACCCCTACGCTGCGCTCAACCCGCGCAAGACAGTGCTGGAACTGGTTGGCGAGCCGCTGCTGATACACGACCGGCTACCACTCGCGGCGCGCAGGGAGCGAGTCGCTGAGCTGCTCGACCAGGTTGATCTGCCGGCCGATGCCATGACTCGCTATCCGCATCAGTTCTCCGGCGGCCAGCGTCAGCGCATCTGCATCGCACGGGCGCTGTCACTCAACCCCAAGGTGATCATTGCCGACGAGTCGGTGTCGGCACTGGACGTCTCGGTGCAGGCCCAGGTGCTCGAACTGCTCGAACGGCTGCGCGCCGAGCATGGCCTGAGCTACCTGTTCATCTCGCACGACATGGCAGTCGTCGAGCGTCTATGTCATCGCGTGGCAGTGATGTTCTGCGGCCGCATCGTCGAGATCGGCCGGCGCGACCAGGTCCTGCACAATCCGCAACATCCCTACACCCGCCGACTGCTCGATGCGGTGCCGATGCCCGATGTGGACCGGCGCCGGGATTTCAAGAGTCTGCTGCATTCCTTCGACGCGCCGGACCCGATCAAGCCGCGCGGCTACGAGCCGTTGGTTCAACAGTTCCGCCGCGTCGGTGACGACCATCTGGTATCGGTCTGAGGCAGGCGTCAGCCAAGCCCAAGTGCATCGCCATTCAAATGGCTAACTATCGTCTTGGCGATAGGGCAGCGCGTCACGCGCCGCCTCGGCGTAACGCAGCACCCCGGCATGTTCCTGCTCAAGGAATGCATTCACCGCGGCGCGCAGCCCCAGGTGCGCCAAGTAATGCCAGGAACGGGTGATCACCGGCTCGAAGCCGCGAATCAGCTTGTGCTCGCCCTGGGCGCCAGCGTCGAAGCGTGACAGGCCCTCGGCAATTGCGTGATCGATGCCCTGATAAAAACAGGTTTCGAAGTGCAGCCTGTCGAACTCGGCCAGGCAGCCCCAGTAACGGCCATAAAGGCTTTGCCCGTCGATCAAGCTGAACGCCATGGCCACGGGTTGGCCGCCCTGCACGGCGAGTACCAGCCGGATGGCTTCGGGCATCCGCTCGGCCAGCAGGCTGAAGAAGCTGCGAGTAAGATACGGCGCCTGGCCACGCACATGGTAGGTATTGGCGTAACAGGCATAGACGAAATCCCACTCCTGTTCGCTGACCTGGTGACCTTCACGCCATTCGAATTCGATCCCCTGCCCCGCTACCTGCTCGCGCTCCTTGCGTAATTGCTTGCGTTTGCGCGAGGTCAGAGCGTCGAGAAAGTCCTGAAAATCGCGGTAGCCGCGGTTGTGCCAGTGGAACTGGCAGCCGATGCGCTCGAGCCAACCATCACGGCCCTGGAAAATCGCATCGGCGTCCGGCTCGGTGAAGTTCACGTGCAGGCTCGAATAGGCTCCCTCGACAAGCCCGCCTGTGAGCTGATCGAGCAACTGACCCGCCGCCTCGCGATCGCCGAGCAGCCGCGCACCGGTCACCGGGGAGAACGGCACCGCGCACAGCAACTTCGGGTAGTACTCAATGCCAGCCCGATGACAGGCGTCGGCCCAGGCCCAGTCAAATACGTATTCGCCGTTGGAGTTGGTCTTGCGATACAGCGGTAGCGCGGCTTGCACGGCGCCCTCAGCATCGGTCAGCAAGCGGTGCTCCGGCTGCCAGCCCGTACGGCCGCCGATGCTGGCGCTGTCTTCAAGGCTGGAGAGAAAGGCGTGGCGCAGAAATAGCTGGGGAGCCATCAGCAGCGCGTCCCACTGCTGCGGCTCGATTTCGGCAAGGCGGGAAACTATCTGGATAGGCATACCGTGCAGTCTGGCCCGTCGCGAGCCGGAAGAAAAGGGCCTGACAACCGTTGAAACTTCGCGACAGGCAGAGCTATCCGG
>NZ_JAMOIE010000016.1 GCF_024448935.1 Stutzerimonas stutzeri
GAGGCTTGAGGCGTTATCAGGGTGGGTGGTACGGAAAACCCGTCAAGTGTTCTTGCGGCCGCTCTGCGCTTTACTTGTCGCTTGCAGCTGCTTTTAATGCAGGATCTGGCTGAGGAACAGCTTGGTGCGCTCGTTGATCGGATTGGTGAAGAAGATCTCGGGTTCAGCTTCCTCAACGATCTCCCCCTTGTCCATGAAGATCACCCGGTCAGCGACGGTGCGTGCGAAGCCCATTTCGTGGGTCACGCAAAGCATCGTCATGCCGCTTTCGGCGAGGCCGACCATGGTGTCCAGCACTTCCTTGACCATCTCCGGGTCCAGCGCCGAGGTGGGCTCGTCGAACAGCATGATCTTCGGCTTCATGCACAACGCCCGGGCAATCGCAACGCGCTGTTGCTGGCCCCCGGACAACTGCCCCGGAAACTTGCCGGCCTGCTCCGGAATCCGTACGCGTTCCAGATAGTGCATGGCCACTTCTTCGGCCTGGCGCCGCGGCATCTTGCGCACCCACATGGGCGCCAACGTACAGTTCTGCAGCACGGTGAGATGCGGGAACAGATTGAAATGCTGGAACACCATGCCGACTTCGCTGCGGATCGCTTCGATCTGTTTGAGATCATTGGTCAGCTCTACACCGTTGATCACGATGCGCCCTTGCTGGTGTTCCTCCAGGCGGTTGAGACAACGAATGGTCGTGGACTTGCCTGATCCCGAGGGCCCGCACAGGACGATGCGCTCGCCTTGGGTCACGGTGAGATTGATGTCCTTGAGCACATGGAACTGGCCGAACCATTTGTGTACGCCCTGCATCTGAATGACCGGTTCACCGGCCTGCTCAGGCTGTTCGGGTTGCAGAGATGTGTCGTTCATGTTGCCTCTCCTAATTCCGGTGACCGGTATCGAGCCTGCGTTCCAGGTGCATGGAATAACGCGACATGCCAAAACAGAAAATCCAGTAGACCAGCGCCGCAAATACGTAACCCTCGGTCGACATGCCGAGCCAGGCAGGGTCCGAGGTGGCGCGCTTGATGCTGTTGAGGAAGTCGAACAGGCCGATGATGATCACCAGGCTGGTGTCCTTGAACAGCGCAATGAAGGTATTGACGATGCCCGGTATGACCATCTTCAGCGCTTGCGGCAGAATCACTAGCACCATGCTGCGCCAGTAACCCAGGCCCATCGCCGCGGCCGCCTCGTATTGACCTTTGGGGATCGCCTGCAGGCCTCCGCGAACCACTTCGGCGATATAAGCCGCCTCGAAGAACACCACCATCACCATGGCACGCATCAGCTTGTCGAGGTTCATGCCCTCCGGCAGGAACAACGGCAACATCACCGAGGACATGAACAGCACGGTAATCAGCGGCACGCCGCGCCAGAACTCGATGAAGGTGATGCACAGGACACGGATTGCGGTCATATCCGAACGTCGACCCAGCGCCAGCAGAATCCCGAGCGGCAGCGCGCCGGCAATACCGACTGCGGCAATGACGATGGTCAGCATCAAACCACCCCAGCGGCTGGTCGGAACCGTCTCAAGGCCCAGGAAGCCGCCATGCAGCAGCCAATAGGCAAGTAGTGGATAGATCAGCAGAAAAGCGATGCCGTAGCGAGCTTTGTGTCGCATCTGCCGCAAGAACAGCGGCGCGGCACCAATGATGGCGAGCCAGGCCGTAGCATCCACCCGCCAGCGCAGCTCCGGCGGGTAAAAGCCGTACATGAACTGGCTGAAACGCGTCTGCACAAACACCCAGCACGCACCCTCACGCGAACAGTCCGCCCGGGTTTCGCCAGTCCAGTCGGCCTTGATGATCGCCCAATCGATGATGGGAGGCACTATCAACCAGATCAGATAGAGGCCGACCAGGGTCAGCAACGTATTGATCCAGCTGGAGAACAGATTGGCCCGCATCCAGCCCACCACACCAATATTGGTAGAGGGCGCCGGCAGGTCCGGTTTGAAAGTATGGATCGCCATGCGCTCGTCCTTACCGCTCGATCAGCGCAATGCGCTTGTTGTACCCGTTCATCAGCAGCGAGATGCTGATGCTGATGGCGAGGTACACACTCATGGTGATGGCCATGGTTTCGATCGCCTGACCGGTCTGGTTGAGCACCGTCCCTGCAAACAGCGAAACCATGTCGGGATAACCGATCGCAGCCGCGAGCGAAGAGTTTTTCGCCAGGTTGAGGTATTGGCTGGTGAGTGGCGGAATGATCACCCGCATGGCCTGGGGGATAATCACCAGACGCAACACACGTCCCGGACGAAGGCCCAACGAAGCGGCCGCTTCGGTCTGCCCGTGGCTGACCGACTGGATACCTGCACGGACTGTCTCACCGATGAAAGCTGCGGTGTAGACCGATAATGCAAGCACAATCGACACCAGCTCGGGGATCACAACCCAGCCGCCGCGAATATTGAAACGCTGAAGCTCGGGCACTTCCCAAAGAAAAGGCGCCCCCATCACCAGCGAGCAGAGCGAAGGAATTGCGATAAACAATGCCAGGCTGGCTGAAAAGACCGGAAACGTCTGGCCGGTGGCGTGACGCCGCGCACGTGCCCAGCGATTGAGCATGACGATCGCCACCAGCGCGACGAACAGCGCCACCCAGAACGACCAGAAGCCTTCCCCAGCATTGGGCGCGGGCATCTGTACGCCTCGATTGTTGATGAACACCGCATCCCAAAGACTCAGGCTTTCTCGCGGTCCCGGCAGCGGGCTGAGCACTGCGAAGTAGACGAAGAAAATCTGCAGCAATGGCGGGATGTTGCGAAACGTCTCTATATAGACAGTCGCGATCTTGCGTATCAGCCAATTGGGTGAAAGCCGCGCCACCCCGAGAATGAACCCGATAATAGTGGCCAGGATGATCCCGATGATGCTGACCAGCAGCGTATTGAGCAGGCCAACCCAGAAGACACGACCGTAAGAGTCGCTCTCGCTGTAGTCGATCAGATGCTGGGAAATGCCGAAACCGGCAGCGTTATCGAGAAAACCGAAGCCTGACGTAATGCCTCGGTGGGCGAGGTTGGTCTGGGTGTTGTGAAATAGAAACCAGCCGATCGCTACCACTGTTATTACGGCGATGACCTGAAACAGAAAGGCACGCGCCTGCGGGTCCGTGAGCAACGAGCCGCGGGCGGCTCCTGCTTTGGCAATGGTTCGCATCAAGAAACCTCATACGGCGCTGCCGGTGCACAGGCACCGGCAGCGCTCATCCTTGAAACAAGGTCGGCAGAGCGCCGACCCAGCTCGGTCAACGCACCGGGGGTGCGTACTGCAGACCTCCATTGGTCCAAAGCGCGTTCAGGCCGCGTTCGATCTTCAGCTCGCTACCGGAGCCGATATTACGTTCGAAAATTTCCCCGTAGTTGCCAACCTGCTTGACGATCTGCACCGCCCAGTCCTTCGGCAGTTTCAGATCCTTGCCGTACTCACCTTCGGCACCCAGCAGCCGCGCCACATCAGGGTTCTTGGTATTTTTTGCAGTATCCTCGACATTTGCAGCGGTTACGCCCAGCTCCTCGGCATTGATCATCGCCAGCAACGACCAACGCACGATGTCGAACCATTCCTCGTCGCCCTGGCGCACGGCTGGACCGAGTGGCTCCTTGGAGATGACGTCAGGCAACACGATGTAATCGTCCGGCTTGGCCAGCTTGATGCGCTGCGCGTACAGCTGGGACTGGTCAGAGGTGAGCACGTCGCAACGCCCCGACTCCAGCGATTTCGCGCTTTCGTCGGAGGTGTCGTAAGTGATCGGGGTGTACTTGAGGTTATTGGCGCGGAAGTAGTCGGAGAGGTTCAGTTCGGTGGTGGTGCCCGCCTGGATGCAGACGGTCGCGCCGTCGAGTTCCTTGGCGCTGGAAACACCGACCGCTTTGTTGACCAGAAAACCCTGCCCGTCGTAGTAGGTCACGCCGGTGAAATTCAACCCCATTGCAGCATCACGCGAACTGGTCCAGGTCGTGTTACGCGACAGCATGTCGACTTCACCGGACTGCAGCGCCGTGAAGCGTTCCTTGGCGGTCAGCGGGCTATACTTGACTTTGCTCGCATCGCCAAACAGCGCCGCCGCAACGGCACGGCAGACATCCACGTCGATTCCCTTGTACTCGCCCTTGGCATCGGTGTAGGAAAAGCCCGGCAGCCCGTCGCTGACGCCGCACTGCACGAAACCCTTGCTCTTCACCGCGTCCAGAGTCGCCCCTGCCTGAGCCAAGCCGCTTGCGCTCAAAAGTGTCGCGGCACCAAGCACGGCCAGTGTGGATTTAACCCTTATCATCGAAACCTCCAGTTTGCTTTTATTCTTCAGGTCGGAGTCTTCTGCCTGGATCACAGGTTGCGCCCCGATAGCAATCGAGAGGACAAAGAAGAACCTGACCTGAGTCTAGCCGCCGTTTGGTTATCAGCAACACTTCCCACACGCAGCTTGCAGAAGTGCCGATGACTTCCGGCGCATTGGGCACAACGGACAAAGCAAGCGGCGTACCAGAACCCTGAAAGCCCCTTACGAGCCGCCGTGCGCTTCATTGCCGAGCTCAGTAAAGGTAACCTCGCCACAGATTGCTGCATTTTTTCTCTGCGCCCGCACCAACCTGGCGCGTGCCGCCCGAACGGAGTCCAACATGAGTGACCCACTGATCATCGAACCATCGATTGCCGCCGACGCGTGCGTCATCTGGTTGCATGGCCTCGGCGCCGACCGCTACGACTTCCTGCCGGTCGCCGAAGCCTTACAACAACGTCTGACGACGACACGCTTCGTGCTACCCCAGGCACCGACTCGCGCGGTCACTATTAATGGTGGCTGGGCCATGCCGAGCTGGTATGACATCCTCGCGATGAGCCCCGCTCGCGCCATCGACCAGGCGCAACTGGAACAGTCAGCGCAATGCGTGATCGACCTGATCGAGGCACAGCGCGACAGTGGCATCGATCCGGCTCGCATTTTCCTGGCCGGCTTTTCTCAGGGCGGTGCAGTCGTCTACCACACGGCCTTCCTGCGCTGGCCCGGCCCGCTGGGTGGCGTCCTTGCCCTTTCCACCTACGCACCGACCTTCAATCCCGACCTGAAGCTGTCGCCCTTGCAGGCCGCGCTCCCGGTACTGGCGCTACACGGCACGCGAGATGGCGTTGTGCTGCCGGCGATGGGGCGCGCCGCCTATGACTGCCTGATACAGAACCAGGTCCAGGCACAATGGAAGGACTACCCGATGGCCCACGAGGTGATACCCGAGGAAATTCGCGATATCGGCGAATGGCTGGCCGCTCGGCTGGCTTGATGTCCTCAAAGGAACTGGGCCGGAATCGCGTCTGCAGCTGAAACAGCGCTGCGACCGACCATCCCTGAGCAAGTCTTCGCCGTATCTGCTTCTTGCATTACACTGGCGGGCAAACCTTAGAAGACACAGACGAGAAGACCGTGCTCAAAGCACTAAAGAAGATGTTTGGCAAAGGCTCGAATCAGCCTGCGACCACCGAAGCTGAAAGCAGCACCTCAATACACCAGGGCGCCAGCGACCCGGCGTACTTCGAAAAGACCAAAACGCAACAGGATGATGCCCCCAAGGTCAGCCCCAAGCCGCGCCGTGAACGGGCAAGCAAGCCTGCCGCCCCGCCGGCGCCAGCCTGGAAGCTGGACGATTTCGCAGTCGAGCCAGCCGAAGGCAAGACCCGGTTTCATGACTTCAAGCTCGCCCCCGAGCTTATGCACGCCATTCACGACCTTGGCTTTCCTTATTGCACGCCGATTCAGGCTCAGGTTCTCGGCTTTACCCTCAAAGGCCGCGATGCTATTGGCCGGGCCCAGACCGGCACCGGCAAAACCGCCGCGTTCCTCATTTCGACCATCACTCAGCTGCTACAAACCCCACCACCTGCGGATCGATACATGGGCGAGCCACGTGCCCTGATCATCGCGCCGACTCGTGAGCTGGTCGTGCAAATCGCCAATGACGCGCTGAACCTGACCAAATACACCGGTTTGAACGTCATGAGTTTTGTCGGCGGCATGGACTTCGACAAGCAACTCAAGGCGCTCGAATCCCGCTATTGCGACATCCTGGTAGCAACGCCCGGACGCCTGCTGGACTTCAATCAGCGCGGCGAAGTGCACCTGGATATGGTTGAGGTGCTGGTGCTCGACGAAGCGGATCGCATGCTGGACATGGGCTTCATTCCTCAGGTCCGCCAGATCATTCGCCAGACGCCACCCAAGAGCGAACGCCAGACGTTGCTGTTCTCGGCCACTTTCACCGAAGACGTGATGAATCTGGCCAAGCAGTGGACCACGGACCCGGCCATCGTCGAGATTGAAGCGATCAACGTGGCCAGCGACACAGTCGAACAACACGTGTACGCCGTGGCAGGCAGCGACAAGTACAAGCTGCTCTACAACCTCATTACCCAGAATGACTGGACCCGCGTGATGGTCTTCGCCAACCGCAAGGATGAGGTGCGTCGCATCGAGGAACGCCTTACCCGCGATGGCATCAGCGCTGTTCAAATGTCAGGCGATGTCCCACAACACAAGCGCATCCGAGCCCTGGAAGGCTTCCGCGAAGGCAAGATTCGCGTGATGGTTGCCACCGATGTCGCCGGCCGCGGGATTCATGTCGATGGCATCAGCCACGTGATCAATTTCACCCTGCCGGAAGTCCCCGACGACTACGTCCACCGCATCGGCCGTACCGGCCGGGCGGGGGCCAGCGGCACTTCGATCAGTTTTGCCGGGGAAGACGATGCCTTCGCCCTGCCGGCGATCGAGGCATTGCTGGGCCGAACGATCAGTTGCGAAATGCCGCCTGCCGAGCTGCTGGCAGCCGTCCCACCCAAGCGCTAAGGACAGAAAAAAAAGGCGAAGCAGGATCCGGCTTCGCCTTGTGTACACCTAGAGTCTGGTCTGCGGATCCTGGTTCGCATTCGGCTGGTCGGTCGGACCCTGTTGCCAGCGATCGGCTGCATCCCGGTCGCTGCAGCGACCTTCGACCCAGCGCGTTCCCTCCGGGGTGTCTTCCTTTTTCCAGAAAGGCGCGCGGGTCTTCAGGTAATCCATGACGAATCGACACCCATCAAAAGCGGCCTCGCGGTGAGCGCTGGCGGCACCGACAAACACGATCGGCTCCCCCAGCTCCAAGCGCCCTACCCGGTGCAGAATCTCCAACCTGAGCAGCGGCCAGCGCCCAGCGGCCTCGTCGATGATTTTCTGCAGCGCCTTCTCGGTCATTCCCGGGGCATGCTCGAGGAACATTCCGGCAACATCGCGACCCTCGTTGAAATCTCGTACGTAGCCGACGAAACCGGTGACCGCACCGATACCGAGATTGGCCGCATGCAAGGCATTGAGCTCGACGCCAGGGTCGAATGGACTCTGCTGGACTCGTACACCCATGGTCAGCCTCCCGTCACGGTGGGAAAGAATGCCACTTCATCGCCATCGGCGAGGGGCTCGTCGAGGCTGCACAGCTCCTGATTGCGCGCGCACATCAAGTTCTGTTCGCCAAGCACCGTCCACTCGGCCCCGCGTTCCAGCAACCTCAAGCGCAGGTCGTCGACCTGTTGCCAGGAGGCGTCCCATTCCAACTGTTCGGAATCGCGGCCCAGAGCCTCGCGATAACGCGCAAAAAACTGCACCTGGATCATGCTGGCACCTGCCAGTGGCCACTCTTGCCGCCCAGTTTTTCCAACAGTCGAACACCCTCGATCACCATGCCCTTGTCGACCGCCTTGCACATGTCATAAATCGTCAGCGCTGCGACGCTCGCAGCGGTCAAGGCCTCCATTTCCACACCGGTCTGGCCCGCCAGCTTGCAGCGTGCCTCGATCCTCACGCAATCGTCGCCTTCCGGCTGCAGGTCGAGGCGGATGCTGGTCAACAATAAGGGATGGCAGAGGGGGATCAGTTCGTGAGTCTTTTTTGCTGCTTGAATGCCCGCGATACGGGCGACCGCAAAGACGTCGCCCTTCGGATGCCCGCCTTGCTGGATCATCTGCAGGGTTTCGGGAAGCATGCGAACCCTGGCTTCCGCAACCGCCTCGCGCGCCGTGACGGCCTTGGCAGTAACGTCGACCATGTTGGCCCGCCCTTGGGAATCGAGGTGCGTGAGCATTTCTAATCCTGCTGAGACTGTGAGGTCTCGCAGTTTAGCTCAGCTGGAAGCTGGAAGCTGGAAGCTGGAAGCTGGAAGCTGGAAGCGAATCAGTGTCCGGACCGAGGCCCGGCGCTATCAAGCTTTTGCTTCAGTCTTCCAGCTCATGGCCTACAGCTCCCCGCCCAGCGGGCCTACATATGGGCCTCGGCGTATTCGGCCAGGACCGAACGAGGAACGCCCTGCAAGGTGATGTGCATCCCGTGCGGGAAGTCCTTGAATCGTTCGGTGAGGTAGGTAAGCCCCGAGCTGGTCGCGGACAGGTACGGCGTATCGATCTGAGCCAGGTTACCGAGGCAGACCACCTTCGACCCGCTGCCGGCCCGGGTGATGATGGTCTTCATCTGGTGCGGCGTCAGGTTCTGGCATTCATCAATGAGGATCAGGCTCTGCTGGAAGCTGCGCCCGCGAATGTAGTTGAGGGATTTGAACTGCAACGGCACCTTTTGCAGGATGTAGTCGACGCTGCCGTGGGTGCTCTCGTCGTCCATGTGCAGCGCTTCGAGGTTATCGGTGATCGCACCCAGCCACGGCTCCATCTTTTCCGCCTCGGTGCCTGGAAGGAAGCCGATGTCTTCATCCAGGCCCTGCACGCTGCGCGTGGCGATGATGCGACGGTAACGCTTACTCACCACTGTCTGCTCGATGGCGGCTGCCAGGGCCAGGATTGTCTTGCCGGACCCCGCAGCGCCGGACAGATTGACCAGATGAATATCCGGGTCGAGCAGTGCAAAGAGCGCCAATGCCTGATGGATATCGCGCGGCCGCAGCCCCCAGGCTTCCTGATGCAGCAGGGGCTCCTGATGCATGTCGAGCAATAGCAATTCGTCGGCCTTGATGCCCTTGATCCAGCCAACGAAACCTTGCTCGTCGAGAATGAATTCGTTGACGTGCACGGCGGGCAAGTTGTCGATCAACTGCACCCGATGCCAGGTGCGGCCATGCCCCTGATGGGTATCGACCTTGCTGACCCTGTCCCAGAACGACCCGCTGAGGCTGTGATAGCCGCGGGACAGCTGCCCGACATCGTCGACCAGTTTGTCAGTGTGGTAATCCTCCGAGGCGACGCCGCAGGCACGCGCCTTGAGCCGCATGTTGATGTCGTTGGTAACCAACACCACCGGAGCGCCCGCGCTACGTCGCTGCAGATCGACGACCTGATTGATGATCTTGTTGTCGTTGAGGTCCTCTGGCAGCCCGTTTGAATCGGCGACTTTGCTCATCAGGATCGACAGGCTGCCGCACGGGCCGCTTTTCTCACGCTGAATGGGGACGCCAACTTCGACTTCTTCGGGGGTAGCATCACCCAGCACCTTGTCGATCAGGCGGATCACCTGTCGACACTCTGCAGCCACGCTGTGCTTGCCGGTCTTGAGCTGATCCAGCTCTTCGAGCACGGTCATCGGGATGGCGACCTGATGCTCCTGGAAGTTCAACAGCGCGTTGGGGTCGTGAATCAGGACGTTGGTATCAAGAACGTAAAGGGTGGGCTGAGTTGCGCGGGGTCTGCCGTAGTCATCCATACGCGATCACCTTTTCGGAGCCGGATCGACGGTGCGCCAAAGCGCTCCGCCGCAGAAAGAACCACCGTGCGCAAGGTGAGCGGACTTGGGCGGCAGGGGCTTGGGGCCACCCAGAGGCCGCCACCTGTGAGTGCAGGTTTCGGCGGTCTTGCATCAGGTAATACCGCAAAAAAGATGACAGGAAAAAGTCTTTTTCAAACTGATGACGTTTTTTTATCGGAACGACGAATAGCGCTTGGCGCAGACCGGAACCAGGATTAGTCTCGCTAATCGACCTGTGCGTTTTCGCCGCACCGGTTCACCTCCGCCGTCACCTGTACCAGGTCAGGCCATCCGTCAACACATGGATGAAAGCTGCATGACGGTTCAGGTCCTTTCCTGGCGCCGCGCGCTTGAATGCTCGTGATCGTCGCCATGGCCGCCAGCAAAGCCATCGAGTTGAACCAATAGCCGGCGACGATCTCGGCGACCATGGCCAAGCCCGTCAGCAACACCACAACCCAGGTCTGTTTTTCTGCGCCCTTCAAGAGGACGATAATGGTGCGAGGGTCGCCAGTGCGAGAGGTCGGTCATGTGTCCTCCTTGGTCAAATCACCGATAAGCGTGCCCCTCGCCCCGAGTCAAGCTCAACAACTAATCGAGGCCATAGCTGGAGCGACAACGGTTATACCGCCTAGAATCCGCAGACATCAAAGGAGACCGTTGCATGCTGATGGTGATTTCCCCAGCCAAGACTCTGGACTACGACACCCCACCGACGACCCAACGCTTCACCCAGCCCGAGCACCTGGACCACGCGCAGGCGCTGATCAGCCAGTTGCGCGACATGTCGCCTCAGCAGATTGGCGAATTGATGCACCTATCCGACAAGCTCGCAGCGCTGAACGTCGCCCGCTATGGCAGTTGGGACGCGGCCTTCACACCGGGCAATGCCAAGCAGGCGCTCCTCGCGTTCAAGGGCGATGTCTACACCGGCCTGAACGCCAACGACTTCACTGAAGAGGATTTCGATTTCGCTCAGCGCCACCTGCGCATGTTGTCCGGGCTCTACGGCGTCCTGCGACCGCTGGATCTGATGCAGCCCTATCGCCTGGAAATGGGCACGAAGCTGGCTAACCCACGCGGCAAGGATCTGTACGCCTTCTGGGGCGAACGGATAAGCGAATGGCTCAACGAAACACTGGCCGCACAGGGTGACGACGTCTTGCTCAACCTGGCTTCCAACGAGTACTTCGGCGCCGTGAAACGCAAGGCGCTGAACGCGCGGGTGATCAATGTCGACTTCAAGGATATGAAGAACGGCCAATACAAGATCATCAGCTTCTACGCTAAGAAAGCCCGAGGTTTGATGAGCCGCTATGTGATCAAGGAACGCATCGAAAAACCCGAACATCTGACAAACTTTGACTACGACGGCTATCGCTATTGCCCTGACAGTTCATCGCCTGATCACCTGGTATTTCTGCGAGACGCTCAAGCCTGACCCCATCGGCTTGGCCGTACCCCTTCGCTTTCCAGGCGCCGGAACCCGGCCATCACGCTTCCAAAGCCAGTCTATCCTGCACACCCGCACGGAACCTGCCCGCCAATCAAAGCGTACAGCGCCAGCAGCCCGTCGCATCCTCCGCCCCCGTCAAAAACTCCCCGATCGACGGCACGCCAGCGGGGAACTATCCGAAGGCACCAGCAATCATAAGCGCGTACCGGCATTTCCAGACGGAAAGGGACGTCGCACATGAACGTGCAGTGGAATTCAAAACAAGGCTTTCAGCGTGTCAGCCAAGGCAGACCCGTTTGGTCGCCGAGGGTGTTCAAGCGAGAACAGACGGGCCGGTTCAGTGCAGTATCGGTACTTGTCAAATCAACGACTATCAGGCGCATCAGCCTCAGGCAGATAGAGCGCAGCCGAACGGCATGCCCCTCTGCCTGCTCAAGATTGTTCAGGCGCTCGCAGGCGGCGGTCCCGGAACCGCTATCAGCCCCGCAATATCAAGTGCGGCGCCCACCGACCACCAGGCAGCACCTCCCACGTCCAGGCTCGGAGCACGCAGTTCGCCTGGAAAGCGGTTGTCCTGCAGGACAACTGAACTTGACGGCACGCGGCACCTGAAGGCCGACCAAGAAGCGTATGGCGAGCACAGACCTCTGGCCGCCCACATGGACAAGAAGAACTTCCCCTTCTCAACGATTCAGGAGAAACAACATGATTCCGGTCATCCTCTCAGGCGGCAGCGGTTCTCGACTCTGGCCTCTTTCGCGGAAGGCATTCCCCAAACAGTTTCTCGCCCTTACGGCGGAGCAGACACTGTTTCAACAGACCATCGAGCGCCTGGCCTTCGAAGGCATGCAAGCACCCCTGCTGGTCTGCAACAAGGAACACCGGTTCATCGTCAAAGAACAATTGGCCGCACGCAAGCTTCAAACTCAGGGCCTCATGCTTGAACCGTTCGGCCGTAACACTGCTCCGGCAATTGCCATTGCAGCGATGAAGTTGCTTGCCGATGAGCGAGACGAGTTGCTTCTAGTGCTGCCGGCCGATCACGTCATCGAAGACCATAAAGCCTTCCAGCGCTCCCTCGCCCTGGCGACCAATGCAGCCGAAAATGGCGGCATGGTCCTGTTCGGTATTCCTGCCACCAGTCCGGAAACCGGCTACGGCTACATCAAATGCGATCACGAGGAACGTAACGGGCTGCCAGAAGGCGTCAACCGCGTCACACAGTTCGTCGAAAAGCCGGATCAAGTGCGTGCCCAGGAATACGTCAATTCCGGCGACTACTACTGGAACAGTGGCATGTTCCTGTTCCGTGCCAGCGTTTTCCTAAACGAGCTGAAGAAGCACGATCCGGATATCTACGACACCTGCTGGGTCGCGCTGGAGCGCAGCATCAAGAACGGCGAAGAGCTGCTTATCGATCCCGCCACCTTTGCCTGCTGTCCGGACAACTCCATTGACTACGCGGTCATGGAAAAAACCGAACTGGCATGCGTCGTTCCCCTGTCTGCGGGCTGGAGCGATGTTGGCTCCTGGTCATCGCTTTGGGATGTACTGGAAAAGGACGAAAACGGTAACGTGACCAGAGGCGATGTGATCGTCGAAGACAGCCGCAACTGCCTGGTTCACGGTAACGGCAAGCTGGTAACTGTGGTCGGCCTGGATAACATTGTAGTGGTCGAGACCAAAGACGCGACCATGATCGCTCACAAGGACAAGGTCCAGGACGTCAAGAAGCTGGTGAACAAGCTCGACGCCATGAACCGCTCCGAAACGCAGAACCACTGCGCCGTCTACCGCCCCTGGGGCTGGTACGACTCGGTCGATATGGGGGGTCGCTTCCAGGTCAAGCGGATCTGCGTCAACCCGGGTGCGCAGCTGTCGTTGCAGATGCACCATCATCGCGCCGAGCACTGGATCGTCGTTTCCGGCACCGCCCAGGTGACCTGCAACGACAAGACGTTCCTGCTAACCGAGAACCAGTCCACCTATATCCCGGTGACGTCCATCCACCGTCTGGCCAACCCTGGCAAAATCCCGCTGGAAATCATCGAGGTCCAGTCGGGCAGCTATCTGGGCGAGGACGATATCGAGCGTCTGGACGACGTATATGGCCGTGCGCCGAATGATGTGGCCAGCCAGTCGGCTCGCTGACTGAACTACGATGTGGCAAAAAACCGCGCCCAATGAGGCGCGGTTTTTTCGTAAGCCCCTGCCGGGGATACACACTGCTGAACCAGCTGGCTCCTCAATCAACTACCCCGACCGCAAAACCTGTTCTTGCAGCTCAAACCGCCAGCCCGCCGTTAGCGATAACTTGCGCGGGCATGCTTTATGATATGACTCGATATTGCACTGCTACCGGACAGTGTTACGGGCACGCTTGTTTAGCCTGGCCCGCTTGCAGTAATGTTGCCCCTATCGCACACACCCAACCCGAGCCGGGCCTCATTCGAGCCTGGAGCTCGCACCCTTTAGCGCGCCGCGCTGCAGACAGACCTAACTAAAGAGAGGCAAAACAAGACGTGACAAAAGAAGAACTACGCGCCGAACTGGAGAAGCAAGCCAACCGTTTCCAGGCTGTGTATGGCGGGGAAATAACGACCTATGCCGCGCAGCCCGATCCCGAGCGGAAGCCATGGCGTAAAAAGCCGACCGTTCACGATCAGGTATTCAAGGCGGAGTTGCAGAAAATCGAGAAAGAGTTGTCAGAGCAAGCCGCTCAAGCCAAGTAACCCGCAGCGTTGTAATACGCACTGCACGCCCTGCCGTCAGCAACCGCTTAGCCATCGCAACTGATCGCTTCTGATCACCGCTTAGCGCCCAACCGCCCAACAAAGAGCCCAGAAGCCCCCGTGCCAACGGCCGGCCCAGCTGCATCGCAGCCTGGCGCAATGCGCCCTTGAACACCCGCCCGGCAGCGTCACCTGGCGCATCGGTGACCCCGCTTCTTGGCGTAGCGGCCTTCACTGGCGCTTGGTTACCGGAGGCCGTTTTGCCAGTACCCGTCGCACCGGCGATCAGACCGTGACGATTGGCCAGATGCAGCGGGTGGACGCTGGGTTCGCCCGTCGCGTCCACCTGATACCCAGGCGGCCTGTCTGTTTCACCGCAGCCTCGCGAGCAGTGGATCGGTCTGCAGCCCTCGCTAGCCCGCCGGCGTCGAGCTGCCGGGTTCAGCATCCTCACTCGGGCTGTCACCGTCTGCGTCATCGAGCGCATTCAGATAACGCTTCCAGAGTGTTTCGGCATCCGCAAAGTCAGTCCCCAGCTCAGGGCCCATCCGGTCAGGGTCGTAGCGCTGGGTGCAACCACTACCGATAATCGGTGGCGCCTTCGCGCCAGCCTTGTCCAGTGGGTTGCCCATCTTGCCTCCCGCGCCAGTCGTGATGGATCAGTTGAATACCAGCGTCTTGTTGCGATGCACCAGTACTCGCTCTTCGAGGTGATAGCGCAAACCACGCGACAGCACCATCTTTTCCACGTCCTTGCCCAGCCGAACCATGTCCTCGATGCTGTCACGATGGCTGACGCGCACCACGTCCTGCTCGATGATCGGCCCGGCATCGAGCTCTTCGGTGACGTAGTGGCAAGTCGCACCGATAAGCTTGACACCCCGCAACGAGGCCTGGTGGTAAGGCTTCGCACCAACGAACGATGGCAGAAAGCTGTGATGGATATTGATCACCCGCTGCGTATATTCCTCGCAGAGTTCGGCCGGCAGAATCTGCATGTAGCGCGCCAATACGATGGCGTCGGCGTGGTGCTCACGAACCAGGCGCGACACCTCGGCAAAAGCCTCGTCCTTGCGTCCCGGCTGGACAGGCACATGGAAATACGGAATGCCATGCCACTCGACCATGCTGCGCAGGTCGTCATGATTGGAGATCACACAAGGAATGTCGCAATCCAGTTCCCCACTGTGCCAACGGTGCAACAGATCAGCGAGGCAGTGCGACTCGCGGCTGGCCATCAGCACTACCCGCTTGCGCTGAGCTGAGTCGGTAATGCGCCATTCCATGGAAAACTCGCGCGCGATTGGCGCAAAGGCTTGGCGAAAGCCATCAAGATCGAAAGGCAGCGAGTCGGCCCGAATCTCGTGCCGCATGAAGAACCAACCACTCTGATGATCGGAATGGTGGTTGGCTTCGGTAATCCAGCCATTGTAGGTCGCCAGGAAATTACCAACCTTGGCGACAATGCCGACGCCGTCGGGACAGGCGATAACCAGCCTGAATGTGCGCATTTTTTAAGTTAACTCCGGCTTACCCATAAAGACCGGGCATTCTAGCGCAGCGAAGAAAACCGCCACCATATTATTCGGCCGGACCAAAGCATGGCCCGGACTGCGCCCGCACGCGGATCGCGTCGACCCTGTAGAGCGCAAAGAAACACTGGGCGAGACGGCATATTAAGCGTGACGGGGTCCGTCGCGACCTTCTATTATGTGCAGTACTTCACCGAAGCCAGGTTTAACTAGAGCACTTCGAATCGCCCTGCACCGCGATGAAACAAAGTAAGCAAAACTTTACCCAGGCCGACATTTACTTGTCCGCGGCAGCTGTCTATGATTGCTGTCACTTGCGTTCAACCCTATACCAAGGAAGTGACATGTCGCTGATCAATGAATACCGCGCTACTGAAGAAGCTATCAAGGAACTACAGGAACGCCTGAAGTCCCTGTCAGAAGATGACAAGCTGAAAAAGGAACTTGAGTTTGAAGGCAAACTGCGCGAGCTGATGGGCGAATATCAAAAGTCGCTTCGCGACATTATCGCTCTACTCGACCCGGATGCGCGCAGCAACAAGCCGCAGCGTGCATCCAAGGCGCCTGCCACAATCAAGCGCGCCCGCCGCGTCAAGCAGTACAAGAACCCGCACAACGGTGAAGTGATTGAAACCAAAGGCGGCAATCACAAAACGCTGAAAGAATGGAAAGCACAATGGGGCTCCGACGAGGTTGAAAGCTGGGCCACCCTGTTGGGCTAAGTTTTACGCCACACCCCTAAAAGCCATCTGACGCAGCCTTGCTCAGATGGCTTTTTTTGTTCTCTGACCCAGCATTCAGAGCATGTATCGTTCACGCAAGCTGCGCGCATGGAGCGACCATTGCTGCAGTAGACGTGCTTGTTCGGCTGTGGCCGATGGCAATAAAGCCAGCACCGTTTGCTCAAACTGTTCCAAGGTATTCGGTGCGCCAAATTCGGGCACCAGCAGGCGCTGCCTACAGAACGCTTGCCATTGCTGGGCTTCGCCCGGCGATAGACACTCTGGATAGTTACGTGCGCGGTAGCGAAAATGCAGCTCTGACAAGCGCGGATCATCAAACGGCGGGGTGGCGTCACTCGCAAGCGGCGGAACGTTTCGTACTTGCTCGCATAACCGCCGGTCACGCTCACTGAAGAATCCGTCATATAACTGCTGCTCCGGATCCGATGACGCCACAAACGCATCCTTCTGATAGATATCGGCAAGCTTCCAGCGCCATTCCGGTTCCCGCCTGCGTAACTCGGCCGCTCTCGACTCATAACATTGGATATCCAGTCCCAGCCGCTCGATATCCGAAGGGCGCAGCACGCTCATGGGCGCCAGCACCGGGCAACGGTTCATATGCACGAGTTTCAAGGGGATCGGAAGTTTCTCGCCCAAGTCCTCCCGACGAGTATAAAGCCGCTCGCGAATAACCTCGACCTGCTCCTCCCAAAGGGGCGCACATTCGGCGTTCAGGTCGTAGACAACTAACGCGTTACGGTTGCGAGGATGCCAGGCCAGCGGCAATACCACCGATAGAAAATGACGCGCCGCGGAAAACCGCCCCGATATGTGCACCATTGGCCTGAGCAGCTGGACCTGCTCGATCAATGCATGTTTGCGACGTAGCCTGTAGAGATAGTCGTAAAGCCGCGGTTGACGCTCACGAAGCAATCGAGCCAAGGCAATCGTTGCCCGCACATCGGACAGGGCATCGTGCGCATTCAAATGTTCGAGCCCATTGGCTGCAGTGAGCCGCTCCAACTTTAACGTGACCCGTCCCTCCTCTTCTGGCCAGACAATCCCTTCCGGCCGCAACGCGTAGGCGGTGCGCACCAGGTCAATGATGTCCCAGCGGCTATTACCGCCCTGCCATTCGCGGGCATAGGGGTCGAAAAAGTTGCGATATAAGCTGTAACGCAGCACTTCATCATCGAAACGAAGGCTGTTGTACCCCGCACCACAGGTACCCGGCACAGCCAGTTCATGGTGCAGCCGGGCCACGAACTCCGCCTCGCACAGACCTTTTTCCGCCAGCGTGGCGGGCGTAATGCCCGTGACCAGACACGCTGCGGGGTGCGGGAGAATGTCGTCGCTCAAACGACAGTAGATGTTCAGCGGCTCGCCAATCTCTTCCAACGCCTCGTTGGTGCGAATACCGGCCACTTGCACAGGCCGATCGCAGCGAGGGGAGATGCCGGTTGTTTCGAAGTCGTACCAGAAGATGCTGGAGGTCAAGGGAGCTTCCTTCTCGATTGTCGCCCCCAGTCTAGCGCGCCAGACCGCCCGCAACGAATGCACCGACCATGACGGTCTGCTGCAAAGGTTGCTGCGTTATTTTCCCGAAGCCTTGTCCGCCGCGCTTTTGTTACTGCTACTGGCCTGCTGGCACGCAGCGCAGCGCCAAGGCCCGCTGCCGGAGCCCCGCCGACCCGAGGTCGCCAACAGCTTCGAGAGCATTTGCGAGGCAGTGCAGATTATCGCTACCGGCGCGCCGGACAGCGGCATCTGATCGCCACCCTGCAGGCCGACATTCTCCGTCAGGCTCAGCACCGTCGTCCCGATCGGGCGGCGCTCGACCCTGCGGACCGGTGCCAGGCCCTCGCGCAGCCAAGCCGAACTCCCATTGAAGCCGTTACCCATGCCAGGCGATCGGCGCTGGATAAAAGGTGAGTCACGCCGATTTCAGCCGCCAGGTTGCCCGCCTGCAAAGCCTCAGGAATGCAGATCGGGTTCAGCTACCTTGACAGCAATCCTGATCGGCGGCCTTGTTACCGGCTGATTCGACACGGGGCAGTCGCGCCGGTGGAATGTGCTGCATGGGACGAAAGCTGAAGTAATGGTTCAGCGCATCGATCATTTCGCGAATTTCCCGGGGCGGTGAGACAAATACGAAACCTGAATCGAAGCTGCCGGGCGTAACGTCTTCGCGTGACCAACGACAGATTGCGCTGAAATCGACGTAGCGCAGCTGGCTATGCTGGCCCGGAATTTTCAGGCGCATATCGAAACGTACCGCAGTCATCATCGGATAGGGGCTGATGAGCATCAGCCCGGACTCGGACAGGTTGCCAATGAAACCCAACGGCTTGTCCGTGAAACAGTTGAATACGTTGAGGTAATACGGCAACTGGTGCCGTTGAATACTGCGTTGATTGTGCATGTCCATCGCTTGCGGGCCCGCCGCCAAGTTTTATCGCTGCCGCCGTCTCCGACCACTCAGCTGCAGCTCTGACTGATACGACTGGCCAACTGCCGCCGCGCCGCCCCTATTTCTTCATCACTGTAGTAGACACGCTCACCCTTTGCATCGGCACTGAAATAGCGCCCGCCGTGAGACAGGCGCGACATACGGTTTTGCAGTTGCCGGCACTCTCGCTCTCGTTGCGCCTGCCTGGCGCTCGCCGCCACGTTGGCCGCCTCCTGCTCTTCGCGACGAGCCTCGAAAAAGCGCTCCGTGCGCGCCTGGCGCTCGCGGGTCGCGTCGTCTCTACCGATCACCTGCGGCCGAACCTCGACCGGCTCCGCACCCGGCTGCGGTTTCGCGCTGAACTGCACATGGCCGTCGGGATCAACCCAGCGGTAGATATCGGCGGCCGCCAGCGGGGCCAACAAAACGCTGACTGTCAGTACGGCGATACGCATGGGGTCTCTCCCTGCCGGTTTGTTGGGCGGCCTCATGTCAGGGTTTGACGGCGTGAGTCACCACCCGTTCCTCCGGCTCATAGTGGCCCAACTGACGCAGCGTCTCCAGCCTGGCACGACTGCGAAAGGCGTATTCACTGGCTGGATAGCGCGACTGAATGAACTGATAGGTCTGTGCCGCGTCAACAAACAGGCCCTGACGTTCCAGGCACTGACCGCGCAACAGCGATATTTCCGGTTGTAGATTATCCCGTGGTCGGCTGCGCCGCTCGGCCTGGGAGAGTTCGAGCATGACTTTGCCGCAATCACCCAACTGGTATTGCGTATAGGCCGCATCGAGATAGCGATCAAGGGCATTTCGGCTGCTGCAGCCTACGCTGAGGGTGGCCAGAACAAGGATAAACGGGGTGCGCATGGGTGATTCCTCCGATGCCGAATTTATCGACCGTCGTTGCGAAAACTGCAGTCCATCCATCCCGCTAAATGGCCGTTGCGCGCCTCTCCAGGCCCTGCCGAAAGAGTAGTGCAGCCCGACGATGACTACAGCCGCCCGGCATAGTAGCCTCGCGGCCATTCTGAAAAAGGAGCATTGAATGACTTCGCGCCGTACCAAGATCGTCGCCACGCTGGGTCCAGCCAGCAGTTCGCCTGAGGTGCTGGAAAAGATGATCGTTGCCGGGCTCGATGTGGCCCGCCTGAACTTTTCCCACGGGACGCCAGATGAGCACCGCGCACGGGCGCAGCTGGTACGGGATATCGCCGCGAAGCATGGCCGCTTCGTCGCGCTGCTGGGTGACCTTCAAGGACCGAAGATCCGTATCGCCAAGTTCGCCAACAAGCGCATCGAACTGGCCGAAGGCGACAGCTTTCGCTTCTCCGTCACCTACCCCCGTGATGCTGGCACCCAGGAAGTGGTCGGCATCGATTATCCGGATCTGGTGAAAGATTGCCGCGTCGGCGACGAACTGCTGCTGGACGATGGCCGGGTGGTCATGCGCGTGGACAGCACTACGGCCGATGAGCTGCACTGCACCGTACTGATCGGCGGGCCGCTGTCGGACAACAAGGGCATTAACCGTCGCGGTGGCGGCCTGACCGCGCCGGCATTGACCGCCAAGGACAAGGCCGACATCAAGCTGGCCGCCGACATGAACCTGGACTATCTCGCCGTCTCTTTCCCGCGTGACGCGGCGGACATGGAGCTGGCTCGGCGCTTGCGTGACGAAGCCGGCTCGAGCGCCTGGCTGATCGCCAAGATCGAGCGTGCCGAAGCCGTGGCCGATGACGAAGCGCTGGATGGTCTGATCCGGGCAAGCGATGGCGTGATGGTCGCGCGCGGCGACCTTGGCGTGGAAATCGGTGATGCCGAGCTGGTGGGCATCCAGAAAAAGATCATTCTCCACGCGCGCCGCAACAATAAGCTGGTGATCACCGCGACCCAGATGATGGAGTCGATGATCCACAACCCGATGCCGACCCGCGCCGAAGTGTCCGATGTAGCCAATGCCGTGCTCGACTACACCGACGCGGTGATGCTTTCAGCTGAAAGCGCCGCTGGCGAGTATCCGATCGAAGCGATCAAGGCCATGGCGCGCGTGTGTGTCGGTGCCGAGAAGCATCCGACCAGTATCAAATCCGGCCATCGCCTGGGTCAGCGCTTCGAGCGCAGCGACGAAAGCACGGCGCTGGCGGCGATGTACACGGCAAACCACTTCCCCGGCGTCAAGGCGATCATCAGCCTGACCGAAAGCGGCTACACCCCGTTGATCATGTCGCGGATTCGCTCGTCGGTACCGATCTTCGCCTTTTCGCCACGTCGCGACACCCAGGCGCGTGTCGCCATGTTCCGCGGCGTGCAGACCATTCCCTTCGATCCGGCGGCCCTGCCCGCTGACAAGGTCAGCCAGTCGGCAGTGGATGAGCTGCTCAAGCGCAACATCGTCCATGCTGGCGACTGGGTGATCCTGACCAAGGGCGACACCTATCATGGCACGGGCGGCACCAATACCATGAAGATCCTGCGTGTGGGCGATTCCCTGATCTGATAGGCGCGGCGTGGCGTGCCAGCCCAAGTTCCGCCTGGCGCGCCTTTCCCCTGGCGAGGTCGATGCCTCCCGGCTTCTTGGAACTCCGGGCTGGCGCGTAAGAAAGGCATCACTCAGATCTGCCCGCGCGGCAATCCCGCCAGAAACATGCGCTTGGCGCAGTCTTCGACAAAAGCCCTCCATCGCAGATCAGTATAATTTCCTGGCGTGACGTGGCGTGACTGAAGGCGGCTGCCTGCCTGCTCCCGATCAACGCATCAACGCATCAACGCATCAACGCTGAGGTTGTCATTTAGCTCTGCAAGGTCCTCAAGCGGTTCTCGCAAAGGGCACGCCCCGGCAGCAGTGCAGCAGCCTAACCGGCCCCGGTGCCCTTGGTCAGTGCTTCGCACACCAAGCCCCCCAGCGGGGCAAGTCCCGTACCGGCAGCCAACAACAATAAAAGGTCTCATCTGCCCTCGGGCTCGTAACGCAGCGCGCCCGTATGCAGTTGGCCCAGGCGCAGACTGTCACCGACGGCCAGCAGGGTGCGAGCCGATTCGCAGAACCTCGCCAGGTCCGCCCCCCGTGAGTGGTCTCGGGCATTCCGTCGCCCAGCTGGTCTCGCACCGATTCCGACCGTTGCCCTTGGCCCGGTACAGCGCGTCGTCAGCACGCTGCAGGGATTCGTCCAGATCATCGCCTTCATGCAGCAGAGTCAAACCAACTGAAAGACTCAAATGACCGGCCTGCATATTTCCTTCCGGCAGCTGGGCATTGGCGAAGGCCTCGCGCAAGCGCTCGCAACAGGCGCGGAATTGCTCGGCATCGGTGTTCGGCAACAACAGTACGAACTCTTCACCCCCGTAGCGGGCAAGTATGTCGCCGTCTCGCAGGCAGGAGCGCGCCACGGACGCAAAGGTTTGCAAGACGCGGTCGCCCGCCGCGTGCCCGTGCAGATCGTTGACCCGCTTGAAGTAGTCGAGGTCGATCAGGGCCAGGCCAGACTGATGCCCCGCCCGCAGCCGGCTCAGCTCGGCTTCCGCCTTCCGCAGGAAATACCGGCGGTTGTAGAGACCCGTCAGTTCATCGGTCGAGGCCAGGTCTTCCAGCTGTCGCATCATGCCGCGCAGCGTTTCTTGATGCGCCTGCAGCGCAAAGCGGCGCTGACGCATGCGTTGACGCAACCTGTAGACAAAGCCGACCAACAAGCACATCCAGACCAGGGTTACCAGCAGCACGCCGATTTGCAGCAGTGCCGTCTGCGGGTCGTTCAGGTAGCCCGTTTGCGCGTCGAAAAACACCATGCCGACGAAGCTGAACAGTGCCAACACGGCGTAACGGAGGAACTTTCTCGGTGGCAGAAACACGGCAAACATCAGCGCCAGCACGTACAGCACCACCAGCGATCCACGGTTATCGCCGAGATTGAACAGAAAGAAGGTCAGCCAGACCAGGGCAACCAGTACCTGTGGCTCGGTCAGACTGGGGTCGCGAAAGTGCAGGTTATGGCCTCGATAG
Source organism: Stutzerimonas stutzeri (assembly GCF_024448935.1). GTDB lineage: Bacteria > Pseudomonadota > Gammaproteobacteria > Pseudomonadales > Pseudomonadaceae > Stutzerimonas > Stutzerimonas stutzeri_AO. The sequence goes on from NZ_JAMOIE010000016.1 coordinate 22,615, forward strand.
AAGACCCAGAAAAAAGCCAACTGGCTGGCCGCAATCATCACCGACCCCGCGATTGCTGTCTCGACCGGCGCCTGATAGAAGCCCGCAGCCACGGTGATCCAGGTAAGCAGCAACGCCAGGCCGTAGGTGGCGGCCGCCATGCCGAAGCGCTTGGTCACCAGTAACTGCAGCGCTTGCTGTTCGCTCTCGTCACGACTAGCGCGCATGGAATCCTTCCCATAGTGGCGATTCGTCACACTTTACGCCGGCCCTTGTAAAAAACCTATACGCAGTCGCGTTGGGCAAGCGAACCACCCCCTTAAACAGGGCCGTCTTCATTGCGCTCGCGCCAATGCGCAGCCGATGCCTCAGCCCTTCGCGCAACGCCAAGTCGCAGGCAGCGTCATGACAGTTTCCCCTGTGCATCCCTTCACCTTCGGTCTGTCTGTGTTCCGGCTCTACGGCAGGTTATACTGCCGCGCATTTTTTACCTGAGCGTGTCGGTCGCTGTCTCGACACGCGCTGTTTCCGCCCCGCCAAGAGGACGCGCTGCATGACCGTGATCAAGCAAGACGACCTGATTCAAAGCGTCGCTGACGCTTTGCAGTTCATTTCCTACTACCACCCCGTGGATTTCATCCAGGCGATGCACGAAGCCTACCTGCGCGAAGAATCCCCGGCAGCCCGCGACGCCATGGCGCAGATCCTGATCAATTCGCGGATGTGCACCACCGGTCATCGCCCGATCTGCCAGGACACCGGCATCGTTACCATATTCGTGCGCGTGGGCATGGACGTGCGCTGGGACGGCGCGACCATGAGCCTGGACGACATGATCAACGAAGGCGTCCGCCGCGCCTACAACCTGCCGGAGAACGTTCTGCGGGCTTCGATCCTCGCCGACCCCGCAGGTTCCCGCAAGAACACCAAAGACAACACGCCGGCGGTCATCCACTACTCCATCGTTCCGGGCGACAGGGTCGAAGTAGACCTCGCGGCCAAGGGCGGCGGTTCGGAAAACAAGTCGAAGATGGCCATGCTCAACCCGTCAGACTCGATCGTCGACTGGGTGCTGAAGACCGTGCCGACCATGGGCGCCGGCTGGTGCCCGCCGGGCATGCTCGGCATCGGCATTGGCGGCACCGCCGAGAAAGCCGCGGTGATGGCCAAGGAAGTGCTGATGGAATCCATCGACATCCACGAACTGAAGGCCCGTGGCCCGCAGAACCGCATCGAAGAGCTGCGTCTGGAGCTGTTCGAGAAGGTCAACCAACTGGGTATCGGCGCTCAGGGCCTCGGCGGCCTGACCACCGTACTCGACGTGAAAATCATGGATTACCCGACCCACGCGGCCTCGCTGCCGGTGTGCATGATCCCCAACTGCGCTGCCACACGCCACGCCCACTTCGTGCTCGACGGCTCCGGCCCGGCCGAACTGACCCCGCCACCGCTTGACGCCTATCCGGAAATCGTCTGGGAAGCCGGTCCGAGCGCGCGTCGCGTCAACCTCGACACCATCACGCCGGAAGACGTGCAGAGCTGGAAGCCGGGCGAAACCGTTCTGCTCAATGGCAAGATGCTCACCGGTCGCGACGCCGCGCACAAGCGCATGGTGGACATGTTGAACAAGGGCGAAGAGCTGCCGGTGGACCTCAGGGGTCGCTTCATTTATTACGTCGGCCCGGTCGATCCAGTCGGCGACGAAGTGGTTGGCCCCGCCGGCCCGACCACCGCGACACGCATGGACAAGTTCACCCGTCAGATCCTCGAGAGCACCGGCCTGCTGGGCATGATCGGCAAGTCCGAACGCGGCCCGATCGCCATCGAGGCCATCAAGGACAACAAGGCGGTGTATTTGATGGCGGTCGGCGGCGCGGCCTATCTGGTCGCCCAGGCGATCAAGAAGTCCAGGGTGCTGGCGTTCGCCGAGCTGGGCATGGAGGCGATCTACGAGTTCGAAGTGAAGGACATGCCGGTCACCGTCGCGGTCGACAGCAACGGCGAGTCGGTGCACATCACCGGTCCGGCGATCTGGCAGAAGAAGATAGCCGACAGCCTGGCAGTCGAAGTGCAGTAAGCGAGACGTCAACAAAAAGCCCGGCTCATTGCCGGGCTTTTTGCCGCTTCTCAGAGCACCATCAGCGGTTGAAGCGTTCCACCAGCGCGCGCAATCCACGTGCAGCGCCTTCCAGCTCGCGACCGCGCTGCATGGTCAGGTCGGCTTTACTGACATTACTGTCCATCGTCACTGCGATACCGGTGACCTGCCGCGCAATATCCTCAGCCACATGCGCCTGCTCGTCGGCGGCAGCGGCCATTTGCTGGCTCATGCCGGTAATACGGCTCACAGCATCACGAATACCTTGCAGCGCCTGCTGCGCCTCAATGACCTGAGCCAGCCCATGCGCCGCCTCCTTGTCGCCCACCTGAGCAATTGCGACAGCCTCATCGGCCTTGCTGGTCAGCGTCTGAATGATGGACTGGATCTGCTGCGTCGAGTCGCGAGTCTTGCTGGCCAGCGCACGCACCTCGTCCGCGACCACTGCGAAGCCCCTGCCATGCTCGCCCGCCCGAGCGGCTTCGATAGCGGCGTTGAGTGCGAGCAAATTGGTCTGTTCAGCGATGCTCTGGATGATGCTGGCAGCGGACATGATTTGCTGGGTCTCCCCAGCCAGTTCGTTCACCGTATTGCCAATGTTATTGACCGTATTGGCCAGCATCTCCATTGCTTTACGGGTATTGACAGCCACCCGATCGCCGTCGTTGGCAAGCGAGTTTGCCGTGGTTGCCTCCTCTGCAGTCTGTTGCACATGACTGGCAACCTCGGTAATCGACGCGGTCATCTCGGTCACTGCTGTCGCCGTCATGTCCGTCTCACCACGCTGTTGGCGCAGGTCGTTTTCGGTCTGGCTGGCCAGCACCGACGTTTCAGCCGAGGCGCTTTCAACCTGTCCTGCGAGATCGGACAGGCGTGTCAGGGCGGTACGCAGGCGTGCGTCTTCGCTGATGAGTGCCATTTCCAACCGCGCGGCATTGCCATGCTGATGTGTGTAAGTCAGCGCAACGATAGGATCGGCGAAAGCCTGCGGGACACTCTGGATGATTCGCTCTAATTGCCGCTCGGTAGCGGCATGGCAACTGAGGCCAAGCGCGAAAAAGAGCCCAAGCACAAGCGCTACCTCGACCGCCGTCGGCAGCCAGAGGATACCCGCAGTGGCCAGAATCGCAGCGCCGACAGGTAGCGCCAGAATGCGCGCCCAGCCCTGGCATCGGCGAGCTAAGGAAACCGCTGCTTTGCCAGTACGCAGGCGTTCGTATAACGCCGTGGCCTGTGCCACTTGGTCTGCAGTCGGCTTGACCCGTACCGATTCAAAGCCGGTCAGCTTACCGTCGTCGAAAACAGGCGTGACGTAGGCGCTGACCCAGTAGAACTCGCCGTTCTGACACCGGTTCTTGACCACTCCCATCCAGCTTTTGCCAGCTTTCAGGTAGCGCCACATGACTTCGAACACGGCGGGTGGCATGTCTGGGTGGCGGACCAGGTTGTGGTCGCTGCCGATCAGCTCGGCTCGTGAGTAGCCACTGATGGCGACGAATTCGTCATTGCAATAAAGGATCTTGCCCTGGGTATCCGTCTCCGAAATCAGCCGCCGATGCGCCGGAAAGGTCCGTTCGGTATTGCTTAGCGGCCCGTTGTTTCTCATCGTTCTGAATTCCATGGGGGCGATCAATGCCATTGAGATTCGTCAGTCACAACGAATCAAACTGTTACAGGAATCGGACCGAGTTCGGCGAACTTGAGGATGGCCAGATTTATTTAGACGAACGTCGACCAACGGCGTCGGTCAGCGGCGATACGCGATTAGCTGGCGGACCGACGAAGCTGAACGAACAACCCCTCTACCTTCGCCCGCGCCCATGGCGTCTTGCGCAGGAACGTCAGGCTCGACTTGATACTGGGGTCGCGCTTGAAGCAACGGATATCGACCCGCTCCGCCAGCCCTTCCCAGCCATAGTGAGCCTGCAGCTCGACGAGTATCGACTCCAGCGTCACGCCATGGAGCGGGTCTTGGGGTTGGGACATTGCAGCCTCGGAGCTTGAGCAGGCAGCGCCTGCAATTGAATAAAAAGACCCGCCGGAGCGGGCCTTCGATCGGAGCGGCATATTACAGGCTGATGCGGGTACCGAGCAGCCCGAGGAATGCTGCCAGCCAGACGGGGTGCGCCGGCCACGCCGGAGCGGTCACGCGATTGCCCTCGGTATGCGCCTCGTCGACACCGATATCGACGAATTCACCACCAGCCAGAAGAACCTCCGGCTGCGCATGCGGGATAAGCTCGACGTAGTCACCCGGCATCAGCGTTTTCTTCGCAGCCATCAGAACGCTCTCCCTTTTCAGTTGGACACTTTATAAACGGCTCGGCCTGTGCCGTCACCCGCTTCGGTTGAAGATATTGATTACGAGCCGGTCGAGCAGGCCCCACAGCCGCTGGTACATCCGCAGGTACAGGGGTCGCGCGTGCCACTGATGCAGGTCGATCTCGAGGCTCTGATTGAAGTCCTGCTCGAAGCTCTTGGCAACGTCCGCGCTTAGCTGCGAGTCGACCGCCTCCAGGTTCGCCTCAAGGTTCCAGCGCAGGTTCCAGTGATCGAAATTGCACGAGCCGACACTCACCCAGTCATCGACCAACACGAGTTTCAGGTGCAAAAAGCGTGGCTGATATTCATGAATCCGCACGCCTGCCCGAAGCAATCGTGGATAGAAACGCTGCCCGGCATAGCGCACGGACGGATGGTCGGTGTTGCGGCTGGTCAGCAGCAGTCGAACCTCGACGCCGCGGCGAGCCGCGCGCATCAGCTCCCGCCTGACCTTGCCCGTCGGCAGAAAATACGGAGTTGCCAGCCAGATACGCCGCTCAGCCCTTCGCAGATTGCGCAACAGGCTATGGAGAATGTCTCGATGCTGACGCGCAGCGGAATAGGCCACTCGCCCTGCTCCATCGAGCGCATCGGGCGCGGCGGGTATCTTCGGCAGCTGCCGAGGCAATGGCAGCTGCCAGATCCGGCGCTTGAGGCACAGGGTCCACTGCACGTCGAACAGGCACTGCCAGTCCTCCGTCACCGACCCGCAGATTTCCACCATCGCCTCGTGCCAATGCTCGTCCGGCTTGTCCGGGTTCCAGAACTCGTCTGTCGCACCGGCACCTCCGACAAAGCAGCACAGATCATCGATCAGGATCAGCTTGCGGTGATCGCGGTGAAGGTTGCGGAATTTCAGCTGTAGCTTGAGCGGGTTGTATTGGCGCAGGTCGACCCCTGCGTCGAGCAGCCGCTGACGCGTCTTCTGTCCGAGTTTCAAGCAACCGAAGCCATCGAACAGGCAGCGCACGCGTACGCCACGCCCGGAAGCGGCAATCAGCGTGTCAACGAGCCGATCGGTACAGCGCCCGTCCTCGACCAGATAAAGCTCGATGTCCACACGCTGCTGCGCAGTATCGATACGCTGCAATATCTGCGGAAAAAACCGCGGGCCGTCGAGCAGCAACTGAAAACGATTACCTTCGCGCCATGGAAACACCTCGCCGGCGAGCATCACGCTTGTACGCCTCGGGCAGACCACACTGGGAAGCAACTACGGATACAGCTGGAAGCCATTGAAATCCTTGTCCGGTGAACATTCAGGCATGGAATCTGCCTCGCCAGGATCGACGGCTCCTGTCGTAAGCCGTGATGGCACGCCTGTTATAGGTTCGCGCCGCCGCACAGAGTTCCCGCCTCGGTGGCCTTATCGCATCGCTCAGTCCCGGTCCTGCTGAGGTGTCAGTGCGAAAGCCGCCGCTGCCTTGTCCAGCCGCTTGGCCTGTGCCTGACGCGCCAACTGCAATATGCCGCGATCGCGCTGCCATAACTCGGCCCAATGGCCCGGACCTTCAGCAAGGGCCGTATCCAGCGCAGCTAAGGTTGCGGCCCATTGTGCACCGAGCGCAACCAGCAACAACTGCGTCGAAACCTCAGCAGGCGGCAGGCGCGATACTTCGGCTGCAGCCGCCAGCAGACCGATCAACCTGAGCTGCAGCGCCTGCGGCCATGCGCACCCAAGGCGATTCCATACAGCCAGCTGACCATGGCGACCAGCACGTACAGGTCTTCCAGCGTGCGGAACGGCTTGACGTAGTCGTCCCAGCCGTCACCCGCCAAGCGCTGACATGGCCCCCGCTGGAGGCGCAAGCGCCCATGCACGCTATCCGGGACCAGCGGCAGCGGCGGCATGTCCTCGATAGTCACGCGCCGAGCACCGCACCCCACGACGCACAGGCTGAGCCTTGCCGGCTCGCCTGGCGCCTCGTCTCGTGCCGGAACCGGCTTTACTCCCACTCAAGCTGCGCGCCAGCAGTTGTGCCGTTGGTTTCTAGGGCGGCTCGCAGCGGCATTGCCATTTCAGATTCGTGTGACAGGCGATTTGCCAGACAAGCCGATGTTGTGGGTCTCCAACCACCTGTTGTGGACCGACATCCCCCTGCCGGGCTTGTTGCAACCGATGACCTTCCTCGCCAAAACCGAGACCCGTCATAGGCCGGTGATTGGCTGGCTGCGTAGCTCCCTTCATCGGCGGCGACGACCTGCTTTGGCGTCTGTTTCGGCTATTGGCTCCGCTGTCCAGCCATGACATGACGCGCAACATAACCCACTCGTCCGGCGTTGCCACAATGCGATCGCCGAAGCGCTTTCGGTCGCCGCTGTTGCCGGTCGCCAACGCTGCCTGATGCAGGCTGAGCGCAAGCGCTGCTAGACTCGCCTCATGAATTATCTTGCGCACCTTCATCTCGGCGGCGAGCGGCCCGGGCAGCTGCTCGGCAGCCTCTATGGCGACTTCGTCAAAGGGCCCTTGCAGGACCGTTGGCCAGCCGATATCGAAGCGGGCATCCGCCTGCACCGACAGATCGATGTATTCACCGATAGCCACCCGATTGTCCTTCAAGCCAAGCAGCGCTTTCCCCGCGAGCGACGACGCTACGCAGGCATCCTGGTCGACCTGTTTTTCGATCACTGCCTGGCGGCGCACTGGCCCCACTACGCCAACGAGCCTCTTCAGCACTTCACCGCGCGGGTGTATCAGGTGTTGCTTGGGGAAGCCGAGCTCCCCGCCAAGCTGGCGCTGATCGCGCCGCGCATGGCCGCTCAGGACTGGCTCGGCAGTTATCGCGAGTTCTCCGTGATGGAGCAGGTTGTGGCCGGCATGAGCCTGCGCTTGTCATGCCCGGACGGGCTGATCGGCGGTGTCGAGGAAATGGAACGTCTATATGAGCCGCTGCTGCAGGACTTCCAAGCGTTCTATCCGCACCTGCAAGCCTTCGCTCGCCGCGCAGACTGACCGCCGCCAGGCCACCGCCGGCCTTGCCTACCTATCAGCCGCGCAGGGCTGTAGCAAAGCTTTCCAGCCAGGGCTCGGCATCGGTCTCCGGCGTTACCGTTTCGCTGGCATCAAGGCGCAGCATTTCCTGGACTTCGCGTACACCCAGCTCGGCGTACAACTCCCGAACCAACTCCCCGGCGCCGCAGAAGGTATCGCCATAGCTGGCGTCGCCCAGTGCGATTACCCCGCCTGGCAAGCCTTGCCAGGCCGGAAATCGATCACGAATCGCCGTGTAGAGCGGGACGAAACTGTCCGGTAGTTCGCCCATTCCGGTGGTGGCAGTCACCACCAGCAATGCTTGCGGTCCGAAGTCCAACACCTGCCCCAGCTGCGCGCGTGGATCATGCCAGGCGTCGAACCCGGCCGCCTTGAGTACCGCCGCAGCATGGCGGGCAACGTCTTCAGCTGTGCCATAGACAGTACCGGAGAGGATGGCCACTTTCATGATGAGCTCCGTTTCAGATTAAAGCCGAGCATTATGCCGCATCCGACACACTAACCCGACCGAGCGGTTCTACACTTCGAAACGCTGCCGCCGCCAGGCACAAGGGAACTCCATCAGGCTGGCGTTGTCGCAGTGCCGACCTGGTAAAGATCTCGCAGAGGCCTGTGCTGCAATCTGGAGCGACCAGGCGAGGGAAATCGGGATGCCGAGCAAAACTGCGCTGACCAGTGCCGAACTGGCCTACATCAACGAACTTGTCAGCGGCTCGCCAGCAGAGCCGGGCGAAACGCGGGCTGGCTTCCGCGTCGACGGCGGGGAAACGGCCAACGGCCTGCTCTTGCAACTGGCTGCGAAGGCCAACCTGACCCTCGAAGCGGAGCTCGAGGATTATTGCATGTCGTTCTCGCTGCAGTTGAAGCAGGATGAATTCCAGGCGGTGCAATTGCAGCTGGCGCCGCCGACCATCTATGAACGCGGACCGGTACTGCGCGCCTGGCGATTGCACTTGGACGAGCCGCTGCCACTACTCTCCGACGATGGCAACGAAACCGCGCTGAGCGTGCATGAGCTGTCGCCCAACGGCCTGTTGGTGAATGCCGGAGCCAAGCATCAGGCACCCAAACATCTGCATATGCGCCTGGCGTTGCCGGGCGAAGACTCTTTCCAGATCGACGCGCACCGGATCCGCCATGCCGAAGGTGGAATGACTGCCTACGAAGTCGAATATCCGCAGGACAAAGATGCCGAACGCATCCGCTCCTATCTGTACGAGCAGCATCAGCGTCTGCATCCCGAGCTGCAGCCAGAGCTTGCCACGCAGACCACCTCCGACGCGCCCGAGAACCCTTAGCAGCACCACCGATGCCCGCCTTTACATGCACGGAAATGCCCGCATAGAGTCGGGTCGTTGCGTACCCTGGTGTAAGCTGACAAGGTATTGCTGCCTTGCACAGGCGGCGCGACCTTCACCGTCCCACCCGGTATCCCAGCATGACCCAGCCGATGGCCCCGATACTGATTACCGGTGCCAGCCAGCGCATCGGCCTGCATTGCGCCGAACGCTTGCTTGATGAACGCCAGCCGGTGATCGTGAGCTACCGCACCCCTCGGGCAAGTCTGGCTCGGCTTCGTGAGCGCGGCGCGGTGACCTTGCATGCCGATTTTTCCGCTGCAGCGGGCATCCACGCCTTTATCGCTGTACTCAAGCAGCACACCAGCGCCCTGCGTGCGATCGTTCACAACGCATCGGACTGGCACCCGGAGACACCGGGTGAGGAAGCTGAAACATTCCAACGGATGTTCGAGGTGCACATGCTCGCGCCTTACCTGATCAACCTTCATTGTACTGAACTGCTGCAGCATGGCGGTCCGGCAGACATCATCCACATCGGTGATGACGTCACCCGCGTCGGCAGCAAAAAGCACATCGCTTATGCAGCCAGCAAAGCCGGCTTGGACAACCTCACGCTGTCGTTTGCAGCCAGGCTGGCACCGGCGATCAAGGTCAATGGCATCGCGCCTGCCTTGATACAGTTCAACGAAGGCGATGATGAGGCTTACCAGCGCAAGGCGCTTGCCAAATCCGCCCTTGGCATCGAGCCCGGCGCCGAGGTGATCTACCAGAGCCTGCGCTATCTGCTGGATAATCCCTATGTCACCGGCACCACGCTGAGCGTTAACGGCGGCCGCCACCTGATCTGATACGCGAAGGAATCCCATGCCCCGACTGGAACCTGCCATGGCGCGCATCCGCGTCAAAGACCTGCGCCTACGTACCTTCATCGGCATCAAGGAAGAGGAAATCCTCAACAAGCAGGATGTCCTGATCAATCTGACGATGCTTTATCCTGCGGCCGAGGCCGTGCGTGACAACGACATCGACCATGCACTGAACTACCGAACCATCACCAAGGCGATCATCCAGCACGTCGAGGACAACCGTTTCGCCCTGCTCGAACGGCTCACCCAGGAAATCCTCGACCTGGTCATGGCACATCCGCAAGTGCGTTACGCCGAAGTCGAAGTGGACAAGCCACACGCCCTGCGCTTTGCCGAGTCGGTATCGATTACCCTCGCCGCGCATCGGGACTGACCCTGCGCGCGTCAATCGCTGCCATAGGCCAGGGTCGTCATCGTCATCAGCGCACGGTCACCGCTGCGTGCGTCCAGCCGAGTGTGCTGAATGACCACCGGTACGTTGGACATGAATACGCTGGCATGGTCAGTCTCGCGCGGCACTGCCTGGGGCGTCTGCAGGTCATCGAAACGGAGATGCAGTTCGCCGCGCGGGGACCCGTCTCGCGTACGGCCCGGCCGGCTCACGGTCAGCGAAGTACAGCGTCAGCTCGATCACCGCCTCCAACGGGCCAGCGTTCAAAGTGCACGCCGCCTCATGGCTGCGCAGCGCCGGCTCATCGGGTTTCGGTCCCAACGCCGGCAGGCACCCTTCGGCTATCACCCAGTGTTTTCCCCAATCACATCCAGTCTCCTCGACAGCCGGATGGCCGGCCGGCCATCCTGTTTGGCGGAAACGGTTCAAGCCGCTAAAGTTCCCCGTCGCCATCTGGCCCACGGTCTGCGTCAAGGTTATGATCGCGCCGAAGTCTGCAACGTCGAGACCCTTGAAATGAATGAACAAGAACGCACCGAACTCGAAGCCGCCGCTTTCCGCCGCCTAACCCAGCACCTGCGCAGCCGCCCGGACGCACAAAACATCGACCTGATGAACCTGGCCGGCTTCTGTCGCAACTGCCTGTCGAAATGGTACAAGGCCGCCGCCGATGACCTGGATATCGAAGTCAGCCTCGACGAGGCGCGCGAAGAGGTCTATGGCATGCCATACGCGGAATGGAAGAAACGCTATCAGAAGGACGCAACGCCAGAGCAACAAGCTGCGTTCGACAAGGCCCAGAAACCATGAGCAGCCTCAGGGACTTTCGCGCCAGTCTGCGCAACCGAAACCACCCATTCAGCGAGACGCTGGCATTCATCGCCAGCGCCTATGACTACCAGCCAACCCGCTTTTTCAATGGCAACGTTGAAAACGCTGCCGGGCAGAACGAGGGCTCATGCAAGACGCTGGGGCTGGCCGTACTGGAAGGCTTCACCACAGAAGAAGCCTTGCTTGCGTTCGGGGAGCACTATCAGTCAGTGCTGGAGAACCCCAGTGGATCCGACCACCTGAACATCCGCGCCCTGATGGATACCGGACTCCCGGGCGTGCGCTTTGATCAGCAGCCGCTGAGGCGCAAACCAGTGAATTTCGAAGAGAAATAAAAAAGGGCCGGCCAGGCACTTGGGGAAGGCTTGAAGCGGACGGCCCTGAAAACCAAAAGGAGATTTCGCGGCTAGCCTAAAAGCCAAGCGCAACGCTGGCTATTGCATAAAGCCGATCGGCCTGATAGTGCAGTCCTATCGATTGCGATGTCGCTTTTCCCACCCCGATAAAGCCAGTAAGGTCCGGAGCGTCCTTTGCGGAGTATCGTCAATGCCCGTCGCTGCCCTATCCGGCCCCCAATACCTACGTGAAGGCCTGAAACTGATTCTTAGTCCTGGTCTCAGGCTGTTCGTCATCCTGCCGCTGACGGTCAACCTGTTGCTGTTCGGCGGGCTTATCTACATCGCCCTGCGCCAGTTCAGCGGTTGGGTCGACGCCTTCATGCCTAACCTCCCCGAGTGGTTAATGTTCCTCGAATACATCATCTGGCCGCTGTTCGTAGTGCTGGTGGCGCTGATCGTGTTCTTCACCTTCACCATGCTCGCCAACATCGTTGCCGCCCCCTTCAATGGCTTTCTCGCCGAAAAGGTGGAAACCGTGGCACGCGGAATCGATAGCGCCCCACCGTTCAGCTGGAGCGAGCTGCTGGCCATGCTGCCACGAACCATCGGCCGTGAGGCACGCAAGCTGACGTACTTCGTACCCCGTGCGCTGGCACTGCTGATCCTGTCATTCATCCCGGTGGTCAATCTGGTCGCAGCGCCGCTCTGGCTTCTGTTTGGCGTCTGGATGATGGCGGTGCAGTACATCGATTATCCAGCGGACAACAACAAGCTGAGCTGGGCCGAAATGATGGTCTGGCTGCGCCAGCGCCGCTGGAAGAGCCTGAGTTTCGGCGCAGTGACCTACGCAGCATTGCTGATTCCCTTCGTCAATCTTCTGATCATGCCGGCAGCCGTGGCAGCCGCAACGCTGTTCTGGGTGCGCGAAGGCGGCAAGTCGACAGTGCCTATCGTGATCGATCCGTGAACTGCGAGACGTTGAGCTGTCTAGATTTGAACACCTCACACCGGGAGACCCGCAATGGCGCTTACTGCCCTCGCAATCAATTGCACCCTCAAGGCATCGCCCCAAGAGTCGTCCTGTAGCCTGTTGCTGAGCCAGGCCCAGGGCGAGCTGGAAAAACTCGGCGTCAGCTGCGAGCAGGTCCGCGCAGTGGACTTCAACATCAAGCCTGGCGTGACGTCAGACGAAGGCGAAGGTGACGACTGGCCGATGATTCGGAAAAAGTTGCTTGCAGCGGACATCCTGATTCTCGGCACGCCGATCTGGCTCGGCCATCCATCCAGCGTCTGTCAGCGCGTACTGGAGCGCCTGGACGCGTTCCTGGGTGAAGTGGACGACGAGCAGCGGATGGTCTCGTACGGGCGGGTTGCGTGCGTCGCTGTGGTGGGTAACGAGGATGGCGCCCATCATGTGGTAGCCAGCCTCTATCAGGGACTGAACGATGTAGGCTTCACCATCCCTGCCAATGGCTGCACCTATTGGGTCGGACCGGCGATGGGGTCGACGGATTACAAGGATGTGCAAGACCCGGGCGAGAAGATCGGCAAGACCAACGCGATGTTGGCGCGCAACGCCGTGCACTTGGCCAGGCTGCTGAAGCAGGCCGGTTATCCCGGTGCCTCGCAATAACGGCGCGCAAAAAGAAGCCATCCCAAGGATGGCTTCTGTGCAGCTAGAGAGTGCGTCGCGCGTCAGGCCAGCGTTTTCAGCGCTTCACGACTAAAGGGCAGGATGTCCTGCATACGCCCTTCTTTCACCTTCAACGCCCAGTCCGGATCGCAAATCAGTGCGCGTCCAACCGCCACCAAATCGAACTCCTGCTTGTTCAGGCGCTCGAGCAACCCCTCGATGTTGGCTGGCTGCGCCACCTTGTCAGTCTTGACCATGAACTGCAGGAACTCTCCATCGAGCCCCACGCTGCCGACGGTGATGGTGGGTTTGCCGGTCAGCTGACGGGTCCAGCCAGCCAGGTTGAGGTCGGACCCCTCGAACTCCGGCTCCCAGAATCGGCGTGTCGAGCAATGGAAGATGTCCACACCCGCCGCAGAAAGCGGCTCGAGGAAGTCGCCAAGCGCTTGCGGCGTGGTGACCAGGCGCGCCCTGTAGTCCTGCAGCTTCCATTGGGAAAAGCGGAAAATGATTGGGAATTCCGGACCGACCGCCGTGCGTACCGCCTCGATCAGCTCGATGGCGAAGCGGGAGCGATTGGCCAGACTGCCACCGTACTCGTCGGTACGCTGGTTGCTGCCCTCCCAGAAGAACTGGTCGACCAGGTAGCCGTGCGCCCCGTGGATCTCGACACCATCCATGCCTATGGCCTGGGCATCCTTGGCAGCCTGGGCGAATGCTGCGATCACGTCCTGAATATCCTGTTTGGTCATGCCGTGCACCACGACCTCGCCGTCCTTCACCTTCTCCATCGGACCGTAACCCGGCACTTCCGGCTCCGGCTCGGTTCCCTTGTGACGAACATTGCCCACGTGCCACAACTGCGGAACGATCTTGCCACCGGCGGCGTGCACGGCCTCGACCACCGCCTTCCAGCCGGCCAGTGGGGCTTCGCCGTAGAAGCGCGGCACTTGCGGATAGCCATTGGAGGCCTTGTGGCCGACCGTGGTGCCCTCGGTGATGATCAACCCCACACCCGACGCGGCACGGCGGCGGTAGTACTCGACGACGTCCGCGGTTGGCACACCGTTAGGAGAGAAGGAACGGGTCATCGGCGCCATCACGACACGCGTTGGCAGTTGCAAGCTACCGAGTTGGAAGGGTTGGAACAGGGCATTCACGGCTGCAGTCATTGCTGTCTCCTCTGGCTTGAAGCAAAAGCGACCGGTCGTCTCACCGATCGCCACAAAAAATCAGCGGGGCGTCAGCAGACGCTCCAGCTGGGTCAGAAATATCTTCAACGGCGTGACACTGCGGCCAACCTTCATGCGCAGCAAGGCGCCCCCAGGCATTGCCGATGAATTCAGCCAGCGCCAGGCAATCGGTATCGGCATCGCGCTCGCTGGCCGCGCAAGCCTGTTCGAGGCAGTCGGCGCTTTGACAGGAGACGGCACGCTTAGGTGAGCGCGCTTTCGATGGCCTGGATCAGCGCAGGATCATCCGGAGCAGTGCGCGGCGAAAAGCGCGCCAGCACACGTCCGTCCTTGTCCACCAGAAATTTCTCGAAGTTCCAGCTGATGTCGCCCGGGAAGTCAGCGCCCTCTCCTGCCAACAGGCGGTACAACGGATGACGCTGCGGGCCGTTGACCTCGAGCTTGCTGCTGATCGGAAAGGTGATGCCGTAATTGTCGTCGCAAAACTGCAGGATTTCCGCGTCGTTGCCCGGCTCCTGAGCAGCGAACTGGTTGCAGGGGACGCCCAGTACGCCGAAACCACGATCCTGGTAACGCTCATGCAGCGCTTGCAAGCCTGCGTATTGAGGTGTGAGACCGCACTCGGAAGCCACATTGACCACCAGTGTCACCTGGGATTTCAACGGCGCCAGGGGAAGTTCCTGGCCCGCCAGGCCGGGCAGAACCAACTCGTGAAACGCGCTCATGCCTTTGTACTCCAGTAAAAAAGCGCTCCAGCAGAACCGGAGCGCTTCCATGGCCCGTTCGATACGGGCTTCTTCCTGACCAGCCGCTTGCGCGCCAATCAGTGTTGATGACCACCTTCGCCATGCACATGACCATGAGCGATTTCTTCTTCGCTGGCTTCACGCACCTCAACAATCTTGACTTCGAAGTTGAGGCGCTGCCCGGCCAGCGGATGATTACCGTCAACGATCACATCGTCGCCTTCGACATCACGAATGGTGACGATCTGCATGCCGCCGTCCGGGCCGGAGGCGTGAAATTGCATGCCGACTTCCAGCTCGTCGACGCCTTCGAACATTGCACGATTGAGGGTGGCGACCAGCTCCGGGCTGTACTCGCCGTAGGCATCCTGCGGTTCGATGGCGACCTTCACTTCATCACCGCCTTGCTTGCCTTCCAGCGCCTTCTCCAGACCGGAAATGATGTTGCCCGAACCGTGCAAATAGACCAGCGGCGCGCCGCCGGCCGAGCTGTCGATCACTTCACCGGCATCATTGGTGAGTGTGTAGTCGATTGACACAGCCTTGTTAGCGGCAATCTGCATGAGGCAAAACCTTTGTTGGGGAATGTGTGTGAAAGTCTAACCGCGAGCTGCATTGATTGCGAACCGACGCACGATTTAGGGGACCATCGGCAGCTGACCCACCCCACGCGACTTCATGGCCTAGGCAGTGACGAATACAACCTTTGGAGAGCATCGCGCCTCTCAAGGTTATGCAAGAATTCACGCCTGCAAATGCAGGCGACTTATTTCAACAATTAATTTGCATCCAAGGAGCACCGATGTCAGCTCGTAACATCCTGGTGATTAACTGCGGCAGCTCATCGATCAAATTCGCGCTGGTCAACGAAGACCAAGCCACGCTCCCCCTGCAGGGCCTGGCCGAACGTCTCGGCTCCCCCGAAGCCGTGGTGCACTGGCAGCTGGGTGACACCAGGCAGAGCCTGAACATTCCGGGTGCCGATCACCGTGCCGCGCTCGAAAAATTGCTGCCGGTGGCCCATGAGGCCGCAGGCGGCAAACTGGACGGCATCGGCCATCGTGTGGTCCATGGTGGCGAGCATTTCACCGGTTCCAGCCTGATCGACGAGCCGGTGCTGAAGGCGATTCGCGACAGCGCCCAGCTGGCGCCATTGCACAACCCGGCCAACCTGGTCGGGATCGATGCAGCCATGGCGCTGTTCCCCGGCCTGCCGCAGGTCAGCGTGTTCGATACCGCCTTCCACCAGACCATGCCGGAACATGCGTTCCGCTACGCCGTGCCGGAATTCCTTTACCAGGAACACAGCGTCCGCCGCTACGGCTTCCACGGCACCAGCCACAACTACGTCAGCACGCGTGCCGCCGAGATGACCGGGCTTCCGGTCGATGACAGCAGCTGGCTGACGGCTCACCTGGGCAATGGCTGCTCGACGTGCGCCATCGTCAATGGCGAGAGCCGCGACACCAGCATGGGGCTGACCCCGCTGGAAGGCCTGGTAATGGGCACTCGCAGCGGTGATGTCGATCCCAACCTGCACAGCTACCTGAACCGCACCCTGGGCTGGAGCCTGGAGCAGATCGATCACATGCTCAATCACGACAGCGGTCTGAAAGGTCTGTCCGGGCTGTCCAACGACCTGCGCACCCTGCAGGAGGCCCGTGTCGCCGGGCATGCCGGCGCCGCCCTGGCATTCGAAGTTTTCTGCTACCGCTTGGCCAAGTCACTGGCAAGCATGGCTTGCGCCCTGCCGAAACTCGATGGACTGATCTTCACCGGCGGCATCGGCGAGAACTCGACGGCCGTGCGTACCCGTACCCTCGAACACCTGAAACTGTTCAACTTTACGCTGGACGAAGAAGCCAACGAACGCTGCACGCGCGGTGTGGCCGGGGAGATCCAGGCGGCAGGCAGCCCCCGTGTGTTGGTGGTACCGACCAATGAAGAACGACAGATCGCGCTGGACACGCTGGCGCTGCTCGACGCCTGATAGCGCGCCGACAGCCAGACGCACCGCACGAACCCGACGACCGCAAACGGTGTCGGGTTTCGTCTACTTGGCATCGCCTTCGCCCGACAGGAGATCATCATGCATACCTTATTCCTCGCCCCCTGCGGTTTTGGCGGGGGCCTCAACTCCATCAGCCTTGGCCTGATCAGCGCGCTCGAGCGTGCCGGCCTCAAGGTCGGCTTCTTCAAGCCCATCGCCCAGCCCTTTCCGCATGACCAGGGCCGTGAGCGCTCCTGTGTGCTGGTTGAGCGCACCCTGAATATCGTGTCACCCGAGCCGCTGCCGCTGGAGCAGGTCGAGCGCCAGTTGGCCGATGGTGAACTCGGCCTGCTGCTCGAGGACGTGGTCAGCCGCTATCAGGAGGTTGCGGCGGGCAAGGACGTGGTCATCGTGGAAGGCATGGTGCCGACCCGTGAGTTCAACCACTCGTCGCGGATTAACACGCACCTGGCGAAAAGCCTGGACGCGGAGGTCATCCTGATCGCCGCGCAAGGAACTGACACGCTCAAGCGCTTGGCCGAGCGCATCGAGATCCAGGCCCAGCTGTTCGGTGGCGCCAAGGATCCGAAGGTGCTGGGCGTCATTCTCAACAAGGTCAAGTGTGAGGACGGCACGCCGGCCTTCATCGAGCGCCTCAAGGCCCAGTTGCCGGTACTGGACACCGCGGACTTCCAGCTGCTCGGCGCGATCCCCTTCGCCGACAAACTCAACGCCTTGCGGACCCGTGACATCGCCGAGTTGCTCGACGCCAAGGTCCTTCACGCCGGTGAAGCGGAGCAGCGTCGCGTCGAAAAGATCGTCCTGTGCGCCCGAGCCGTCCCCAACACAGTGCAACTGCTGCAACCGGGCGTACTGGTGGTTACGCCGGGTGACCGCGACGACATCATCCTGGCGGCGAGCCTGGCCTCGCTCAATGGTGTCAGGCTCGCAGGTTTGCTGCTGTGCAGCGACTTTGCGCCCGACCCGCGGATTCTCGAGCTCTGCAAAGCGGCACTGGATGGTGGCCTGCCGATGATGACCGTGCAGACGGGCTCCTACGATACGGCGACCAATCTGTTCGGGCTGAACAAGGAAACCCCAGCGGACGACATCGAGCGTGCCAGCCAGGTTACCGACTTCATTGCGCAGCACCTGCAGTCCGAACTGCTGCATACCCGCCTCAGCGTACCCCGCAGCGAGTTGCGCCTGTCGCCTCCGGCGTTCCGCTACCAGCTGGTCAAGCGCGCACAGCAAGCTAACAAGCGCATCGTCCTGCCGGAAGGCAACGAGCCGCGCACCATCCGCGCCGCGGCCATTTGTCAGGAGCGCGGCATCGCGCGCTGTGTACTGCTGGCCAAGCCTGAAGAAGTCCAGGCAGTTGCTCGCGAGCAAGGTATCCAACTGCCGGCAAGCCTGGAGATTCTCGATCCGGAGCTGCTCATCAACCAGTACGTCGAGCCGATGTGCGAAATGCGCAAGGCCAAGGGGCTGACTCCGGACGATGCGCGTGAGCAGCTCAAGGACACGGTGGTCCTTGGCACCATGATGCTGGCGCTCGACGAAGTGGACGGTCTGGTGTCCGGCGCCGTACACACCACCGCCAACACCATTCGCCCGGCGCTGCAGCTGATCAAGACGGCGCCCGGCTACAGCCTGGTCTCGTCGGTGTTCTTCATGCTGCTGCCGGATCAAGTACTGGTCTACGGCGACTGCGCTGTAAATCCGAACCCGAGTGCCACCGAGCTGGCAGAGATTGCCCTGCAGAGCGCCGAATCGGCCGTCGCGCTGGGCGTCAACCCGCGCGTGGCGATGATCAGCTATTCCACCGGCACGTCCGGCAGTGGCGCCGAGGTGGAAAAGGTTGCTGAAGCCACACGCATCGCCCAGGAACGCGCACCCACCCTGCCAATCGACGGTCCGCTGCAGTACGATGCCGCATCGGTCGCCAGTGTCGGCAAGCAGAAGGCACCTAACAGCCTGGTGGCAGGTCAAGCCACGGTGTTCATCTTCCCTGACCTGAACACCGGCAACACCACCTACAAGGCGGTTCAGCGCAGCGCCAACGTGATCAGCGTCGGCCCGATGCTGCAAGGCCTGCGCAAGCCGGTGAATGACCTGTCCCGCGGCGCATTGGTGGACGACATTGTGTTCACCATCGCGCTGACCGCTCTGCAGGCTGACAACCAGAAGCAGAAGGCCTGACCTGCCCCGCGCCCGGCCAGCCTGGCGGGGCGCTTCGCAATGTTCGGGCCTGCTTATTGCCTTGCAGTTCAACCCACAGCCGGTACTCTTGCGGCCATTGTTGACGGATACAAGATCCAATCGATGCTGAGCGTTCTTCCTGCCCCACTGCGGGGTATCCTGGCTGGCTTGACCCTGGCGTTGAACACGCTGTTCTGGTGCTGGCCGCTGTTTGCCCTGTCATTGTTCAAGCTTGCGCTACCGGTTCCGCGTATTCAGCGCGCATTGCGCTTTGGCATGCACTGGATCGCCGAATCCTGGATGGCCGTGAACAGCTTCTGGATGGATCAGGTGCGGCGAACCGAGTGGGACGTGCAGGGACTCGAAAAGGTCGATCTGCAACACTCCTATCTGGTCACCAGCAACCACCAGAGCTGGGCTGACATCCTGATGTTGCAATACCAGTTCAACCGGCGGATGCCGATCCTGAAGTTCTTCCTCAAGCAGGAGCTGATCTGGGTCCCGGTCATCGGCCTGTGCTGGTGGGCGCTGGAGTTTCCCTTCATGAAGCGCTTCAGCAAGGAATACCTGACCAAGTATCCGGAGAAGCGCGGCGAGGATCTGGCCACCACCCGCAAGGCCTGTGAACGCTACCGGACCAACCCGGTGTCGGTGTTCAATTTCCTCGAAGGCACCCGCTTCACCGAGGACAAGCACACTGAACAGGCATCGCCCTACCGCTACCTGCTCAAACCCCGGGCCGGCGGCATTGCGTTCGTGATCGATGCGATGGGCGAGCAACTGACGGCACTGATCAACGTCACCATTCACTACCCGGACGGTAATCCGAGCTTCTGGGACCTGCTCTGCGGCCGAATCGGCCGGGTCGTGATGCGCATCGACTCGCAGCCAATCCCTGCCGAGTTCCTACACCGTAGCTACGACCAGGACGACGCCTACCGGTTGAAATTTCAGGAGTGGGTCAATGAGCTCTGGAGCGACAAGGATGCCGAGCTCGAAAAGCTACATGACCAATACCCGCCTCGTCATGGCGCCTCAGGTTAGCCCAACAGGCCGGCACTAGCCGGCCGGTCGATGCTCAAGCTGTAGCCAGTCGATTGTTCGCGGGAATTCCAGAGCGTCCTCGACGGCCAGCCCTGGCGCGACCAGAAACCCTTGCATCACCTGGCAGTCATGGTCGATCAGCCACTGGCGCTGGGCCAGCGTTTCAACGCCCTCGGCAATCACCTCCAGTCCCAGGTTTCGCCCCAGATCGATAATGGTGCTCACCACTGCAGCATCGCGGGGTGAATCGAGCATGTTGGCGATGAACAATCGATCAATCTTCAGCGTGTCCAGGTCGAAATGGCGCAGGTAAGCCAGCGATGAGTAACCGGTGCCGAAGTCGTCCACCGCCACCCTGACCCCCAGCTCACGCAGTTGAAGAAGCTTGTCGCAGCTCTGTTCCAGGTCCTGCATCAGTGCGCCCTCGGTAACCTCCAGCTCCAACTGGCGGGGATCAAGCTGATACTCATCGAGCAGCCGGCGCAACTCGTCGATCAAGCCGGCTCGGCGGAACTGCACCGGGCTGACGTTGAAGCTCAGCACCAGCTTGTCGCCGAATCGCTCACGCCAGCCGCGGCACTGGGCCAGGCCTTCACGCAGCGCCCATTCGCCGACCCGGTCAATTAGCCGGGTTTCTTCCAGCAAGGGGATGAACACACTCGGCTCCACCGAACCGCGCCCGGCGTAATCCCAGCGCAGCAAGGCCTCGAACCCGCGCAGCTCACCGGTCGCGAGCACGACCTGTGGCTGATAGGCCAACGCGAAACCATTACGCTCGATGGTGCTACGCAAGTTCTCTTCCATCATCAGGCGCGCGTGGGCCCGCCCGTTCATCTCACGGGAGAAGAAGCGATACTGCTGCCGGCCGTTGCGTTTGGCCTCGTACATGGCCATGTCCGCCGAGCGAAGCAATTCCTCGACGCTCTGGCCGCAATCCGGAAAATTCGCAATGCCAATACTGGCACCGAGCGTGACATCGGTGCCTTCGATGGTATGTCGAACCGAAATCAACTCGATGAGTTTTTCCGCCACCTTGGCGGCATCTTCCGGATGATCCAGAGAATCCAGCAACGCAGTGAACTCGTCACCCCCCATTCGGGCGATGATGTCGTACGGACGCATGCAGGCTTCCAACACGCGCGCCACACGACAGAGAATCTCGTCGCCGGCATCGTGCCCCAGCGAATCGTTGATGCGCTTGAAACCATCGAGGTCGATATAGAGGATGGCCATGCGTTTGCCGTTGCGATCGACCCTCGCCAGAGCCGAATCCAGCGCCTGATGAAAACCGCGACGATTGAGCAGGCCCGTGAGCGAGTCGGTTACCGCCTGGGTTTCCAGCTGCACGTGCAGGCTGCGCACCACCGACATGTCCAGGGCGATCACCACCATTGAACGCTGCTGACGAGGCAACGGTGATGAAGACAGTGCCACTGGCAGCGTGTCTCCGTTGGCGGTGAACAGCTGCGCCTCATGCAGACGATAGGTATTGCCGCCACGCCAATGTTGGTAGAAATCGGTGTCGCGCCAGGCCAGCGGCATCTGCGGCGAGGCCAGATGCTTGATCAGCGCGGTACCTTGCAGATCATCGACGCTGGTGTGCAGCATTTTGGCGATTGCCGGGTTGGCGAAGCTGATGAATCCGTCCTCACCCACCACCAGGATGCCTTCGGCAGCATTGTTGAGTACGGAAGCGTTAAACGCTCTTGCACTGTCGAGCTGCTGGCTGAGCAGCTGCAAGTCACGCCGATTATGCTCATGGCTGAGCAATGTATTGATCTTGTGCTTGAGCACCTGCGGATCGAACGGCTTGAGAATGAAATCCACCGCACCCGTCGCATAACCACGCAACACCGACTCTCGCGTATGCGCAATGGCCGATACGAAGATGATCGGCGTGTAGCGTGCGTGCGGACTGCCGCGCATCAGGCGCGCCACTTCGAATCCGTCCATGCCTGGCATCTGGACGTCCAGCAACACCAGCTCGACGTCCAGATCGAGCAACGCCTGCAACGCGGCTTCACCAGAATTGACCGTATGGACCTGCCAGTCGCCATCGCCGAGCAGGGCCTCCATGGCCACCAGGTTCGCCTCGCGATCATCGACGACCAGCAATGTCCGGGTCCGAGGCTTTGATTGGGGTTGCGACCATGCCATCAGCCGCGCCCCCGGCACAGCGTGATTGGGCTTCCGCTACCGACGCCTGCAGGGACGCCAGTTCGGCTTGAACGATGCGTCATACACTTCTCCTTAGGGACTTGCATGAGGGTCATCAGTACGTTCCAGACGCCGCAGCAGCTCGGCCAGCCTGGTGCCGTCGACCGGTTTGAACAGGATGTCGTCGGCACCGGCCGGGAGGCTCTGTTCCGAAACAGCCGCATCAGAGCCGACCGCCATTGCCACAATCGGCACCTGACAACCATAGTCGTTTCTGAGCTGACGGATCAGTTCGGGACCGCCATTATCCGGCATGGACAGGTCCACCAGCGCAAGATCAAAGGCATCTTGATCGAAGCGCTCCAGCGCCTCGGAACAGGTCGTGACTGGCACCACCTGCAACCCCTGCTCATCAAGCATGGCGCTGATGGCATAAATCGCCCGCACGTCAGAATCGACCAATAGCACCCGCTGCCCCAACAGGGGATGATCCAGTTCGTCTCTTGCTCACGCCGCAGTATCGACCCCGGCGGGCTTCAGTGCATCTTCCATATGCTCCAGTCCTTCTGTTTTCGACAACACAACCGATGAATAACGCTTAAGCCGCTGCAGATTCTTTTCCGATAGCGCCTCGCGACTGGTCAGGATCACCCTGACGTCTTTCAGCGGTCGCAGGCGGTCCAGCGCGTCCAGCAAGTCGAGCCCGTCTTCGCCGGGGAGGTCGAAGTCGACGATCAGCACCGCGTAGCTGTGCTCAGCATAGGCCAGCCGGGCCTCTTCGCTGCGCTGGCATTCGCTGACCCGGTAGCCGAGCCGCTCGAAATGCTCCCGCAGTTGACGGCGCCGATCCGGCTCGGTTTCCACCAGCAGAAGCCGAGTCCAATAGCCTTCCTGACGCGACAGATCGACAAACAGGCGCTCCAGTTCCGACTGAGCCACAGGCTTGAGCAGGTAGCGTGAGCCGTCGTCCGACCAGCCCTGCGGCTGTGGCACGCAGGAAATGATGTACACCGGCGTGTCCTGGTGCCTGGGGTCGGCTCGCAGCGCCCGGTGGACCTGCCAACCGCTGATGTCAGGCAGCAGGACATCCAGAATCACCGCTGCGAAACGGTCCTGAGCTGCCGCATCCAGCCCTTCTTGTCCGGTTCCGCAGATAACGCTGGAAAAACCGTGGGATTGGGCCACCTCGGCCAATACCGAGGCGAAATCGGCGTCGTCCTCGACAATCAGCAGCCCGCCACCCTGTCCGCGCCGCTGCAGTGGTCGCAGCGTGCGAATTTCTGGAGTTGCGGCAACTTTCAAGGGCAACTCGACCGTAAAACTCGAGCCCTGGCCTGGCGCGCTTTTAAGCCGGATGCCACCACCGAGCGCTTCTGCGAGCTGACGTGCTATGGCCAACCCCAGCCCGGTGCCGCCGTATTCACGACTGATGGAGCCGTCGATTTGCTGGAACGCCTGGAAGATTCGCTCGTGCTGATCCTCGGCAATACCGATGCCGGTGTCGGTTACGCAAATCTGCAGCATTTCTGGCTCGACAGCGCTTTCAGCCTGCCGGCTGGACACCTGTATATCAACGGAACCGTGCTCGGTGAACTTCAGAGCATTGGTAATCAGGTTTCGCAAAATCTGCTGCAACCGAGCCCGGTCGCTGACCAGCGAAGCAGGAACTCCCTCGTCGATCCGGGCCTTGAGGGTCAGCCCGTTTTGCGCGGCCATGGGCTCGAGGTTCGCAACCAGCTCCGCCAGCAATTCGCCGAGGTCGAGCGGCTCCGACTTGATCTGCATGTGCCCAGCCTCGATCTTGGCCAGATCGAGCACATCGTTGATCAACTGCAACAGATCGTGACCGGCCCGGTGAATGATGTCGGCATGGCGGACCTGCTTCTCGGTCAGGTTGCTCGCAGTGTTCTGCCTCAGCTGATCACTGAGGATAAGAATGCTGTTCAGCGGGGTGCGCAGCTCGTGCGACATGTTGGCGAGGAATTCGGACTTGTAGCGATTGGCGACCATCAACTCGTCAGCTTGGTCACGGAGACGCCGTTCCGCCGCCTTGCGGTGCGCGATATCGATCACGACTGCCTGCACCAGTTGCTCTTCTCCACTGCGCAACGGCGACAGCCCAACCTCGACGGGCAGCAGCCGACCATCGCGATGGCGACCGAACAGCTCCCGGTTTTCGCCCAGGCGGCGAGCCTCCGGTTCCTGCCCGAAACGGTAGCGCACCTCGTTGTAGATCTTGCGCATCGATTCAGGGATCAACAGCTCGATGGGCTGGCCCAGCAAGTCTTGCCGGCTGTAGCCGAACAGCAGCTCGGTTTGCCGGTTTACCATGACGATTCGCCCTTCATGGTCGAACAGGAGAAAGGCGTTCGGCGAAGCTTCGACCACATTGCGAAAACGCTCTTCGTCACGTTTGCGCTGCTGCAGGTCGACCAGATTGAGCAGATGGTGAACGGACTTGTCGCGCTTGAAACTGGTCAGGCTGAGCGAAACCGGGACCGGCGAGCCATCTTCGCGCAGCGCTTGGCTTTCCCGCTGATCGGCTTCAGGTTGTGGCCCGTTCGCGGTCTCGTCCAGGGCCCCCGGAACGTAGCGACTGAGGCGCTCGCCAGCGAGCAGGCCAGCACTGCTACCAAGCAGCGTAGCGGCACTCTGGTTGGCCAGTTCGATCCGCCCCTTATCACTGCAAAGCACAGTTGCCACTGGCAGTTGCTCAATCAGCTGACGAAACCATGCCTCGCGCTCCTGAAGTTGCGCGCCAAGCGTCTGGCTGTTGCGCAACGCCCGTTCACGCAAATACAGGTAGCCGCCAATCAACAGCGAAAACAGCACAGCTGCAGTCAGCGCCGCAACCAGATTGAAGGCCCTACCCACCCGGTTGAGGATGGCTTCGTATTCCGGTGTGCTGGCAACTTCCAGCTGCCAGCTACGGCCGTACATGTAGATATTGCGGGTGCGCTGGAAGCTGGCGTCGCTGCTCACCGTGGCTCGCCCGACCAGCAAGGGCTCGTCTGGGGCGGCGGCGTCGAACAGCTGCAATTGCAACAGCTTGCTGCGCGAACCCAGCACCCCCTCCATTAGATCGGTTAGCCGGAAGGCACCGTGAAGCGTTCCGGCAAAGGCTTCCTGGCGCTCTTCCGAGGTGGTGATGGGAGCACCGGCCCGGTAAAGAGGGAGATACAACAGAGTGCCCACTTGCGCGTTCTGCTCGGTCTCCTGCTGGAGCCGCAACGGGCCGGTGAGCATCGGAGTGCCGATGTCGCGCGCCGCCATCACGGCTTGCCTGCGCGTTTCCTCACTTAGCATGTCAAAACCCAGCACTCGACGGTTACGCCAATCAAGCGGATGAATGTAATCCACGATCAGGTATTCGCTGCGCTCACCTCGGGGATAGATGTGCAACTCACGCCCGCCCTGGCGAATATTCGCGAGCAGAACGCTGAGGTCCTCTGCGCGGGCATAGCGCGCCAGACCAATGGCCAGGATGCCAGGGTAGAAATCCTGGAGTTGAAGCTGATCGGACGCCCGATTCCAGTCCTGCAGGCTGGCTGCATCGCTCCCGACGAAAAGCCCCGCCAGACCTCGTAAAACCATCTCGTACGCGCGCATACGCTCACGCAGAGTGCTTTCAACGTCATTGACCGTCAGGTTGAATCGCTGGGCCTGCTCGGCGCGCAGCCGCATTTCCTGAACATGCCATTGCCAGCCAACCCATCCTCCGAGCCCTACCATCAGGGCCAGCGTCACTACCAATGGCAGCCAAGGCTTACGAGAATGGAGAGCGGAACGATCATCCATTCGACCTCCTCAGTGCCACTACATGGCCCGCTGTCACAAGCGTCAGAGTCGTGGATCGTTCAGAGGTTCAACTGAAGCGACAACTAGCCGTAAAGATGACGCCATCGAAATGGCGCAAGCGAGCCCTGGTAGTCTCGCCGGCGCTTCGCCGCTTACAATGGCCGCAGATTGATCTCTACACGACGGTTCTGCGCCCGCCCGGCAGCGGTATCGTTGCTGGCGATCGGCTGGCTCGAGCCCGCACCATAAGATGAGATACGTGAACCGGGCACGCCGTTGCCTTCCAGATAGGTGGCAACGCTATGCGCGCGCCGGTTCGAAAGGTCCTGATTGAGCTGCTGCGAGCCGGTACTGTCGGTATGGCCGATGATGTCGACACCGTTCTTGTTGAACTCTTTGAACACCTGGACCAGTGAATTAAGCGTAGGGTAGAAGCTACTGGAAATGTCAGCTGAATTGCTTGCAAAGGTAATGTTGCCGGGCATGATCAGCGTCAGGTTATCGCCTTGGCGCTGCACTTGTACGCCTGTGCCCTGCAGCGTCTGGCGCAACTTGGCTTCCTGGGTATCGACGTAGTAACCATAGCCGCCGCCGGCGGCCCCACCGACGGTGGCTCCGATCAATGCGCCTTTGGCACGGTCCTTTTTGCTGGAGGTAGCGGCGCCGATTACCGCACCACTGACCGCACCGATGCCGCCGTAAATGCCGGCCTTGCCCGCTTCTCGTTCGCCGGTGTAGGGGTTGTTGGTACAGCCGGCCAGCAGTGCGACGGTGGCGGCGAATGCGGTCAGGTTGCTGAATTTTTTCATGGTGACTTCCTTCATCTGCGGGACGCAGCCTGCCGGGTTAATCACCCGCAGACTGAAATGCGCCGCTAGGTTAACACTCAGTCAGTAGCAGAACCGGAACGTGCCGACGAACCTCGACCAATCAAGCACGGACAACGGGGTCCTCTCGCATCTCGTCACCCGATCGCGTTTGCGGTCCGTGCCCTATGATGACGATCGCGTCCTCGTCGAGGCGGTACAGCCGCTGTCTGATCCATCGTTCGATGGTGGCATAATCTCCACCCATAGACCGGTACGGCCGATTCCGCGGCAAAACAGCGTATCCCCCGGCAACCAGCAGCTTCGCCTCGGGGAACCAGAAGCACATCGAGCCCGCACTACTCACCTATACGGCATGCGCAGACGTGCCATTCAGACGGAGAGCCGAGCCATCGACATAGCGGATCTGCAGCGCATCTTCGATGCCCTGCCCGGAATCGTCCTCGTGGTTGCCAACGATGCCGACTACACCATGGTCGCCGCTAGCGACGAGCGCTTGCGGGCGACCATGACACAGCGTGAAGACGTCATTGGCCGTCCCCTGTTCGACGTCTTCAACGGCGGCGAGGCGGCGAGGCCGGGCTCGCCGGGCGTTAGCCTGTTGCGCGCTTCGCTGGCCGAGGTGGTGCGCACGGGGCGCCGACAGGAGATGAAGACAGTCGGCTACCCATTGCGACGCCCGCAAGACGACCGTTACGAAACCCGTTACTGGGACGTTATCAACATGCCGGTGCTGGATGTCCAGGGCCAGGTCCGTTACATCATCCATCAAGCCGAAGACGTTACCGAAAGCCTGCTCGAACAGGAGTCCGCAGCGCTGCGTCTGCGCGAGAGCGACGAGCGCCTGAACGCGGCCCTGCTGGCTTCCGGTACCGGCACCTTCTATTGGGATCTGCGCAACAACCGCCTGGACATGGATCTGCCCATGCAGCGGTTGTTCGGCCTGGAGGGCCTGACTTCGGGCTGGCTCGACGAGCTTCTCGACAGGATCCATCCGGAGGATCGCGACAGCATTGCCCAGCAGTGCGAACGCTGTGCGCGCTACGGAGACGACTTCGAGATGCAGTTCAGGGTCAGGCTGCCGGAGGGCAACGAGCGCTGGTTATTCGACAAGGGCCAGACCTTCACCGATGCCAACGGCAGGCCCTCGTACATGGTCGGAGCCTGTCTCGACATCACTCAGCACAAGCGTACCGAACGAGCGCTGCATCGCCTCAACGAAACCCTCGAGCAGCGCGTCAATGCCGAAGTCGCAGCGCGCGCCAAGACCGAGGCAGCACTGCGGCAATCGCAGAAAATGGAAGCGGTCGGCCAGTTGACTGGCGGCCTGGCGCATGACTTCAACAACCTCCTGGCGGGCGTGATCGGCTCGCTTGAACTCTTGTCGGTTCGCCTGGACCAGGGCCGCACCGATGATCTGCAGCGTTACATCCGCAGCGCGCTGACCTCTGCCACTCGGGCGACCGCGCTCACCCACCGCCTGTTGGCTTTTTCACGGCGTCAGACGCTCGATCCCAGCCCCACCGATCTCAACACCCTGATAGAAGGGATGATGGAGCTGCTGCAACGCACCATTGGGCCAATGGTGCGCTATTCGATGCAGTTGTCGGACCAACTCTGGCTGACCCTCTGTGACACCAACCAGCTGGAAAACGCCCTGCTGAACCTCACCATCAACGCCCGCGATGCGATGCCTGACGGTGGCCAGTTGACGCTGATCAGCGAAAACCTGCGGCTGGACGAGCCGCTCGCCCACGAAATCGGCCTGCAATCGGGCGAGTACGTCGCACTCGGCGTCCGTGATACCGGCGTCGGCATTCCCCAGGAAAAGCTCGGCTACGTCTTCGATCCGTTCTACACCACCAAACCTCTGGGTGAAGGTACGGGGCTCGGCTTATCCATGGTCTACGGCTTCGCCAAGCAATCGGGCGGGGGCGTGCGTATCGAGAGCACGGTGGGCGAAGGAACCAGCGTCTGGATCTACTTGCCCCGCCACCACGGCCAGTCGGCCAGCCTGCATGCGCCGTCCAGTACGGGCCTGCCAACCGCTTCGGTCGAGGGGCGTACCGTTCTGGTGGTGGATGACGAACCCAATGTCCGCATGCTGGTGACAGAGGTGCTGCAGGAAATGGGGTTGAATACCCTGGAGGCCGCCGAAGGCCCCAGCGGCCTGCGCATTCTCGACAGCGACGCACACCTGGACCTGCTGATATCGGATATCGGACTGCCCGGCGGCATGAACGGGCGGCAACTCGCCGATGCCGCCCGGGAAAAACGCCCTTCGTTGCGTGTGCTGTTCATTACCGGTTACGCCGAGAGTTCGGTGCTGCAGCGCAGCAACGCCTCGTACGACTATCAGGTCCTGACCAAGCCGTTCACCCTCTCGACCCTCGAAGACAAGGTCCGTAGCATGCTGGAGCCCGGTCAGGATAACGGCGAGCCCTAGCAGGCCGTCGAAAATGAAGGCGAGGCAGGCAAGACAAGGCAAAAAGGGCCGAGGAAGCGGACCGGGCTCGCGATCGACCGGGCTCGCGATCGACCGGGCTCGCGATCGACCGGGCTCGCGATCGAGTTTGCTGTTGCAATGAGCATCTCGGGGACCTTTTAAACGCAGGATTGCCAACCCAGGTTGTTTGCAACAGCCTGCTAGACGGACGATATGGCGCTGTTGCCCTGCTCCAACCAGCGTGCGATGTCGCCCCGGATGCGCTTCTTGTCCAGCTTGCCGACACTGGTCTTGGGGATGTCGGTGACCACCGCGATCTGCTGCGGAATCGCCCACTTGTTGATCTGCCCCTGCTCCACTGCCGGCTCAAGGAACGCTTGCAACGCGCGCGCGTCTAGCCGCTTGCCTTCACTGAGCACCAGCAAGGCGAAGGGTCGTTCGCCCCAGCGCTCGTCTGGCACGCCGACCACCGCCACGTCGCGCACCGCATCGTGGCGGCTGATCAGCCCTTCCAGCGCCAAGGATGAAATCCACTCGCCGCCCGTCTTGATGACATCCTTGATGCGGTCACGAATGTCGATGTTGCCCATTTCGTCGAGGGTGGCCACGTCACCGGTATGCAGCCAACCGCCCGCCCACAGTTCTTCACTCTTCTCCGGATTGCCCGCATAGCCTTGCGTCAGCCAGGGTGCCCGAAGCACCAGCTCACCTTGGGACACGCCATCGGCCGGAAGAAAACTGCCGTCAGCCGCCTGGATTGCGGCATCGACCAGCACCACCGGGATCCCGGCTTTGAGGCGGTAGCTGGTCTGTTCGTCTTCACTGGCGTTGCGCAGCTCGTCGTTGATATGGGCACCGGAAATCAATGGACAGGTTTCCGACATCCCATAGGCCGTCGCCAATTGCATCCCACATGCCCGAGCCGATTCGTAAAGGCCGCGGGTGAGCGCACTGCCGCCGATTATGATCTTCCAGCCGCCAAAGTCGGTGCCCTGCGCCGCCTTGGCTTTGAGCAGCATCTGCAAGATGGTCGGCACGCAATGAGAAAAGGTGACCTTCTCTCGACGCCAGAGCTCAACCAGCAGCTCCGGATCGTAGCGCCCCGGATAAACCTGCTTGAGGCCCAACATCGTCGCCACATAGGGCAAACCCCAGGCGTGTACGTGGAACATGGGCGTAATAGGCATGTACACGTCGCCCGCCGCCATCAGCTGAGGGTTGTCGCGGCAGCCGACCGTCACCGCACCGGCCAGCGTGTGCAGGACCAGCTGACGGTGCGTGAAATAGACGCCCTTGGGATCACCGGTGGTGCCGGTCGTGTAGAACGTGGTCGCCACCGAGTTTTCGTCAAAGTCCGGGAAGTCGTACTTGGCCTCTGCGGCCGCCAGCAAGCTCTCATACTCTCCGATGCAGTTCGGCAATTCGCACTGTTTGTCCTCGGCATCGGTGATCAGCAGGGTCTTGTCGACCGTTGTCAGCTGGCCGGCGATGGCGTGGTACAGCGGCGCGAACTCGCTATTGACGAGAACGAAGCGGTCCTCGGCATGATTCATGGTGTAAAGAATCTGCTCAGGTGACAGCCGCACGTTGATGGTATGCACCACTGCGCCGATCATCGGGATTGCGAACATGCATTCGAGATAGCGATGGCTGTCCCAATCCATCACCGCCACAGTGTCGCCGGCTTTGACCCCTGCGGCGGTCAACACGTTGGCAAGCCGGGCAATGCGCTCGCCCAGGGTGCGATAGTCGAAACGCAGCTGGTCGCGATAGACAATCTCGCGGGTGCGCTCGTAACGCTGCCCCGACAACAGCAGGCTCTTGATCAACAGGGGGTACTGGTAGGCGTTGGCGGCGGGTTTGATCACTCGTGTCTGCAACATAAGGCTTCCTGTTATTGATGTTATGGAGACAGCACGCTAGCTGTTGGCGCGGGCCGCTTGTGCGACCGGGCCGTACCGTTGTGCTCTTAGGCTATCTGGCTTCATGGTATTCAACCTGCAGAGACAGGCTTCACGCAAGGGCAGGCTCGGCCAATCAGGCGATCTCGCTTGCCGCCAGCCGAACGCCAAGACCAATCAACACCGCGCCGGTGACGCGATCGAACCAGTGCCCCATACGCGCGAAGCCGGCCCGCACGCGCGAGCGGCTGAACAGCCAGGCCACCAGGCAGAACCATAAGCCGGTAGCGAACGCCAGATATACCCCATAGCCCGCCTGAACGGCGAGTGGGGTATGGGGGTCGATAACCACTGTGAATAGTGACAGAAAAAACAGCGTGGCCTTGGGATTCAGGCCGTTGGTGACGAAACCCACCGTAAAGGCATGCCTGCGAGATTGCGTCTCGCCAGTGCCGGACGGTGGCAGATCGCCGACCGCAACGGGCTTGGCGCGTAGCGCCTGAATACCGAGATAGAACAGATAACCCGCTGCCAACCACTTGAACAGGTTGAACAGCACGATCGACTGCGAGACGATCAGACCGACTCCGAGCAATGAGTAGCCGACGTGGACCAAAATGCCAGCGCCGACCCCGATGGCCGTCCAGCTGCCGCTGCGCTGACCGCGGGTCACGCTTTCACGCACGACCACCGCGAAGTCCGGTCCGGGGCTGGCGACGGCGAGCAAGTGAACCAGCGCCACGGTGAGAAATTCCATCCAGTACATCCAGCGACTCCGTTATTCCCCGGGGCGGAACATTCGCCCAGTGATTCATACGAGTAAAGTCCATGAGCAATCGCCGCGCCGTGTTCCTTGATCTATCCCCACTCGACCAGGGCGACCTGGACCTGGCCCCCTTGCAGTCTGCCTTTGCTGAGCTGACCTGCCATACACAGACAAGGGAAACACAAATCGTCGACCGACTGCAGGGCGCCCAAGTCGCCATCGTCAACAAGGTGGCGCTGAACGAAGCAGCGCTCGCCGCCTGTCCGGACCTCAAATTGATACTGGTCGCCGCGACCGGCGTCAACAACATCGACCTTGCCGCCGCCAAACAGCATGGCATCACGGTCTGCAACTGCCAGGCCTATGGCACCGCCACCGTGGCCCAGCACACCTTGATGCTACTGCTCGCGCTGGCTGCGCGCCTACCCGATTATCAAGCCGCCGTGGCCCGCGGTCGCTGGCAGGAAAGCGGGCAGTTCTGCCTGCTGGATTTCCCCATCGTCGAGCTGGCCGGCAAGACCCTCGGCGTGCTCGGTCACGGCGAGCTGGGTAGCGCCGTCGCCAGACTGGCCGAGGCGCTGGGCATGCGTGTGCTGGTCGGCAACCTGCCAGGGCGCCCGCCTCGCCCGAACCGACTGGATCTCGACGAGCTATTGCCGCGGATCGACGCACTGACCCTGCACTGCCCGTTGACCGAACAGACACGCAACCTCATCGGCGCCCGCGAGTTGCGATTGATGAAGCCTTCAGCCTTCATCATCAATACCGCCCGGGGTGGCCTGATCGACGAGCAGGCGCTGGCCGACACCCTGCGCAGCGGCCACCTGGGCGGCGCCGCCACCGATGTGCTGATCAGCGAACCACCCAGCAATGATAACCCGCTGCTGGCTGCAGACGTACCGCGCCTGATCGTGACGCCCCACAGTGCCTGGGGAAGTCGCGAAGCCAGACAGCGCATCGTGGGCCAGCTGCGCGAGAATGCCGAAGCCTTCTTCGCTGGTACCCCGAAGCGTCAGGTGGGCTGACGCTTCTGCAGCCGGCGACAAGGCTGCTAAGCTCGCCAGCTTTTGTCCGGAGGCATCATGGATCCTCGAAGCGAAGTACTGCTGCGCCAGGCCGAACTGTTCAGTGGTGACCTGCTGCTCGCCGGGCTACCGGCTGACGATCTGCTTGGACAGCTACCGGGCGCCGTCGGCTGGAGTTGGCACGCCGGAGAACAGCACAGCCTGCAGACTCGCTTTGCCGGTCGTTGCTCATTTGCTGTCGAGCCGCCCACGGCTCCATTCGATAGTGCCGTTCTGTTTCTGCCCAAGTCACGAGAACTGACCGATTATCTGCTCAATGCACTGGCTGCCAGATTGCCGGGCCGCTTGCTGTATCTAGTGGGTGAGAAACGTGCCGGCGTGGAACGCGCCGCGAAACAACTGACCCCACTCGGCGAAGCGCGGAAGCTCGACAGTGCCCGGCACTGCCAGCTCTGGCAGGTCAAGGTCACACACAGCCCGCCAGCTCCGGAACTGGCGACCCTGGCTCAACGCTTCGAGCTTTCGCTTGTGGACGGACCGCTGCAGATCGTCAGCTTGCCAGGCGTGTTCAGCCATGGTCGTCTCGATCGCGGAACCGCCCTGTTGCTGGATCAACTCGATGGACTGCCCGCCGGCAAGCTGCTGGATTTCGGCTGCGGCGCGGGCATCGTTGGCGCCTCGCTGAAAAAACGTTATCCAGAGAGCGAAGTGGTGATGCTGGATGTCGATGCGTTCGCTGTCGAAAGCAGCCGCATGACCCTCGCCGCCAATGGGTTACAGGCTCAGGTGATCGCTGGCGACGGCATCGACGCCGCTCCGGAAAACTGCGCGGCGATCATCAGCAACCCGCCGTTTCACCAGGGAGTACACACCCACTACGGGGCCAGCGAGGCATTGCTGCAACGTGCTGCCAGCCACATCCGGCCCGGTGGTGAGCTAAGGCTGGTGGCCAATGCATTTCTCAAGTATCCCCCGCTGATTGAAGCGCATCTGGGCCGCTGCGAAACGCTGGTCACTGCCGACGGCTTCCGCCTCTACCGCGCGCAGCGTGCCTGACCGACTTGCACAACGCGCCACGCGCGGGCAAACTCGCGCCCGTCCTGGGGGAGTAGTCTCCGGCGCGCACCCAGCCCGCCCGGCATGTGTCAACATACTTGGTCCACAGACCATGGCGCATGCGACCCGCGCGGCCTGCTCACGCAGCCTCGCCTGGTCTGACAAGACCCATGACACGTACACCTGACCCGGGGCGGGCAGGCGGTGCGTGTCATGGTGATTAGTCGACCCGCCCCCGCAAGGAAGTCCGTTGGAATCGTTCTACATCCCCACCCTGATCGTCGCACTCGCCGAGATCGGCGACAAAACACAGTTGCTCGCCCTGCTGCTGGCTGCCCGCTACCGGCGACCGCTACCCATCATCTGGGGCATCGTGGTGGCCACGCTGGTCAATCATGCGGCTGCCGGAGCCATCGGCAACTGGGTTTCATCGCTGGTCTCACCCGCCGTCCTCAGCTGGGTTCTCGCCGCCTCCTTCGCCGCCGTCGCGCTGTGGACGCTGGTTCCCGACAAGCTCGAGGAAGAAGAAGCTTCTCGCGGGCGCCGCTTCGGCCCCTTCGTGGCGACGCTGATCGCATTCTTTTTGGCGGAAATGGGCGACAAGACCCAGGTCGCGACCGTCATGCTCGCTGCGCAATACCCCCATTTCATCCTGGTGATCATCGGTACCACGCTCGGCATGCTGATCGCCAATGTGCCGGTGGTACTGGCCGGCAATTTCGCCGCCGACCGCATGCCGCTCACCCTGATTCGCCGTGTTGCCGCCGTCGGCTTCGCCGCGTTGGCGCTGTATGCGATCTATCAGGGCCTGACCTTGAGCGGCATGCTTCCAGTCTGATACGCAGCGCAAATTGCCTCACCACGGGTGCTGTTAGAGTGCGTCTTCACCGCCTTCTGGCGGCACTCGAGGGGAGCAGGCGACATGTCACCTGAGGAACGAAAACGGCGGGTTCGGCAGCATATCGACCTGAGCTGGAGCAAGGGTCGACTGGCATTGGCTGAACAGTTGCAGAGCCGTTACTTCAGCTACAGCAGTTCGTTCATCTCGCAGCCAGTCAACAGTACCGGTTTCGGTCTGATCGTGCGGGAAATCCGCCAGGCCATTCCGGACCTGGAAGTCGCGGTAGACGACTGCCTCAGCGAAGGTAACCGCGTCGTGACCTCCAGCACCCTGTTCGGAACGCTGGAGAAACCCGTGTTTGGCCTCGCACCGAGCGGCAAGATCCTCACGGTCGCCGCGATGT
The DNA here is from genome assembly GCF_024448935.1 of Stutzerimonas stutzeri. Taxonomy (GTDB): domain Bacteria; phylum Pseudomonadota; class Gammaproteobacteria; order Pseudomonadales; family Pseudomonadaceae; genus Stutzerimonas; species Stutzerimonas stutzeri_AO. The sequence goes on from NZ_JAMOIE010000016.1 coordinate 57,761, forward strand.
CGATCTGGACACTCAATCCGAGCGGCGATATCGAGGAAATCAATACCCTGTTCGACCTCGAAAGCGCTCGCAAACAGCTGGGCATGGACAGCCCGATCCCGCTAACGCTGCCATCGACCTGACCTGGGCGATGACAGCTGCAGGCCTCAGCGTCGCTGCTGGTACAGCGGCATCACCTTCGGAATGGTTTGTTGCAGTGCCTGCGTGCGACTACCCGATGACGGGTGGGTGCTGAGAAACTCCGGCGGAGCGGAGCCGCCGACCGCTGCCATCTTCTCCCACAGGCTAACCGCCGCGTTCGGGTTGTAGCCGGCGCGCGCCGCCAATTCCAATCCGATCAGGTCGGCCTCGTTTTCGTTACTGCGGCTGTTGGGCAACGTCATCAGGTATTCGACGCCCATATTGGCGAGCTGCAAACTGCCATCGCCAACCCCGAAGGCCGAACCGATCTGTGTCGCCATCTGCACGCCATAAGCCTTGGACATCGCCTCGCGGCCGTGTTCACGCAGCGCATGGGCGATCTCGTGCCCCATCACCGCCGCGATCTCGTCGTCGGTCAGGTTAAGTTTCTCGATCAGCCCGGTATAGAAGATGATCTTGCCGCCCGGGCCGCAGTTGGCGTTCAGTTCCGGGCTGTCGATCACATTGACCTCCCAGTCCCACTGCGCCGCATCCGGGCGAAACGCCGGGACCTCGGCGATCAACCGCCGGGCGATGGAATTGACGCGCTTGCTGACCGCGCTGCTTGTTTCGAGCATACCTTTCTCAGAGGCCTCGCTCAGGGTCTGTTGATAAGACTGGGCGTACATCTGGTTGACCTGCTCGGTCGACAACATGCTGAACATGTACTGTTTGCGATCGACCCCGACCGCACCGCCACTGGTGGTATTGACGGCCTGACAACCGGCGAGCACGGCGGCCGCCAGAAAAATAGCTAATGGATGCCGCTTGAGCATGTCGCGTCTCCCGTGGATTCTGCGCCATATGCTAGAGCGAGCCCGGCGGCCGAGCAACCGACTGCTGACGCTGCCACCCAAGTCACACGCTTCCGGCAGCATCGCCCAACGCCGCTCCCATTCGATGTACCTGGCCTGCGGCTAGTTCACCGGCGTCAGGCACTCCGGAGCATCGAGCATGGGGTCATTGACCAAGGTCGCCAGGGGACGCTCACGTAACGCCGGCTGCGGTGCGGCCAGCAGCGCCTGCAGCGCTTCGGGAGGGGTCTGCGGATCGAGCCAGGCGGTCATGCCGGTCTGATCCAGCATCAGCGGACGGCGCTGGTTCGCTGCTGGACGCGTCACCACCGCCGCACTGAGATAGGTATGACCCTGTACCGGATAGGCTTCCCAGATCGCCGCGAAATAGATCAGCGAATCTTCTCCGGTCATCCAATAGGGCCGCTTGCGCGCGGTGCCGCGCCATTCATAAAAGCCGTTGGCTGGCAGCACGCCACGGCGCAAGCGATAGGCGTCGCGAAACATCGGCTGCTTGGCCAGGGTTTCTACCCGCGCCTGCGCCGGGGTCCGGGTGAAATCGCTCAGCCACGCCGGGGTCAGCCCCCAGCGCGCGCGACTCAGCTGCAGCGCAGCTTCGACCTGCCGCAGCAGCAGCACCGAGGCGCCGGGCGCCAGGCTCCAGTGCGGTTGTTGATCGACGGGGAAACCGGGCAGCGCGGCAAAGGCTGGATTCCAGCGAAACAGGGCGTAGCGGCCGCACATGAACAAAGGACTCGATGGGAAAAGGGGCCGAATGCCAGCTACCGCGACGTCACTCGGATGGCATTCAGCAGATGAGTTCGCCCGGATAGCTTTCCGGCTCGTCGCCGGGCAGCGGTTCGGCGCCATTGTACGCAGCAATCAACTGCATCGCGCGATCAGCTTCAGCATCGGCGACCATCAGCCCGAGCAAACCGGCCACAGGCAACTCGCCGACCGCACCGATCAGATGTCGCCCATTCAGATGCACGTCGACACCTTCGGCGAGCAGCATGCCGCGTAGCATCTCCGCCTCGAGCAGATCACGCGGCTCGTATATGCGCTGCATCTAGTCATCCTCCCGCCGAACATCGAGCTGCCAATCGCTGCCATCGGTACGCAGATCGAACATGATCGGCCGGCAACAGACCGAGCAGTCTTCGATGTACTGCTGATCGCCACCGCTCAGATCAAGTAACGCCTCCACCCCTTCGCCGCAATAGGGGCATTGGTAGTCCTGTGATTCCAGCATCAACGTCTCCTGCGTGACTTGCCGCTATAATCGCCGTCCGGATTCTGTAGAGATGCCCCAGGGCGCATTTATCCGCGGGCCCGACCAGTGCAACATGGTTTTATCCTAGCCAGCGGTGATCGCGACCAAGCATCCACAGACCTAACTTTGACCCTTTGAGTGACTGGGTTATCCAGTTTGTTACCCTAACAGAGAACATGATGGACGAATTCGAAGGCATCCGACCCTACGCCGATGCCGAGGTCCCTGCTGTCATGGCGCGACTGTTCGCCGACCGGGAATTCCTCGATATTCTGGCGCACTTCCGCTTCCCGCGGCTGGCCGGTCCAATGGGCTGGATGCTCAAACCTCTCATAGCGCAACGACTGCGACGCGAATTCGCCACTATCCATTCGATCGACACGCTGCAGGCGCGAATCGAGATGTACCTCGACCGCACCATCGAGCGCGCCACGGATGGCATCACCTATTCCGGGCTGGAAAAACTGCGGCCGGGCTGCGCCTATCTGTTCATCGCCAACCACCGCGATATCGTGATGGACCCGGCTTTTGTCAACTATGCAGTATTTCAAGCCAAGATGCGCACACCGCGCATCGCCATTGGCGACAATCTGCTGCAGCGACCCTTCGTCAGCGACCTGATGCGGCTGAACAAGAGTTTCATCGTGCGCCGCTCGGTCACAGGTAGACGTGAAAAGCTCGCGGCCTACCAGCTGCTTTCCGCCTACATCAACCACTCGATCCGCAACGATGGCGAGTCGATCTGGATTGCCCAGGCCGAAGGGCGGGCCAAGGACGGAGACGATCGTACCGATTCGGCAATTCTGAAAATGCTGCACATGAGCCGCAAGGACGAACCCTTTTCCGACGTATTGGCGACCCTGCAACCGACACCGGTTTCGATCAGCTATGAGTACGACCCCTGCGATCAGGCCAAGGCACGCGAGCTCTACATTCGGGCCAGCACCGGCAGCTACACCAAGGCGCCTGGCGAGGATGACACCAGCATCGCCCTCGGCATCACCGGCTACAAAGGTCGGGTGCATGTCAGCTTCGGTACACCAATCAACGAGGTACCCGAGGATGCAAAGCAACTGGCGGCCGCTATCGACCGGCAGATCCTGACGGACTACCGTCTGTTTCCGGTGAATTTCCTGGCGCATCGGATGTGGCAGAATCGCGACCCGGCGCTGGCGATACCCGAGCTCAGCGAGCTGTTCAGCCGTGCGGAAATCGAACGCGCCGAGGCCGAATGGGGCAAGCGCCTCGCGGCATGCCCAAGCGTGCAGCAGCCCCACCTCATCCAGCAATACGCCATGCCGGTGCGTAACCAGTACCGATTGAAAGCTGGCTTGAGTCTCTAAGACGCGGCACAAGCCCGACTGGCCGTCAGGTCAGCCGGGTCAACGACGAAAGCAGGCAGGCCAGCCCCAGACTGCTGAAGCCAAAGCCATAGAAAAAGCGGTCAAGACGCCGGGTAGCTGCCACGCCACCTTGCTCAGCAGCGGAGAGACGAGAGCCCGCAAGGGAGGTCTCGGCGCTCGACAGTTGCCGACGCCAGCGCGTCGCCAGCAACAGCCAGGCACCGCTGAGCGCGATCAGCAAGGCCAGTGAATTGACCAGAGGCGCGACCCTCGCCAGCGTCGAATAATCAAAATCAAGCAACAACCGCATTCTCCGTTGGGGCGAAAACATACAGGCCTGGGCGGCCGAACCGAGGGCAGCGGAGGCTACCGGAGCGGCACTGCCGGCCCAGCCAGTTTCCGACAGAACGGAACACAACCAAGCGATGGCAATCTGCCGTGTATTTGCGCCATTTATGCAGACCGGTTCCGTCTCGATTGTTGGCTTATGCACTTCCCCGCGCCGAGTGTGCAGGGGGCTTTTACACCTTGGTGGATGCGCCCTGCCGGGCGCACCGAAACAAAACCCCCGCCAAAGGGCGCGGTTCTGTTCTGTCGCAAATGACCGTCTGGGCTAGTTGCGGCTCACTGCGCCAGCACCTGACCAATATTCTGGTCGCGGAAGGTGCGGGTCAGCGCATCGCTCAGCACCTCGGTTACCAGCTTGGTGTTGGTCTGCTCATTCGGTGCCATACCGAAGCGCTGGTTCAAAGAAGCGCCGTAGCGACCGGTATAGCGGCGACCGCCGTTCTGCACCTCGACGCGGAAGGTCGCACCGATGGTAGCCTCGGTCACGTACAGGCCTTCCTTCGGCGACTGGTACTTCAGTTCAGCCAGGGTCAGGGTCAGTTGCGGCGCGTTGTAGGCATTGGCCGACGGAGTGAACCCCAGCAACCGGACCGCCGCTTCGGCCTGGGCCTGCAGTTTGGGAATGATTTTTTCTTTCGGCACGATCACCGCACTGGTCTCCGGATACAGGCCGCCACGGGTGCCCAAGGTTGCAGATGGGCGACCGTCAACCACACGCACTGCTACCGGTTGCCCTTGCCCGACGGGATTGATGGTATCGGTGAGTTTGGGACTGGGGTCGAGCTGTTGAGGACTGTGGGCACAACCGGCGAGCACCAGTGCTGACGCGACGGCGAGGCTGAACAACAGGCGTTTCAGCATGCTGCTTACTCCAGGTTAGGGATGGGTGGCGCGCAGTATAACCAGCACCGCAACCGCCTGACAGTGATCCCCTAAAGACCGCCTGCAGGTCGGCCACGTTCCATTCATGCAACCGTAACCTCAGGGTGTGATAACAGCGAGCAGCCCTACGAGCGCCTGGTCATGTCTTTCTTCAAAACCCTGCTTCGACAACAGCCACCGCGTCACTACGCCCTTCCGGGCAACCAGGATCGCTGCCGCATGCTGCTGACGGCCAATGAGCGCCCTCATGGTGAACCCTGGGTCTAGATTGCGGAAATTCGTCTCGGCTGGATCGGTAAGCCACTGCTTCAAGCAGCCCTACGGCAGCGTTCCGACCCCATCCCGCACGCCTAAAAAAAGCCGCGCAGCCCTAACCAACGCGGCTTGCTTACATCGCGTCTTGACGGCTAGTCGGCCAGCCCCAGACGCTTGTCGACTCTCGAGACGACCTCGCGGTAGACCGCAGCATCGGCTTCGAGAACCTTCTCCCGCGCCGGGAATATTTCGGCGAGCTTACGGCTCCAGGCTTCGCTCTTCGCCTGCTCGGGGAAGCAACGCTCGATCAGGTCAAGCATGATCGAAACAGTAACCGAGGCACCTGGAGACGCGCCCAGCAGTGCGGCGATCGAACCATCCTTGGCCGACACCAACTCGGTGCCGAACTGCAGGATGCCGCCCTTCTTCGGGTCCTTCTTGATGATCTGTACGCGCTGCCCGGCCACTTCCAGGCGCCAGTCTTCTGCCTTGGCTTCAGGGTAAAAGCCGCGCAGGGTTTCAAGACGGTCTTTCATGGATTGCCGGACTTCCTTGATCAGGTAGCGCGTCAGGTCCATGTTGTCGCGCGCCACGGCCAGCATCGGCTTGAGATTGCTCGGGCGGATCGACAGCGGCAGGTCGAGCGGCGACCCATGCTTGAGGAATTTGGTGGTGAAGCCGGCGTACGGCCCGAACAGCAGCGACTTCTGGCCGTTCACGACACGGGTATCCAGATGCGGAACCGACATCGGCGGTGCGCCTACTGCAGCCAGGCTGTAGACCTTGGCCTGATGCTGCTTGACGATCTCCGGATTGTCGCAACGCAGCCACTGACCGCTGACCGGGAAGCCGCCGTAACCCTTGCCTTCTTCGATGTCGGACATCTGCAGCAGCGGCAGCGCTGCGCCGCCAGCACCGAGGAAGACGAAGCCGGCCTCGAGCTCACGGCTGCTGCCGTCGCGCGTGTTCTTGATTTCCACGCGCCAGCCCTTGCCGCTGCGCTCGAGGCCAATGACCTTCTGGAAATAGGACATTTTCACGCCCGGCTTGGCCGCGAGGTATTCGAGCATCTGCCGAGTCAGTTCACCGAAGTTGACGTCGGTGCCGTTCATGGCGCGGGTGGCGGCGATCGGCTCGTCGACCGGACGGCCTGGCATCATCAGCGGCATCCACTCTTCCATCGTGGCACGGTCTTCGCTGTAGACCATGTTTTCGAAGGCATGATGGGCTTTCAGCGCATTGAAGCGGCGCTTGAGGTAGTCGATGTTCTTGCTGCCGCGGACGAAGCTCAGATGCGGCACGACATTGAGGAAGTCGCGGGGGCTGCCGAAGCCTTCACGGCCCGTCAGGTAGGCCCAGAACTGCTTGGAAACCTCGAACTGGGTATTGATGGTGACAGCTTTCTTGATATCGATCGGACCGCCAGTGTCCGGCGTGTAGTTCAATTCACACAGCCCGGCGTGGCCGGTGCCGGCGTTGTTCCAGGGATTCGAACTTTCGACGGCGCCGGACTCCTGCAGTTCGACAATTTCCAGCTTGATGTCGGGATCGAGGTCCTTGAGCAGTACTGCCAGAGTCGCACTCATGATGCCGGCTCCCACCAGCACCAAATCCACGGCTTCGCTATCGTGTTGCGTCATTAACGCGTTCTCCAGAATCACAGCATTAAACTGTCACGACCGCAGTACGCGATCGTGTAGAACCACCAGCCAGGCGGCTGGAAACGGAGGAGGTTTCCATACCGCTGCTCGGGCTTGTGCCCGAAGACAGCCACCGCAGGGTGCCTGTCCGCTGTCGGGAGAACGGCTTTTGGCCTTCTCCCTCTCGCTCCGAAGCTTCCCGGAGCGGGGCGACAGGCCTGGGCTCTACGGGACGCGTGCAGCGAGAAAAGCTATTGCCGCTGCTGATTGCTCAGCCAGGTCATGCGTGAAGTTCGACGGTTACAGACGAGCTGAGCCGCGCGCGGCCTCGACCAGCTCGATATAGGGCTCGGCCTGGCGCTGATCCGCAATCAAGGCTACGAAGTCCTGCCCCTTGGCATCCTTCGCATTCAGGTCATACCCGGCTTGGACAAAGAATCCGAGAAAACGCTCGAAATCATCGACCCGCAAACCGCGATACGCCTTGATCAGCTTGTGCAACGAAGGCGGCGTGTCGTCAGCCGGTTCCGGCTCGAGAAACAATTTGATGGACTCGTCGCTGACTTCCTCGCCGTTCACCTTTTTCTTGTCTTTGCGCATGGTTTCTCCGACTCGACGGGGCCTTTCGGGGGCGGCAGTTTACTCTGCGAGGCGAACGCACTCAACGCACTAGACGCCTTTGCGACCAAGGTCGTACGCGAAAGTCCTCGATTTGCTGCCGAAGTTGCGCTCGCCCCTGCCGGGGCCTGTGCTTATACTGGCACTTTATTGCGCCAAGGAGTGCCTGGCATGAACGTTCCGCCGCTGTTCGCCGCCTGGCGTCACACACTGCGAGCGGGCTACGGTGGCAGGCAGCTGCGCGGCGACATCGTGGCGGGATTGACGGTTGGAATCATTGCCATACCACTTGCCATGGCACTGGCGATCGCAGTGGGTGTCGCACCGCAACATGGCCTGTATACCGCGCTGATCGCCGCGCCGCTGATCGCTTTGACCGGAGGCTCGCGGTTCAACGTATCCGGTCCTACCGCAGCCTTCGTCGTCATCCTCCTGCCGATTACCCAGCAATTCGGCCTCGGCGGGTTGCTGCTCTGCACCATGCTCGCCGGGCTGATCCTGATCGCGCTCGGGCTGTTGCGTGCCGGTAGGCTGATCGCCTTTGTGCCCTACCCCGTCACGCTTGGTTTCACTGCAGGCATCGGCATCGTCATCGCGACTCTCCAGTTCAAGGATATATTCGGGCTGACATTGACCGAGCAGCCGCAACATTATGTGGAACAGCTCAGCTTGCTGGTGCGTGCCCTGCCCAGCGCGCAGTTGGGTGACGCACTTGTCGGCCTGCTTTGCCTGGGCGTCCTGATCGTCTGGCCGCGTCTGGTGCCCAAAGTGCCAGGCCATCTGGTTGCCCTCGTCGTGGGTGCACTCGCCGCAATGGCGCTGGAATCGGCCGGCGTTACGGTCGCCACACTTGGTGAGCGCTTCAGCTATGTAGTCGGGGATGTGGTGCACCCCGGCATTCCACCGTTCCTCCCGGATTTCGCCTGGCCATGGCTGTTGCCCGGCCCTGAGGGTCAACCGCTGGTGCTGAGCTTCGAGCTGTTTCACCAACTGTTGGCGCCGGCATTCGCCATCGCCATGCTCGGCGCCATCGAATCGCTGCTCTGTGCGGTGGTCGCCGATGGCATGGCCGGCGGCAACCACGACCCGAACGCCGAGCTGCTGGGCCAAGGCATCGGCAACCTGGTCGCTCCGCTGTTCGGTGGCATCACGGCGACCGCCGCCATTGCGCGCACCGCCACCAACGTACGCGCCGGCGCGTTCTCACCACTGGCGGCGATCATTCACGCAGGCGTGGTGCTGGTGGCCATCCTCTGGCTGGCACCGCTGTTCAGCTATCTGCCGATGGCCGCCCTGGCGGCGCTGCTGCTGATGGTGGCCTGGAACATGAGTGAAGCACCGCACGTCTTCAAGACACTGCGAATAGCACCGCGCAGCGATGTGTTGGTACTACTGACCTGCCTGAGCCTGACCGTCCTGTTCGACATGGTGCTGGCGGTGGGCGTGGGGCTGTTGCTCGCGGCCGGGCTGTTCATCAAACGCATGAGCGAGCTGACCGACACCACCCGCCTGAATCTTGGGCAAAACCCCGTCTTCCGAGACCTGCCCGAGCACGTCGCTGCCTATGCGATTCGTGGCCCGCTGTTCTTCGGCGCGACCGAAAAGGCGGTGAGCGTGCTGCGGCGCTTCAATCCAGACGTGAAAATCGTCATCGTCGACATCAGCGGCGTGCCGATGATGGACATGACCGCCCTGGCAGCGCTGGAAAACGTTCTACTGGACTACCGCAAGCAAGGCATCGCGTTGATTCTGTCCGGCAGCAATGTCCGGTTACGACTCAAGCTGCGCCGCGCCGGCATTCACCCGCTTGAAGGACAGCTGTACTACGTACGCAATCTGACCCAGGCTCGGGCAAAAGCCTTGCGCCTGTTACCGGAGCCGGCAGCCGCCGGGCCAACCGCCTGATACGAAACACGCTCATTGAGCTGCAGGCGCGTGCCAGGCGCTTCTGCAGCTCAAGCGACCGCAGCGGCCAGCAGCTTGACCGGCGTACGGCTGCAGGGTCGCCATCATTTCCTTCAACGCTTCCATGTTGTCGGCCGGATGCGCCGCGTTGTCGAAATTGCAGATCTGCTGCCAATGGGCGGCAATGTCCTCGGCCCCGGTTGTTCATTTTACGACCAACCCGCTATGCACCAGTCGTGGCGCGCCCTGGCGCTTCGTTTCCCCATGTTATCCACAGAGAGCCCCACAGTAATACTGAACAATAAACGGCCGCGCTTCCAGCTCTCACCACGCAGCCGCTGTCAAGCAAAATATCCGGCGTAACAACTACTTAACCCTACCCAGGCGCCAGCTGATCAGTTCTTGATCAGGGCCCGCAACCCCAGCAACAGCGCCTGCTCGCGAAAGCCACCAATAGGTTATACACAGAAGCTTGCACAGACTGAGGGGATAAGTTTGGCACAAGGCCTACCGAAGCGATCAACAAAAGCCAACGGGCATGCCGGCGGGAAGCGACCAGGCTGGTTTGCATAACCAGCGCTGCGACGCGCTGGGCACTGCCGCCTCATCTGGCACCGAGCTATTGACCCGATTGCCCGCCGTACCGCTGTATGAAAAACGACCTATCCGCTACAGCCCAGATGCGATGGCGTTTTGGTAGGGTTAACCCACGTTTATCCACAGCACCCTCCACAGCAATCGGGGATAAGTCCAAAGCTCCCGTTATGCAGACGTACGAAAACTGCGAATGGGCCTGTTTCGAGATGGCAAATCCGTTTGGTTGTGTGTTTTCACGTGTAGTGGCGGCGTGATCAAAAGTTGACCAGGCGATTGAAAGCGGTACAGCTTGGGGCGCTGCGCTGTTGACCCCAAGGTTATCCACAAAACACTCAACAGATATAGGGTATAACTGTCCCGAGCACTCCAAGTGCGGAGTTCGCAGCGCTGAAAGGCGTTCCCGGTGTAACGAACTTCGCCGGGGGCGCCTCCTCCAATAGGTACATCCGCAGTACCGGAGCACTTTCATGCCGTCATGGCTCGTTTCTGCAAGCTCGCCTCCGTCAGTGCCGGAGGCCGCTCGATGATGAGTTTCCTGGCTCTGGTGCTAGTGGCATTCGTCTGCTTTGCGCTGGTCTTTTTTATCAAGCAGCGCCAGTACAACCACCCGGCGCTGCGCATGCCCTATAGGCTGCAACAGCCGTTTTTCCAGCCGAGCGAGCAGGAATTACTGGCCCTGTTGCAGCAAGCCGTGGGTGAGCGCTTCCTGATTCTATGCAAGGTGCGTGTCGCCGATGTGGTCGAAGTCACAGCGGTTCCGCGGCGTGCGCCCTGGTATCAGGCGGTCAACCGCATCTCTGCGGCACGGTTCGATTTCCTCTTGTGCGACCCGCAGACCTTGACGCCCCGTTGCGCCATCGAAATGGAGCAGCCTGACGAGGCCAATGCGTTCGTCGATGCGCTCTGCCAGACCATTGATCTACCACTGATCCGCCTGACGCCGGAGACCGCCCGCGCCTATGATCGCTTGTGCGCGGCCATCGATCAGGCAATCCCTCCGATCTCCCGCAGCTCGGCATAATCAGCCGCTGCGATGCCTGAACGGCAGCGCCGGAACACAAGCACAATAGACTGCCTACAGACCAAGGATGAGCCCCTCGCTCGTTCGGCGTCTGCCTCGTATCAATCGGAGACCCCCCTCACTGTGAAGTCGACATGTCGTTGAAGTCCCGCCTCTCGAGCCTGTTCGAGCTGGCCTCGCGGCTGATTCGCCGCTACCCCGGCACCGTTGCACTCTTTGGTTTCTGTTCGGGCCTGGCCAGTTTTGTGCTGGTCGAGCGCCACGCCGGGCTGGCCAAGGTCATCGCCGCCTTGATGCTGTTGAGCTGGCTCTGGCTGATGCTGGAGAAAAACCTGCGCACCGCTCTGGAACACCGCTTCGGCTGGAAGTTGCCACCGCCTTTGCTGCGCTAT
>NZ_JAMOIE010000017.1 GCF_024448935.1 Stutzerimonas stutzeri
GTACCGCCTCGTAATGAACAACCCTTGCTCCTCAATCTGGTGACCCCATGTCTTTCAGCCCGTTAATTCGCCAACTCATTGATGCATTGCGCATTCTTCCTGGCGTAGGGCAAAAAACGGCCCAGCGCATGGCTTTGCAGATGCTTGAGCGCGACCGCAGCGGCGGGCTGAGGTTGGCTCAGGCGCTTGCACGTGCGATGGAGGAGGTGGGTTACTGTCGCCGGTGCCGCACGTTGAGTGAGGAAGAGCTCTGCCCGCAGTGCGCTGATCCGCGACGGGACGATGCCTTGCTGTGCATCGTGCAAAGCCCTGTGGATGTGTTCGCAGTGGAGCAGACCGGCTTTCGTGGCCGCTATTTCGTACTCAAGGGGCATCTCTCCCCGCTCGATGGTCTAGGGCCAGAGGCAATAGGCATCCCCGAACTGCTCGGACGAGTGGCTGAGGGCAATTTCAGCGAGGCGATACTGGCCACCAACCCCACCGTTGAAGGCGAGGCTACTGCGCATTACATTGCTCAGCTTTTGATACCGAAAGGGTTGACCCTCAGCCGCATCGCGCACGGGGTGCCGCTTGGCGGTGAGCTTGATCTCGTCGATGGGGGCACGCTTGCACACGCGCTGGCCGGTCGGAAGACGATCGTCCTCTGACGTGTCGGCAATCTGGGCCGAAAGCAATTCTTGCGACAATCTTGTGCTTTATAACTTCTAGTTTACCGCTTATCGCCCCTAGGTAGTGCCTAGCAAGCCGGACTTCATGTAAAGTTCTAAGTCATAAGACACTAATAACCAAACTGATGTATTTATTGCTCGTTTGGTTATAAGCTCGGCGCTGCCTATCTACTTGAGGTCGATCATGAAGGCAAAACACTGGTTGGTTCCCGCACTGCTGTTGCTGAGCGCTTTTGCGCAGGCTCAGGAAAAATTCAAAGTCGGCTATATCCGGGTGATGGACGATGCCCAGGCGATGGTTGCCTACGAGGGCGGCTTCTACAAAAAGCACGGCCTGGACGTCGAGCTGGTTGAATTCAGTTCCGGTACGGATCTGATCAAGGCCATCATCGGCGGCCAGTTGGACACCGGTGTGCTTGGGTTCACCAACGCGGTGGCCTGGGCGTCGAAGGGCGCTGATCTGAAGGTGGTCGGCGGCGCCCAGCAGGGCTATCACTCTATCGTGGCCCGCGAAGGAACCGGCATCGAGACGATCGCTGACCTGAAAGGCAAGATTCTGGCGTCGCAGAAAGAAGGCAGTACTGCCGATGCGGTATTGCGCGGCGTCACCTTGAAGGCCGCGGGGTTGGCACCCAGCGATGTCAACATCATGGGTACCAGCCCGGCCGTTGCGGTCCAGTCCCTCGTCTCAGGTCGTACCGATGCGGCGTTTCTCTTCGAGCCCTATGATCGGATCGCCCAGCTGGTGGCGCCGGTCAAACAGATCTACGAGATCGGCGAGGTTTGGCCATTTCCCTGCATGGTGGTGATTACCGCTGGGGACACCCTGACAAAGCGCAAGGAGGCGGTCTGGCAGTCGTTGGACGCCCAACGTGACGCGATTGAATTGTTAGAGAATCAGCCGGCAGAAGCCGCCAAACTGATTGCTGATTATTTTATCGCCGAGCCGACGCTAAAGACGCTCAATCGCGGTGAGCTGTCCCGTGAGCTCGTGATCGAAGAGGCCATCGCAACCCAGACCTTCGGTGCCAAGCTTGGCACTGATGATCTGGCGCGTATTCAGGAACTGGCCGATATCCTTCAGGAACTCGGCTCGCTGAAGACTCGCGATGGCAAGCCATTCGATACCAGCGCCATTCTCGACTTGTCCTGGCAAGAAGCACGCGAGCTGTAAACCGCTGCACATTGTTCCACACTGCCCGGCCACCGTGCCGGGCAGTGTCATTCCGCCCGCTGATCGGGCAGTTCTTGAGGTCTTCAAAGCGATATGCAACTCAGGTTTGAAGAAGTAGACAAGCGTTTTGGCCAGCTGGAAGTCATCAAGGGCTTCAGCGGCGAGTTCGCCCAGGGCGAGTTGGTCGCCCTCGTTGGGCCTTCTGGTTGTGGGAAATCAACCTTGCTGCACCTGGTTGCCGGACTTGAAAAACCAACCGCAGGGCGGGTGCTCGCCGATGGCGACAAGATCCCTGGCCCAAGCCCCCGGCGTACGCTGGTTTTCCAGGAGCATGCGCTGTATCCCTGGCTTTCGCTGCAGGCCAATGTGGCCATGGCGTTGGAACTTCAAGGAATCTCCAAGGCCGATGCGTTCGAGCAGGCGAAGGCCTGGCTCGCCCGGGTCGGCCTGGATGGATTCGAACATTATTACCCGCATCAGGTGTCCGGCGGCATGCGTCAGCGCACGGCACTGGCTCGCGCGTTTATTGCCAAGCCGGAAGTGTTGCTGCTCGATGAACCCTTCGGTGCGCTCGATGCACTGACGCGCATGGCGCTGCAGGATGTACTGCGTGAGCTGATCGATGAGCATCAACCCACGGTGCTGTTGGTCACCCATGACGTTGACGAGGCGTTGTACCTGGCCGATCACGTGCTGGTATTCAGCGCCCGCCCAGCGAAGGTGCTGAAAACGTTCAACTTCATCCATTGCGAGAAGAGCCACGATCTTTCCGAGTTCGCCGCTGAGCGGCGCGAAATCCTTCGGTTGTTAGGCATCAAGACGGAGGTAGGGCGCTGATGAGCCAGGGACGTCGTCTGACCGGTCCGAAGAAGTACCTCGCCGTGGTGTTGGCGATTCTGTTCATTCTGCTGATCTGGCAAATCGCGGCATGGAGCCTGCCGGCGTTTCTGATGCCAGGCATTCCCGTGGTTTTTGAACGGCTGTTTGCCACCGTTCAGGAGCCTGCGTTCCGTGAAGGGTTGTATGGCAGCATGAGTCGGCTTGGGAGTGGTTATAGCTTCGCCATGCTGTTTGGTATCGGATTTGGGTTGCTGGGGGGCGTACTGTTCTTCTTTCGCGAGATCCTGCGTTCGGCCATCGTGATACTTCAGTCAATACCCTCGATCGCCTGGGTACCGCTGTTCTTGATCGTGATGGGCTTCGGCAACCTGCCGATCATCGTCGTGGTCGCACTTGCGGCGTTCTTCCCGATGGCATTGTCTGTCATGAACGCCACCGAAAGCGTGCAGCCGGTCCAGGTCGCCGCGGCTCGGGTGATGGGCGCATCGCGTTGGCAACTGGTGCGACGGGTTTATCTGCCGGCGGTGATGCCCGAGCTGATCACCGGCGCGCAGCTGGCCTTCGGCAATGCCTGGCGGGCGTTGATCTCGGCGGAAATGCTGATCGGCTTCGGCCAGGGGCTGGGACGCTCGCTGGCGTACTCCGGGGAAATTGCCGACATGGCCGGAGTGATGATGAATATTCTGGTCATCGCTATTCTCGCGACCTTGATCGATCAGGTTGTCCTGGAGAAATTCAAACAACGGATGCTGCGCTACCAATACGTCTGAGAGCGCGCCGTGATGCCTTGTCTGCTGCGGCTGAGCTCATGCTGACGCTGTCTGCACCGGCCAGTGCACCGGCAGACTGCCAGTGTGGCAGGGGCTCTCGATGCGTATCGTCAGCCCCGCGGAATCTGCGCGCCCGGTAGGCAAGAAGCCGAGCGGTACCGGGACACATCCTGCAGACACGACCGGTAGCGGCTCCCGCTGCTTGCGAATCCATTTATGCACCAGGTCGGCAGTGAGCCTGTGGCTGCGCGCTACACCGGCGACGGAAGCCCCGGACTGGGCGCCCTCTTCGAGGACCTGGGCCTTGAAAACCTTGGGCAATGTACGGCGCTGCGGTGGCACGAAACCCTGCAGAACGTGGCTTGACCAACAACAGGTGGACAGCATGCCGTGAGCTGGAAAGAGCGCAGTGAGAGGGGTTCGGTGGGCGGTTAGCATGGAGCCAGCTTGCTGGCGATCATGGACGAGCACGAGCGCCACAGTGCGCTACCCGTCCTCATGACTTCCAATGACTTGGCCAAACCAGTCATCGCGATTGCCCGCAACGACCATTGTCCGTACCCCTCAGTCTGAAGAAGATGAACTCAGCGGGAACCGGCAATTCGCCTGCCGATACCCAACATCTTCTTGAGGTCGTGCTGTGGATATTCAAGGCAAAGTCTTCCTGGTTACAGGTGGTGCGTCCGGCCTGGGCGCTGCGGCTGCCGAAGCACTGGGCGCAGCCGGTGCCAAGGTGGTACTGGCGGACATCAATCAAGCACTGCTGAACGAACGCAGCGAAGCGCTGGGGGCGAACGGCATCGGCGTGGTGGCCAACGTGTGTGATGAAACCGCCGCTCGGGCTGCCGTGAACGCAGCGGTCGAGCATTTCGGCGGTCTGCACGGGCTGGTCAACTGCGCCGGCGTTGCCAGTGGCGAAAAGATCCTGGGTCGCCAAGGCCCGCACGGGCTGGACAGCTTCAGCAAGGTCATCGGTCTCAACCTGATCGGCAGCTTCAACATGTTGCGCCTGGCCGCGGATGCCATTGCCAGGGGCGCGCCGGACGAGCAGGGCAATCGCGGCGTGATCATCAACACGGCGTCCATCGCGGCCTACGACGGCCAGATCGGCCAGGCCGCCTATGCGGCCTCCAAGGGCGGCGTGGTTGCGATGACACTACCAGCGGCCCGCGAACTGGCGCGATACGGCATTCGCGTGATGACCATCGCCCCCGGCGTGTTCGAAACGCCGATGATGGCCGGTATGCCTCAGGAGGTCCGCGACTCCCTGGCCTCTGGCGTGCCGTTTCCGCCGCGTCTGGGCCGCGCCAGCGAATACGCAGCGTTGGTACGCCATATCATCGAAAACGACATGCTCAACGGTGAAGTGATCCGCCTCGACGGCGCGTTGCGCATGGCCGCGAAATAATCGGAGACAGCAATGAACAACGATCCAATCGTGATTCTGGGCTCGGCCCGTACCCCCATGGGCGGTTTTCAGGGTGATCTGAAAAGCCTCAGCGCACCGGAGCTGGGTGCGGCCGCGATTCGCGCAGCGGTAGAGCGCAGCGGTGTCTCGGCTGAACAGGTTCAGGAAGTGCTGATGGGCTGCGTGCTGCCGGCCGGTCTCGGTCAGGCACCGGCGCGCCAGGCCGCGCTCGGTGCGGGACTGGGCAAGGCAACCGCTTCCACCACCCTGAACAAGATGTGTGGCTCGGGTATGCAGGCGGCCATTCTGGCGCACGACGCTTTGCGCGCCGGCAGTGTCGACCTGATCGTCGCCGGCGGCATGGAGAGCATGTCCAACGCGCCTTATCTGCTGGAAAAAGCCCGCAGCGGCTACCGTATGGGGCATGGCAAGGTGCTCGACCACATGTTCCTCGACGGCCTTGAAGATGCCTATGACAAGGGCCGGCTGATGGGCACCTTTGCCGAAGACTGCGCGCAGAGCCACGGTTTTACTCGTGAAGAGCAGGATGCCTACGCATTGATATCCCTGCAGCGTGCCCGCGACGCCATTTCCGCTGGCCGCTTCGCCAGCGAAATCGTCCCGCTGCAGGTCACCCAGGGTCGTCAGCAGCGCAGCATCCGGGACGACGAACAGCCGCCCAAGGCGATGCCGGAGAAGATTCCGACCCTCAAGCCGGCGTTCCGCGAAGGCGGCACCGTGACTGCTGCCAACTCCAGCTCGATTTCCGATGGCGCCGCCGCGCTGGTGCTGACGCGGCGTTCCCAGGCCGAGCAGCTTGGCCTGACGCCGCAAGCGGTGATTCATGGCCATGCGGTGTTCGCCGATGCGCCCAATCTGTTCCCGTCCGCGCCCATCGGTGCCATCCACAAGTTGCTGGAGCGCACTGCCTGGCGTCTCGACGAGGTGGACCTGTTCGAGATCAACGAGGCTTTTGCCGTGGTCAGCATGGTCACCATGCGCGAGCTCGGCCTGGATCACGCCAAGGTCAACGTCAACGGCGGCGCCTGCGCCCTCGGCCACCCGATCGGTGCGTCCGGTGCGCGCATCCTGGTGACCCTGGTTGCGGCGCTGCGCGACCGTGGCCTGCGCAAGGGCATCGCGGCGATCTGCATCGGGGGTGGCGAAGCGACCGCCATGGCCATCGAACTGCTCGACTGAGGATGTGCCATGCTGCTCGATGATGACCAGACCCGTATTCGCGACATGGCCCGGCGCTTCGCCCAGGAACGCCTGAAACCCTTCGCCGCTGACTGGGACCGCGAACATCGCTACCCGGCCGAAGCGATTGCCGAAATGGCCGAACTGGGTTTCTTCGGCATGCTCTGTCCGGAACAGTGGGGCGGCAGCGACACCGGCTACATCGCCTATGCCCTGGCGCTGGAGGAAATTGCAGCGGGTGATGGCGCCTGTTCGACCATCATGAGCGTGCATAACTCGGTGGGCTGCGTGCCGATCCTGCGCTTTGGCAATGATGAGCAAAAGCAGCGCTACCTGACGCCCCTGGCCAGCGGCGCGCAGATCGGCGCCTTTGCACTGACCGAGCCCCACGCCGGCTCCGACGCCAGCAGCCTGCGTACCCGCGCCCGGCGTGACGGCGATGGCTACGTGCTCAGCGGCGCCAAGCAGTTCATAACGTCCGGTCAGCATGCCGGCACGGTGATCGTGTTTGCCATGACCGATCCGGACGCCGGCAAGCGCGGCATCAGCGCTTTTATCGTGCCGACCGACACACCGGGCTATCAGGTGGTACGGGTCGAGGACAAACTCGGCCAGCACGCCTCCGATACTTGCCAGCTGGCGTTCGAAGACATGCGTGTGCACCAATCTCAGCGCCTGGGCGAGGAGGGCGAGGGCTATCGTATCGCCCTGGCAAATCTGGAAGGTGGCCGCATCGGCATCGCCG
Source organism: Stutzerimonas stutzeri (assembly GCF_024448935.1). Classification (GTDB taxonomy): domain Bacteria; phylum Pseudomonadota; class Gammaproteobacteria; order Pseudomonadales; family Pseudomonadaceae; genus Stutzerimonas; species Stutzerimonas stutzeri_AO. Next base: position 6,806 of record NZ_JAMOIE010000017.1, read on the forward strand.
CTCAGGCGGTCGGCATGGCGCGCGCCGCCTTCGAAGCCGCCCGTGATTACGCTCGCGAGCGTGAAGCGTTCGGCAAGGCCCTCACCGAACATCAGGCCGTCGCCTTTCGCCTGGCCGACATGGCCACCCAGATCGCCGTCGCCCGGCAGATGGTGCTGCACGCCGCCGCACTGCGCGAAGCCGGCCAGCCGGCACTGGTGGAAGCCTCCATGGCCAAGCTGTTCGCCTCGGAAATGGCGGAGAAGGTCTGCTCAGCGGCAATCCAGACGCTCGGCGGCTACGGTTACCTCAAGGATTTCCCGGTGGAGCGCATCTACCGCGACGTGCGGGTCTGCCAGATCTACGAAGGCACCAGCGACATTCAGCGATTGGTGATTGCACGCAATCTCTGAACCTGACCTCTGCGAGACCACTCGCACCGGGCGCAGACGCCTACCATGCAACCCGACACAGGCTTGCGCACCCGGACGCCAGCGAGGCGTCTGTGATCAGAGCGAACGTCTAACGGGTAGAAAAGCGATGATTGGCAAATTGGCCGAAGGTAGCCGCTTGAACGATGAGAGACGTGACTGGTCGCAATTGAGATAACCGGTTGGTCATGGGTAGTCGATGGCAACGATGTACCAGAGTTTTGGTCCGGTGGGGGTCTGCACCAGGACTTCGGCATCCAGGGCTTTACCAACCAAGGCGCGCGCCAACGGCGAATCGATGCTGATCAGCCCCTGGCGCAGATCCAGCTCGTCTGGCCCGACGATACGGTAGCGGGCCTGCGCGCCATCTTCGTCCTCGATTGTCACCCAGGCGCCAAAATAAACCTTGCCGGGATCGCTGGGTCGTTCGCCGACCACCTTGAGTTTCTCCAGCCGTTTGGTCAGAAAACGTACGCGGCTGTCGATTTCGCGCAGCATCTTCTTACCGTAGGTGTATTATCACCTCACGCAAAAACATACTATTTTATCAAGCACCCTACCGCCACGTACCAAAGATTTCCCTTCCATTTCAAGACGCTAATCAGGAAAGTATTGCGAATCGCGTATTATTTGGTTGGCAAGAAATGGCATACGTGCTGAAGGTGAAGGTGAGGTATAGAGGTGACAATACCGGTCGGGTGCTGCGCCTTCCCGCGCTGTTGACTGAAAACGGGGTGCTACTGTCGCATCTTCGATATCTGGCCAAGATGACTCGCAACGGACAGTCATGGAGGGAAAGGTCAACATTCGCGATCTTGCTATTGATTAGATACATCAATGCCAATGAAGGGGTATTCAGCGAGACAACGGAGTTGTTAGAAAACTTTGATAGTGTTTTGCGTTCAGGAACCATAAGCCCTGTTACGCTGACGGATCCCACTGGTTTGTACTGGGATTCTCGCAGTGCCGAAGATGCTGACAATCTAATTTACCTAATTACTCACTATACGGATTGGCTTGCTGACCAGCCTGAATGCAAGACCAGCCGTGCCAACCCATTTCGACTAGCTACGAACGCTGAGCAGCGCCTGAATTGGTGCGCCTACTATCAGAAGCACGATAAAGTTTTTCTTAACCATCTACAGAAAAATGAAGATGCTAGGGCGCGTAATCGTGTTGTTCGGGTGGTTGGGCGTGAGGGAAGTCCGCCTATAGCTTTGGAGGAGGTGAAGAAATTTCCTGAGGCTAGCATTGTAAAACTGCTGGACGAAGGCTTCATTCGAGCTCGTTGCAAAGCGTATTCTGATCCAAATCAGCGAATCGATTGGAAAGGTCGCGCCCTTACTTTGCTGATGCATTATGGCGGTATTCGTAAAAGTGAGGCATTTCACTTATACCTAACCGATATTGATATCGACATTGTCCGCAACGAAGCAATAGTGCGTATTTATCATCCATCTGAGGGCGCATCGCCAGATGGAAGTTACAAGTCGCGCAAAGAGTATCTAGCTAAACGCTTTCATCGTGTTCCACGGACAGAATACCTTAAGAGCGAGCGCCTGCATGCTGGATGGAAAGCTCCGGTACTATGTAGTAGAGAAAAATTTTTTAAAGTCAATTTTTTTCCCCCTGCTAAGGCTACTGAGTTTTTGTATGTCTTTCAGCAGTATCTACTGCATCAGCGAGTTGAGCCCGAAAATAACGACCATCCCTATGCCTTTACTAATACAAAAGGACAGCCTGAAACAATTAAAAATTTTCAGCGCCTGCACAAGGCTGCTGTCAACAGTATTGGCTTGGCTCATGAGAAGTATCTAGGTACCACGGAGCATGGCCATCGGCATGCATATGGTTATCGACTGGCTTCTCATGGTTTTACCCAGCATGAAATACAGAAGATGATGCGTCATCGCTCTCCTGATTCATGCTTAGTATATACCCAATCTAGTAGCGAGGAGCTTCGCGCCCTGATGGAAGAAAAGTTGTCGAGGAATGGGGATGGCTAATTTTTACCGCACTATCGAAGAAGCCTCAATCGCCGCGCGTTCATTGGGAATAACTTCTAAGAGGGACTATGAACAGCGTTATCGTGATGATCCGTTGCTACCCTCCAGCTTAAGCAGAACATACAAGGACAGTTGGCTGGGATACCCAGATTTCTTTCGTCGTACTAATCCTAGTGCAGAATTTGAACCTTACAAAACTCTGGCAGAGGTCACTGCTGCGGTCAAGACGCTCGGAATTATAAGTGCTCTAGAATATAAATCCCGCTATCGTGAAGACCCAAAGCTTAGAAGTAAGCCGGAGCAGCTTTATAGGTCTGAATGGCTTGGATATCCAAGTTTTCTTGGTAGGAAAATTGATAGCTATTATCCAGAGTTAGACCAGGCTAAAGCAGCAGTTCAGATGCTTGGAATTTCAACTGGTCGTGAATATCTGCGTGAATATAAACGCGATTCTCGATTGCCGCGTCGGCCTGAAGTGATTTACGAGTCAGAGTGGAGATGTTGGGAGGATTTCCTTTCAAGAAAACTTGGTGGTATCGAAAAATATAAAACATTGGGGTTGGCGTCGGTTGCAGTTCGGCGGCTAGGCTTAAAATCTCAAGCTGACTATGATGAGTTACATTCATTTGATATTAAGCTTCCGGCCAGGCCTGACGAGTTTTACAGAAATGAATGGATTGGTTGGGATGATTTTTTTGACATAAATGCTGCGTCTCAATTTTTTTTTAACACTTTTGAGTTAGCTCGATCTGAAGCGCAGAAACTAAAGGTAGTGAGTCGTTGTGAATATCAGAAGAAAATAATAAATGACGAACGGTTTCCGGTATTCCCAAATAAATTTTACTCCGAGCAATGGAAAGGATGGCGTGACTATCTGGAAGTCATGCATGTTGATGATGAGCATTACAATTATACGGAAGCTCGTAAAGTTTGCATGGGTTTTAGGTTTAAAAGTAAAGCTAAATATAAGCGTGATTGCCGCAATTTGGATTCGCGTCTTCCAAGTAATCCGGAAGTTCTATATTTTGATGATTGGGCTGGGTGGCAGGTCTATCTCGGTACGTCATTTGGAAGTGGTTTCTACACGTTTGAGGAAGCGAAACGTCGAGTATTGGAGATGCAGATATCGACGCGTAGGCGCTATGCTCTCGCGCAGCGTGAGGACCCTATGCTCCCATCTCAGCCTGAGTCCACTTATCGTAAAAGTTGGAGTGGTTGGAGAGAGTTTTTATTTCAAAATGCAAATAAGTATTACGCCACTATTGATTTAGCAAGGGAAGCGGTGTGTCGGTTAGGTGTTGCTACTAAAAAGGAATATAGAGAGCGCTATATTGAAGATAAGCTGCTCCCATTGAATCCGCATAAAATTTATTCTGACGATTGGCTCAGCTATCCACATTTTTTAAATAAGCGGGAAGGCGTGGATATGTATGAAAGCATTGAGCAAGCTAGTGATGCAGCGAAGCGTCTCGGGTTACTAACTAAAGCGTCATATCGGGAAGGTTATAAAAAAGATCCCAAACTTCCGTCAGCGCCGGATGAGGTGTACCAGGACAGTTGGAGGCTATGGGGGTGGGAAGAGTTTCTTGGTACCGAAAAATATTCGTTTAAGAAAGCTGGCCAGGCGGCTCGGAAACTTGGCATTACAGGTCACAGCGAGTATTCGCGATTATATCGGCTGGATCAAAGTTTGCCGAGCGCCCCATGGGAGTACTACCGATCTGAATGGCAGGGCTGGATTGATTTTTTGCTACCTGAAAAGTGCGGTACTTTGTTGGAGGCGAAATTTGCTATAAAAGTCTTAAAGATCAAAACCAGTATGGAGTACCTGAAGCAGTACAAGAATTACTCGTGCCTTCCTGCACACCCGGATAGAGTATTTAGCGACGATTGGGTTGACTGGTATGATTTTTGTGATACCCCAATTCCTTATACTTACGAGGAAACACGCGCTCTAGTCATAGATGACGGAGTTAAAGGGCTAGAGGATTATAAGCGTTTTCTCGCCGTCAAAAATGATCCTCGAATCCCGCGCTCCCCGGCGACTGTTTATAAGGATAAATGGAATAGTTGGTATGAGTTTGTTAATAAGCCAGAGCCGTACAAGATCAAATATATTCGTGCGCCATATTTGGCTTGGGCTGAGAGTATAGAGCAATTTCTTAAAGTATCTCGTGGTGGTAGTAATAAAGAATTGGTACTGTGTCGATTTGTTCGTGACTACATTCAGAAATATGAGCTTGGATATGCGCCTGAAGTGTTCTTTGCATCTGCCAAGGTAGATCTTAATATATTCGAAGAGTTTATTTATAGTTCGGGCGGAAGTGCTAAGCGCTGGCTCCTTGCGGCGGCAAAAGAGTTCGCTGATTATGTTATTAGAACAAAGCTTACATTTGAGGACGAAGACACAGGTGAGCGTGTGGTTGCTCTAGGTGCTCGTAATCCATTTGTAAGTGTTTCTTACGATCGGGGCGGTCAAGTTGGCAGTTCGGGCGAGACTAACAAGCCTGCTCTGGCCTATCAGCATGTTCAATCGATGTGTAATTGGATCATCCCTGAAACAGCACTAAACTTTGGTGATCTAGCGCACCTGCAGGGGTTTGATGCCGACTGGTTCGAGGTTGATTCGAAAGTCTTAGATACAGCGGATCCAGATTGTATTTTCAAATCTGAAAATGGCAAAACGTTGATGTGGTTCCCAGGTTACTGGATGCACACATACGCGCTTGCATCAGTTCCTGCACGCGGTCGGCAATTGGCATATGTTGATTCTGGAGAGGCCGAGGCTGAAATTCCTCAGTTTGAGGACGGCAAGATCGTATGGACCCCTAATGTGTCCGCACTTGCTGGGATGACTAAAGACCAAGGTTTCATCAAACGCTACCCTGGTGACAATATCGGTATGCGTTTTACTTCAAACAAGACTTCAGTTCGGTCTGAGGGATATGCAGTTCCTTGGATTCCGGAGAAGCTTGCGGTTTGGATTATTCGGTTTCGTAATTGGCAGAGCAAGTATAATCCCGTGACGAGGCCTATGCCATGGATAGAGTGTGTCAGAACTGATCTTAATGAAAAGCAGCGGAGTGCAAAGGGTGAAAATTGCTTTTTGTTCCGTGAATTTGGTGAGGAGGAGTGTGGGAATTACTCGTCCCGGCTCAGGGATCGGTTAGCGGCGGCACTGTATCATAGTCAGCCCGCCGGATTAGAACTTGCAGCGTCTAAAGGAAGACATTCGTCGCTAACTAATTATAGTACACCTTATTCACCCCATAGTATGCGAGTCAGCCTAATCACGGCATATGTCATAGAATTTGGCTTGCCACTTGATATAGTGATGAAAATTGCAGGTCATAGTTCTATTGTCATGTCGCTGTACTACGTAAAGCTTAACGCCGAGGGGCTTCGTGTCAAGTTTGCGGAAGGTGAAAAGAGAGCTCTATCGAATCAGGTCTATGCCACCATCCAAATGCTTGAGCAAAATAGGGTGGATGAGATAAGGAGCCAACTGATTCAAAATAATGAGGAGGCTATTCTGCGATATACAGGAAAAGGTCTTCCAGGTAGTTTTCTTTTCCGTGATTACGGATTTTGTCCTTTTGCCGGAACTCGTTGCGATGATGGTGGGCCGTTGATTGGAGCTACTCAGGTTCGACAGCCTATTATGGGGGGCTACCTAGGCATGCAGAACTGTCTGCGCTGTCGGCATTTTGTTACGGGGCCTGTTTTTATTGGCGGGCTGCTATACATAGCGAATGAAATATCTTTGCAAGCCGCTATTCAATTTGATCACATTGCAGACATTAATTCAAGAATCGCTGAAGTGTCACAAGCGATTGAAGAGCTAGATGATGCTGAATACGCTGCGTCGAAGGTGGGGGAGAAGTTTGACACAAGAGATCGAACCAGCATAGAGATGAAAGCTCGAAAACTACAGTCTGAGTTGGAGAGTGCTGCGAAGAAAGCCGATCTTTTTCTCTGTGATATCCAGTCAGTGTCTCGTTTAATAAATCAAAGCCAGGCCGTATTGAATGAGCAGGTTGCGCAGAAACATGACGATAACCTTCCTCAGTTGATTGTTCAAAGTGGGCATGAACTTGCCATCGCGTTAGAGGACTCTTCAAGGTTTCACTTACTGAGTGAGGTGTGTGAGAATGCTGAAATTTACGAAGCGGCTTCTGCAGAGCTTGCTCTTCCTTCTCGATCACAGATGCTCGATAGAATGATCGCATTCAATAATATGACTCCTAAGATGTATGCGCTCGATAAGCAACAGCAGTTGGTCATTGGTAACCAGTTGACGAATTTTCTCCTCACGCGTGTTAAATCTTGGGCGAAGGTGGATGATTTAATTACTGGAAAACTGCTGTTGAGCGACTTAAACGAAGAGGAGCGCATTGAGCCTAAGGAAATCAAAGCAATCCTCGGTGGCAGCAAGCATGCCATTGCAAGTGACATGGCCATGGAGCTGCAGGGGGGGTAGGTGATGGATCCTAAAGCTATGCTTGAACACCTCAAGGAGTTTGTTTCTCCACGAACCCAATTAACGCTAGATGCGATTTATAAGGTTTGTCTAGAACAGGTTGAGCGTGGAGTTTCGGATTTCAGTTTCGCCACTGTGGCTCGGTTAGGTGAAAATCGGGGCGTGCCAAAGGCACAAAGTATTCGAAACGCTTCTGGTGTCCACTATCGGGCACTCATAGAGTCTTTTGTGGCTGAGTTTCCAGCCAAAAAAATTGCTCATAAGGAAACCAAGGCTAACGCATGGGTTGATGAGCTGCCTACCGCTCGACATAGACTCTTGGTGAAAATACTGATCTCTGAGTTAGCGGAGGCGCGCCGTTTAATCAAAGAAGTTGTACCTCCTGGGTTGGAAATTTATGTTGACGACCGTAGGGCCTCTCCAAGCACTTTCAAGTTGGACAACGTTGAAAGGCGTGCTTTGGAGTACATTATTTCGGATGATTTTATGAAGAAATGGGAATTTCACAGGGGTGATAAGGGAGATGTGCTCGACCAATCTGGAGTTCGTGTGCTGAAACCGGGTACGTTTGAGGCCATTGAGAAAGCTCTACGTCATCTTTAAAAGCCATTTGTGCAGGTAGTTATGGCCTCTTAAGTTGTACAGGATCCCTGCAGCCAGCTGATTTTGTTGAAAAATTCGGATTCTAAGAAAGCTGTTCTCAGCTTCTCAGTAATGGCTTCACTGCGTCTGCCCCTTTCTCAACCAGCTCGGTCAATGCGATAGTGGGCTTGGTCATCGTGGTTTCTCTGGTGAAGGTTAAGTCCGCAAACTCAACGTTAGCCAAGAACCACGATGACCATCCTCTTTCGCCCGCAGGGCGCCTTCGGCTGGTTCAGTTACACCACTTCCCGGGACGCGATCATGATGCCGAATTGGCGACGCTGAAAACAGTCATTGATTTTTGAGCGCTTGGCCTTGTAGGGCTGTCGATTGGCAACAGGGGAGAAGTGGTAGATACGAAAGGTAGGAAGATCCACAAGCCCGGCTTCCGTGACGCCGTCGAGAAAGTTCTTTCTGTGCAAGTGAAATGAAGATGAGAAATGATTGGCAATCTATCGTGCCAAACCCTGTCGACCTTCTTGCCAGTGTTATGGTCTGGCTCGGCTAGTTCCGTGATCAGAAAACATCGGATCATTCAACAGCCAGCTGACTAAAACCGGATGTAGAGGCCCATGTTTGTCGGCTAATAGAGAAAGTTCCTGCTTGGACCGCTCTTCCACTCGACCAGCCAACAAGACGGCTTCTGCTGTCGGGTAGTGTCGTACTAGATTTTTGGCTTGGTTCCGTACGCATTCAGGAAGGCTCGTGTCCCTGGCCAGTTCCTGTAGGAAGTCCCGTGTTTGCACAACGCTACGGGTGCGCTCATGAGCCATAGTCATGGCATTACTCCTGAATTGTCCGCGGGGGGGGGACGGTTTCCCGTCAACGTGTCCCACGGCCCGTGGGGGCAGTTTACTGGATAGAGTTTGATCTGCCAAAAGGGGGTGACCTCAATCATCAGCAACGGGGCGGCCGGTTCAAGGGGCGCACGGCTCATTGTGCTGTCCTGGTCAGCGCGGCTTCAAGTGCGCGATGGCTGAGCTGATCTTTCCGTACTGATCTGGCGGGGTGGGTCATATTCCTGACGGTGTCTGGGTCCTTCCTGGTGGGCTTGGTAATTTAATTTACAGTAAGTCTATTTACAGTCTTTTGCTGCTCGGGCAGTATCGGGTTCGAATCCTCGTCAGGCCTTGCAGATGCTCAATCTCAAACACGAAGTCCTTCTCCGTCTGCGCGCCATTGAGCTGATTGCTTTTTGGGAGGGGCGTCTGATCACTACTCAGCTAGTCGAGTGGTTTGGCATTACTCGGCAGCAGGCTTCCTCGGACATTAACCGGTACAACACGGAGTTCAACGAAGGGGCGCTCATTCATAACCCCGCAGTCAAAGGCTATGTCCCAGCTGCAGGCTTTCAGCCGGTACTCACGGCTGGGCACGTCAATGAGTATCTCGAAATGCTCGTGAGTCAGGGCGGGCAGCCGATGGCTCAAGTGCTGGAGTCTCATCCGGGGGTTGCCACTGTCCAGTTGCCCGACCGTGCAATTCGACCGGAGGTAGTGCGCGAGGTAGTCAGGGCTTGCCGTGCGGGAACTAGTCTCAGAGTCCTCTATGCCTCAATGAGCAACCCGGCACCACACGAGCGAGTCATCTCTCCTCACACCTTGGTTTACACGGGCTTTCGCTGGCATGTACGGGCCTGGTGTCACAAGCGGGAGGACTTCCGTGATTTTCTTCTGTCGCGCATTGATCGCACGCCCAAGCCTTGTGATGAAGAGGCACCTAAGGCGGAAAGCGACTGCCTATGGCAAGAGAAGATTTCTCTGACGCTCATCCCCAATCTGCTGCTCAGCGACTCTCAGAAAGCCTTGGTCGAGCGCGACTTCGCCATGCCGGAAGGGCGCCTACAGTTGACCGTGCGTAAGGCTTTAGCCTACTACACCCTGCAGCGCTTTCAGGCAGCAATTACCGAGGACGACGCTTCCCGTGTGCGGGAGCATCCGCTGCAACTGTTACCAACGGATCGCAGAAAGCTTGAACCTCTTCTCTTTGGTGGAGGCCAGGGGTGAGCGTGCAGGCTTTCAGTTATGACTCCGACCTGATCGGCGGTTCGCTGCAGGTTCGAGAATCTCGCATTGTGGCCGACCTGCTGTTGCAGAACGCCAGCGCCGAGCACTGGTACGAGGTCATCCAGCAAGAGAACCGGCTTCAAAAACGCACCCCCGCTTCGGCCAAGCGTGTTGCTCAGGCTCTGCGCAAGCGCTTGGAACGGTTGGACGCCGCCTTTTGGCGGGCCATTCGCGATGGCGACGATGAGCTTGCCACTCAAGTGGTGTTCTGCTCAGCCCTGGAGCGCAATCTTCTCCTCGTCGAATTCATCGAAACCGTCGTCCGGGATGCCTTTGCTACCCGCGCTGGGGTACTTGAGCCCTACCATTGGAGCGAATTCCTGGATGAGCGCAGCCATCGAGATCCAGCCATCACTACCTGGACTGAGTCCAGTCGCAAGAAGATGGCTCAAGTCGTCTACCGCATGCTGGCTGAAGTCGGTCTGCTGGAAAGTACGCGCAGCATGAGATTGCAAAACCTAAAGATCCGGCCAGAGGCACGCGCGTTGCTGGACGACAGCTACCGACAACGAATCAGAGCCTGCCTGGAAGTATCCAGCGCCGCTGCGCAGTAGGCGCGGAATCAAGGAGTAAGTGATGAATCAGCAGCTACAGGATCGGCTGAATCAGATCCCGGAAAAAATCCTCACAGAGGAATTTCTCAAAAGCCAGGGCCTCGGCAACGAGATCGGCTTCTGGATCTTCGACTATGACCCAGAGGATGAACTACAGGTGCGTGAGTACCTGTGCTTTCTAGAAGGGCTCCTGACCAAGAAGCACAGTCATCTCAAGGTTGCCCACATCAACCTGCTGCAGGCCATGCGCGAATACTTGGATCAGCGCAGCTTCACCGACAAGGCCATCTTGATGCAGCAGACCAAGGGCGACCAGGCGCTGCTCAAGGCGCTTTCCGGGCCTCTGCACATGGATAAGTTCGCTCCCTTCCTGATGGAGCACAGCGGCGCTGCCGAGCGCGATGTCGTCCTGATTTCAGGTGTGGGCTCTGTTTGGCCTGTCCTACGTGCCCACAACCTGCTCAACAAGTTGCACGCGCTGCTCGGTCACAAGCCTTTGGTGCTGTTCTACCCCGGCCATTACTCAGGGCAGTCACTGTCCCTGTTCAACCGTATCCCCAGCAACAACTACTACCGTGCGTTCAAGCTGGTGCCCTGATCAATAAGGACGATTGCCGTGAGCATTAAAGACATCTTCTCCAAGGAGCTCGACCGCCCCATCAATGGTGTGGTCAAAGCGGACCAGTCTGACGACGCCACCGTGTACCAGGAGCTCGACGAGTATGTGGTTACCAACGAGCTGGAAAAACACTTTCGCAGCTTCTTCGAGTCCTATGGCACCGACCTGACGGATCCCTCGATAGCCAACCGCGTAGGCGTCTGGATCAGCGGCTTCTTCGGCTCGGGTAAGTCGCACTTTCTGAAAACCCTGTCCTACCTGCTGGCTAACATCAGGGCTCGGGATGCCCAGGGCAACACCCGCAACGCTGTTTCCTTCTTCGATGCCAACAAGCTGCGCGATGCGATGATTCGCGCAGATATCGACAAGGCCGCCGCCAATAGCGCCGATGTCATCTTGTTCAATATCGACAGCAAGGCGAGTTCCAACGACGCTGGCAATCCGATCCTCAATGTCTTCCTGCGCGTTTTCAACGAGCATCAGGGATTCAGCGGCGACCACCCACACATCGCCCACATGGAGCGCCACCTGACCCAGCGCGGCGTATACGAGCGCTTTGTTGAGGCCTTCAACGAATCTACCAGTCTGGTCTGGGCCGAAGAGCGCGATGGCTACCAGTTCTATCAGGACGATATCGAGAAAGCCCTGGCGCAGGTATTGGCTCTGTCCGCCGAAGCAGCGCACAAGTGGTTCGAGGAGTCCGAGCAGACGTTCAGTGTCTCGGTCGAGAACTTCTGCCACTGGGTGCGCGAGTACCTCGATGCCAAGCCGGCCAAGCATCGTGTCCTATTCCTAGTGGACGAGGTTGGCCAGTTCATCGGCAGTGATACCCGCCTGATGCTGACCCTGCAGACCATCACCGAAAACCTCGGCACCATCTGCAAGGGGCGCGCCTGGATCATCGTCACCTCCCAGGCCGACATGGATGCGGTGCTCGGTGAGCTCTCGGCCTCCAAGGCCAACGATTTCTCCAAGATTGCCGGGCGCTTCAAAACACGCCTGTCGCTGTCCAGCTCCAACACCGACGAAGTGATCCAGAAGCGCCTGCTACGCAAAACAGCGGAGGCCGAAGCCGAGCTGCGCGCTCTGTGGGGGCAGAAGGGCGACATCCTGCGCAACCAGATTACCTTCGACCGCTCCGGTCCGACGCTGCGTAATTACGACGGTCCGGAGAGCTTCATCAACAACTACCCCTTTGCGCCGTACCACTTCCAACTGGTGCAGAAGGTCTTCGAGGAAATCCGCAAGGTCGGAGCCACTGGCGCGCATCTGGCCTACGGTGAGCGCTCTATGCTCGATGCCTTCCAGATGGCTGCTCTGTCGATTGCCAACAAAGACGTTGGCGCTTTGGTGCCCCTGTACAGTTTCTACCGTGCGGTGGAAGGCTTCCTCGACACAGCAGTCAAGCGCACCATCGACCAGGCCGGCGAAAGCGCCGTGCTCGATGCCTTCGACGTACAGATCCTGCGCACCCTGTTCATGATTCGCTATGTCGATCTGATCAAGGGCACGCTGGACAACCTTGTCACCCTGTCCATCGAGCAAGTCGACGAAGACAAGCTCGCCCTGCGCCGCCGTATCGAAGAAACCCTGCAGCGCCTGGAGAAAGAGAGCCTTATCACCCGTAATGGTGAGGAGTTCGTATTCCTCACCAACGAGGAGCGCGACATCACCCGCAAGATCAAGGCCACCGAAATTGCCTCGTCCGATGAGAACAAGGCTCTCGCTGATCTGATCTACAAGGACCTGCTCAAGGACAAGAACAAGTTCCGCTACAGCGTCAACAAAACCGACTACAGCATTGGCCGCTATCTCGATGGCCACAGCTTGGAAGGCCGCTATGAGCACGACCTGCGCGTCGAGGTGATCTCGCCACTGGATCTGGATTACGCCCTTCACGGTGAAGCCGGTTGCATCAACAAGAGCAACGAAGCGCCCACTGGCATGGCGCTGTTCAAGCTGCCGGACAACAAGGAGTTCTTCACCGAGCTACGCACCTGGCTGAAGACCAACAAGTTCATCCGCCTCAATGACGATGGCAGCCAGCCCGAGCTGAGCAAAATCCTCGCCGACCGTGGCCGGGAGAACCAGGAGCGCAAGAAGCGCCTGCGCCTGATGCTCGAAGAGCTGATCGAGCGCACCGAAGTCTACGCGCTGGGCCAGCACCTCAAACTGTCCAGCAGCAACATCCAGAGCAAGTTCGACGAAGCCTGCCAATACCTGCTGGAGAACTCCTACACCAAGCTGGGTTACCTGAGGGTGCTGCAGCAGGAGCCTGAGCGCGAGCTCCATGCCATCCTGCACACCAATGACATTGGCCAGCTTGGCCTGACCCTCGACGGCGAGGAAGGCAATCCGCAGGCGATCAAGGAAGTCGAGCAGTTCATCACCTTGCGCGCCTCCGGCAATGACCGCTTGCTGGTGGCCGACATCATCGAGCGTTTCAGCAAGCGGCCCTATGGCTGGCCGGACGGCGAGATCCTGCTGATCCTTGGCCGCCTGGCTGCGACCAGTCGTATCTCCTTTCATGCTGCCGGCCCTAGCCTGCCGCTGCCTGATGCCTTCGACTACCTGAGCAACAGCCGCAAGCGCCGTGAAATCTCGGTGCAGAAAAAGCGCCAGACCGATGAAGTGCTGCTCAAGCAGGTGCGCAACCTCAGCCAAGACTTGTTCAACGCCCTCGGCCCTGCCGGCGAGAAGGAGTTGTTCGAGTATTACCGCGGCCATTTCGAGACCTGGCTGGGCAACCTCAAAAACTACAAGAGCAAGACCGATGTTGGTCGCTTCCCCGGCAAAGAAGTGATCGAGCAGGCTCTGCTCAGTTTGCAACGCCTCTTGAGCAATACCGACAGCGTCGACTTCTTCAAGACCGTGGTCGACAACAAGGACGACTACCTGGATCTGGAGGAGGATTACCGCGACCTCCATGAGTTCTTCACCAATCAGCTGCATACCTGGCAGCAGTTGCAGCAGGCCCTGCGTCGTTTCGACAAGAACAAACCTGCCCTAGAAAAGGATGACAAGGCCCGCACGGCCCTTCTTGAGCTGCAAGCCATTGAGCAGAACGTCGCGCCTTATAGCCAACTGCACAAGGTAGCCGGCCTGGTGGAAACGGTGGAAGCGATCAATGCCGCCATCCTCACCGAGAAGCGCGAGCATGCCCTGGCTCGGGTCGACGAGAAGCTTGCTCAGCTGCAGGCCGAAATCGCCAAGAGCGGTATCGAAACTGCGGAATTGAGCAACCGCCTGCTGCGCCCACTTCAGTTGGTCAAGGCGGATCTGGAGACCGAAACCAGCATCGCCAATATCTACCTGTTGCAAACCCAGACAGCTGATGAGCGTCTGCACGACGGTGTGTTCGATCTGGAGCGCGCCATCCAGGCCGAAGCCGAACGCCAGCAAAAACTCCAGCAGGAGCAGGCCAAGGCTGCACAGGCCGCCAATGTGGCCAGCGGCGTCAAGGAAGATAGGGCGTCTTCCCTGACGCCCGCACCTAAACCGGTAGCACCGCCCAAACCGGTGGTTGAGGTGGCCGCCACCAGTGTATTCAACAAGCTCGGCAATGGCCTGTATCTGGAAAGCCAGAGCGACATCGAGCGCTTTATCGAAGCATTTAAGGCAGAGTTAGAAGTTGCTATCAATCAAGACAAGCGTGTCAGAGTCCGTTGAGGCCATGCTCAGCCTTAAGGCGAGTTGAGGAACAGAAATACCCCTTTGCAAACTGATACTGTTACCAATTCTGATCGGGGCATCGAGCCACAAGGCCAGCGACACAACATTCGGATTAGCACAAAATGATCACATCTATTTGGATAGATAATTTCAAATCACTGGTGAATTTTGAACTGTCACTGGCCAAGTTTACCTGCCTGGTCGGACTGAATGGAGCCGGTAAATCCACAGTCCTGCAGGCAGTGGACTTTATTTCCCAGTTAATGCTAGGCGATTTGGAAGGCTGGCTAAAACAGCGACAATGGGACAAGACTGACATCAACTCAAAGCTGAGCAAGCGCAGCAATATCGAATTCAAGATTACGCTTAAAGATGCCAACTTTGGCACTCTGGTCTGGAGTGGAAGCGTTAATAGAACCACCCTGAGCTGCACGCAGGAGCACGTAACTGCGAATGGTACGACGCAGCTGAGAGTGGAGGAGGGCTACTACAGCCTGGTGAATCCCGCAGCTGTGCAGAAAAATCTGGAACGCAGCAAAATCGTTTTTGAGTATCAAGGCTCGATTCTTTCAGCGCTAAAAGACTCCCAGCTCAGCCACGTGTTACTCGCAGTTAAATCGGCCATTATCCAAATTCATTCGCTGGACTTACTCTCGCCAGAGCTGCTCAGATCTAAAACTCGCGGCGCAGAAGGTCACCTTGGGTTGGGTGGCGAAAGACTCTCCGCATACATCCATGAGGCGTCTCCTGAGCAAAAGGAAAGCCTGCGTCAAAAATTAAGCGCGGTCTATCAGCAGCTAGAAAAAATTGAGACCCGTGCCCTGCGCTCTGGTTGGAAACAGTTGGATATTGTTGAACGCTTTGGTGAGCAGGAGCTGAAGACTCCTGCTCGCCACATGAATGATGGCATGTTGCGCTTAATGGCAATCCTTTCTCAATTGGCATCAAAACATCACTTTCTACTGTTTGATGAAATCGAAAACGGCATAAACCCAGAACTTGTTGAGTACCTCGTTGATCAGCTGGTTAGCAGTGATCACCAGGTTATGGTTACCACGCATAGCCCTGTGATCATCAACTACATGGACGACAGCGTTGCCGCTGAAAGTGTGGTTTACCTGTACAAAACCCATGAAGGCTTTACCCGCAGCATCAAGCTTTTCAGTATTCCGTCCTTGAAAGAGAAACTGCAATTCATGGGGCCGGGGGAAGCATTTATTGATACTGACCTTACCCACCTTTATCAGGAAATCGAGTCACTGCAAAAACCGAGTAAAGGAGGCATGGATGCATCTTCTACTGAGCGGTGAAGGCCCTGGCGATATCGGCGCATGCTACCCAGCGGCTGACCATTGCACGGCTGAGCAATTCCAGCCTGGTCCTATGGCTTGGTTCGTTGATCAGTTAGTAGAGGGGTTTCAAGGCTTCGAGTTCTCGCACGTCACTGGCACATGCGTTACCTACTTGTCCAAAAGCTATTTGGCAGCCAATAAACCCGCTCGCTTAGGAAAAGGCATGTCAATTTCGGGCAAGAAAAGGCCGAAAGAAACCCATTACTACTATGCCAACGCCCGTGCTCTGGCCATAGCGGCGAAAGACAAAGCAGCTTCACTGGGTGACGCCGTCATTGCTGTGTTGTTTCGCGACGGTGATGGCACTGCATCGGCCGAGCGCGGTCAGTGGCGTGATAAACACCAATCCATGATTGCTGGCTTTCAAGCAGAAGCCTTTGAGCTTGGGGTACCCATGATCCCTAAGCCGAAATCAGAAGCCTGGTTACTTTGCGCAGTCAAAGCTAATCCATACCAGCACTGCAATCAGCTTGAGTCTGAGTCTGGTAATGATCGTGGCGTAAATCCTCTGAAGGCCCAATTAGAGGCTGCGCTTGCGGCAGCCAATAGTACTCAGCAACTGAACCAGCGTGTCATTAGCCGCGAGATAGACGCTCAGCGCATTGACATGGACTCCTTCAACGAATTCAAGAATGCCTTACAACGCGCCGTGCATCAGGCAATGAGGCAAAAGATAGAGCCCGCGTGAATACCGGCTTTTGCCGCACCGCATTGCTTTGTCCAACGCATAAGGAAGGTCCATGAACACCAACAACGTCAAAAACTACGCCCCCAAGGCACGCACCGCCTTTATCGCCGCGATGACCAAGCGCGCGGCGCTGTTTGGCATCCGTGAATCCAGCATCCCCGCCATGGGCATCGCGCCGCTGGAGCAGAAGGGTGATCTAGCCCTGATCGGAGACCGCGCCTTTCCGGCCAGCATCATCCGCCCGCGCGCCGCACTGGTGAAAAAGGTCGAGCAACTGGGTTTTGCCCAGGCCATGGAGCACGCCGCCTACAGCTGGTTCAACCGCCTGTGCGCTATCCGCTATATGGAACTCAAGGACTATCTCGAACACGGCCGGCGCGTGCTCAGTGCAGCCGATGGCAGCGCTGCCACACCGCAGATTCTCGACGACTGCCTGGATATCGACCTGCCGGGCCTCGACAAACAGCGCATTGCCGAGCTGAAGCTCGACGGCACTAGAGACGAAGAGCTCTACCGCGAACTGCTGCTAGCCCAGTGTCACGCCCTGCATCAGGCCATGCCTTTTCTCTTCGAGGCAGTGGATGACGCCACCGAGCTGCTCCTGCCGGACAACCTGACCAAAACCGACTCACTGATCCGCGAGCTGGTCAGCGCAATTCCCGAAGAGGACTGGGCCAGTATTGAGATCATCGGCTGGCTCTACCAGTTCTATATCTCCGAGAAGAAGGACCAGGTCATCGGCAAGGTGGTCAAGTCTGAGGATATTCCCGCTGCCACCCAGTTGTTTACGCCCAACTGGATCGTCAAGTACATGGTGCAGAATTCCCTTGGCGCGCAGTGGCTGGCGACCTACCCGGACTCACCGCTCAAAGCACAGATGGAGTACTACATCGAGCCGGCCGAGCAGACCGACGAGGTCAAGGCGCAGCTCGCTGCCATCACCCCCGAAAGCCTCAATCCCGAGGAGCTGACCCTGATCGACCCGGCCAGTGGCTCCGGTCACATCCTGGTCGAGGCCTACGACCTGTTCAAGGCAATCTACCTTGAGCGCGGCTACCGCCAGCGCGATGTGGCGCAGCTGATTCTGCAAAAGAATCTGTTCGGCCTTGATATCGACGGGCGCGCCGCCCAGTTGGCCGGCTTTGCCCTGATGATGAAGGGCCGCGCCGATGACCGGCGGCTGTTTGAGCGTGGGGTAAAGCTCAATGTCATGGCGCTGATGGATAGCGCGGACTTTGATGCGGATGTATTGGCTTGCGGTGTAAAATTGGCGGACTACGGGCTACAGCTAGGTGACCTCACTGAGTTAAAGAGGCTGTTCGAGCATGCCACTACTTTTGGCTCGCTAATTCAGATACCGAAGGGATTGGCGAAAAAGTTGCCAGCGCTGAAGCAGCTGTGCAAGGCGACCAGTCAAGATCTATTTGTGGCGGATGAGCTCAAGCGTTTGGAACCGCTGGAGCAGCAGGCAGCATTGCTGGCTGCACAGTACGACTCGGTGGTGGCGAATCCGCCATATATGGGTGCTAAATACTACTGCCGCCCGCTGTCGGAGTTTATTGAACGTAACTATCCGGCTGCAAAACCTGATATCTACGCCTGCTTCATGCTGGCCGGCCTCGACCTTTGCCGTCCCTCGGGTCGCATGGCGAACATAAATATCCCCGGATGGATGATGAACTCGTCGTTTGGAGAGTTTCGAACCGAGTTGCTAGGGCGTGGGGCGATTCTCAGTCTCGTACACAATGGGCGGGGTGTTTTCGGATCCGACTTCGGTTCATGTGCATTCACAATCATGAATCATGCGATCGGCCAATTGCGTGGCCGGTACAGGAGACTCTTCGATAAGGCATCAACCGTAACCGCCAATGAAGCGCTCATGACTCGGTTTAAGTCAGCGAGCGACTACGTGGTGTCACCAGTCGAGTTTGAGGCTGTTGAAGCTGCTCCGCTTTCATACCAAGTGAGCAGCCTCGTAAGAGGGGCCTACAATGAAATGCCCGCTATATCGGACATCGCCACCGCTTGCCAAGGGCTCTCGACGTCTAGCGACACTGATTTCGTCCGACTCTGGCATGAGGTGGATGTTCAAATGTCTAGCTGGGCCCAATTGAGCCGCGACGGTACAGCGGAGTCGAAGTGGTTCCCCTACAACAAAGGCGGCGACTTTAGGAAATGGTATGGGAACATCGGCTTCGTACTCAACTGGGAAGACGAAGGGCGCGAGATTAAGAAGAGAAAGCCTAAGTCAGTCATACGAAATGAGCGCTTCTACCTCCAAGAGTCGATCTCATGGCAAGACTATACGATAGGCGCCTCTTCCTTTCGGTTTTATCCAGAAGGGTTCATATTTGCGACGAATGCCCATTCAGCGTTTGCGAGGGATAGCGAAGCCACGCTCGCAATCTTGGGATTCTGCAACTCCGTTGTGCTCTCTGCAGTAGCTGCGGCAGTTTCGCCGGGCCTACACTTCAATAGTGGATACTTCGCACTGGTTCCGTTCAGTACCAAGCACATCCCAGCTACCGCCGCATCGATTTCAGCCAAAGCCGTTGAGCTCGCAAGAGCCGATTGGAACGCCTATGAACGTTCTTGGGACTTCGAATCCTTCCCCATCTTGACGGCATCCGCCGACCGCACGTCCACCCTTGAATCCAGTTACGCCGCCTGGATCGCTCAAAATCGTTACACCATCGCCGAGATGCAGCGCCTCGAAGAGGAAAATAACCGTCTCTTTATCGACGCCTACGGCTTGGCGGACGAGCTTATCCCCGATGTACCTATCGAGCAGATCACCCTCACGGTCAATCCGGCCTACCGCTACGGCGGCAAGCTCAGCGAGGCCGAGTTGTGGACACGCTTTCGTGAAGACAGCATGCAAGAGCTGGTATCCTACGCCATCGGTTGCATGCTCGGCCGCTACAGCCTCGACGAGCCCGGTCTGATCTACGCCCACAGCGGCAACCAGGGCTTTGACCCCGGCCGTTACACCAGCTTCCCCGCTGATGCTGACGGCATCCTCCCACTCACCGATAAGGAGTGGTTTGCCGACGATGCGGCCAACCGCCTGATCGAGTTTGTCTCGGTGGCTTGGGACAAGACTCACCTCGAAGCCAATCTGTGCTTTCTCGCCGATAACCTCGCGCCGAAAAAGACCGAGTCCAGCCGCGAGACCTTGCGTCGTTATCTCTGCGACAACTTCTTCAAGGAGCACCTGCAGACCTACAAGAAGCGCCCAATCTACTGGCTGTTCAGTAGTGGCAAGCATAAAGCCTTCCAGTGCCTGGTCTACCTGCATCGCTATAACGAAGGGACCTTGGCGCGCATGCGTACCGAGTACGTCATTCCGCTGACCGCCAAGCTCAACACCTATGCCAACAAGCTTGAGCAGGACATCGAAGCCAGTACCAGTACTGCCGAGAAAAAGCGTCTGGAAAAAGAGCTTGCAGCCTTGCACAACCAACAAGCCGAACTCGCCACCTTCGACGAAAAGCTACGCCACTACGCCGACCAGCGCATCAACCTAGATCTGGATGAGGGCGTGAAGGTGAACTATGGCAAATTTGGTGATTTGCTAGCGGAAGTGAAGGCTGTAACCGGGGATAAGGCGGAGTAAAGCGGTGACGGCTCAAAACAACTACTTGGCTTCGCTCAATACCTGTAAACGGATCGCCAAAGAAGAGTACAGGACTGTTCAGGGGCACTTTGAACAGTGCGACGATATTATCGATGAGCTGAGTAAAAAGCTGCAGGGCGTGATTGAACATGGCAGCCAGACGCTATCCGAAGACAAAATGGTGCAGGATGGCCTGGCCAACATGCTGCATGATCTTGAGAGAGACTACGGAAAGCTTCTCTCGAAACGAAACGCCAATCTCGCCAAGCAGAAGCGAAGCCTTGATTGCTTCAATGTCATGCTCTTTGGCCGAACGATGGCTGGCAAGAGCACTATTCGTGAGGCTATCACCCGAGGTGATGGTCAGACCATTGGTAAAGGAGCGCAAAGAACAACGCGCGATGTTAAAGAGTACGAATGGAACAGCTTGAGGATAATCGACACCCCTGGCTTCGGAGCCTATAACGGTCAGGAAGACACGCAGATTGCCCACGAGATTCTTGAACAGTCAGACGTCGTGCTGTTCATGCTCAACAGTGACAGCATCCAAGAGTCGACCTTTGTTGAGCTTGAACATGTTCACAAGCTTAATAAGCCCTTGATCTTCGTGTTGAACATGAAAAAGGATCTGGAAAGTGAAGGTAACCGGCGGCGGGCATTGAGAAGCCCGGAAAAATATATTTTCAAAGAAGAAGATATTCAGGGTCATACTGGCCGATTAAAGAACCTTGCCGGTCGTGCAGGCATAAATCCCAGCACAGTCCGAATCATACCAATTCATGCCCAGGCTGCGTTCTTGGCAACCATCGTGCCGGGGGAAGAAGGCTCGCAATTACATGAGCTGAGCCGAATAGACCAGGTTCTTAATGCACTCATTGATGAAGTTGAACGTAACGGGCCGATCCGTAGAATCCAGACGTTTCTCGATTCAAGTCTTCATCATGTTGATGAGCAGAGCTTACTCATACTAAGCCAAAGGGATCGGCTTACCAAGCTCTTGCCGCAGTACGAAAGTAGCCTCACGCGTATCTCCCAATGGAAGGTGAAAACTCTTCGTGATGCGCCACGGCTGCTCTCTAAGGAAGTAGATCTTGCTTTTAAACCGCTAATTGACTCTGTGGCAGATTTTGTTGATGACCACATTGAGGGCGAGAATGCAGCAGGAGCTTGGGATCGTCATTACAAGAGCTTAAAAATTACAAAAAAGGTAGAGCGTTCGGTACAAGCTTTGGCAGAGCAGGTGGTAGAAGAACTTCAAGATTTCAATCGAGAAATGAATGAGGGCTTGGATATTACCTTGTCTTTCGAGGTTGCCCACGATGGACAGAGTTTCAGTGAGTTCGACTTCAAGCGTATAAACGGTTGGGGCTCTGCTATAGCTGGGGTTGTAAGCGCAATTGCCTTTTTTAACTCATGGAATCCTGTAGGCTGGGTGGCAGCTGGTGTCGGTATAGTGTTTTCAATATTTTCATTTTTTTCTGATAGCCGTGCTAAAAAACTCAAAGAAGCCAAGTCTAAACAGCGTCAGGCTTTGCTTGATGATATCGAGAAAAGTAAGCGAAAAATAAAAGCTAATTTAGAAAACTGGTTTGACATAAATCTCCATCGGGCTATTATTTTACCGGCAGAGCACAATCTGTCTCTTCTTTGCCAAGCGCTTAGTCGATTTATAAGCGAGCTGGATAGCACTGATAGCCAACTCTATGCTCTGAAGCACGAGATTAATTTTCGCCTACTGAATCGAGTTGCTTGCGTCATCACAAAGCAACACTTTGTCTTGCCAAAGCTTATAAAGATTGTGAGGGTCCCTGGATATGCTTGTTATTTTTTGATCTCGGATTATTTCCGCAATACTGAGCTTCTTCGGGCTATGAGCGAGGCCGTGGGAGAAAAAATAATTGCAGTATATAATTCCAGCTTGGATAAAAAAATCTCCCATCTTTATAAGGGGCTCGCAGAGAGGGTCGAACTTTCTGAAAAAGATAAAGTGTCCGTGTTCGCCCATAAGCAAAATATTAGCAAGATTATTGGAAAAGACCGCCGTCGAATAAAAATGGTGGCTGCGCTTTGTTCCTGTGAAATTACCCTCGTCGCCGTTTAAGGATGAATCATGATTGAAATTGGTTACAGTGCTCTCAAGGAAAGGGTCGAAGGCCTTTACCAGCGTTCTAATGATCTATGGAGTGCCAGCAACTTCAAGACATCGGGGGCAAAGTTCGATATTGATTTGGCGCATTTGAATCTTGTTTTTGCTGGCCAGTACAGCGCTGGCAAGTCCTCTCTAATTAAGATGTTGACAGGTATTGAACACATTAAAATTGGAGCCGGCGTAACAACGGATGTGGTCACTCAATACCAACATAAATCGTTAAATATCTGGGATACCCCTGGGATCCTTGCGGGTGAGTGTGAGCAACATGATGCCCAAGCGCTTGAGGCCATAGCGAAAGCAGACCTGCTGGTATACGTAATTACCAATGAGCTGTTCGACGATGTCGTGGGTGCCGCCTTCCGCAACCTTTGCTTTAATCAAGGTCGCGCCAAGGAGATGATGATCGTTATCAACAAGTTTGAAAGTGACTCGGCCGATAAAGAGACCAAAATCGCGGGCATCACCCAAGTGCTTGAGCCCAAAATTCCAGAGGACTTTCCCATCGTCTTCACTGACGCCCAGTCATTCTTCGACTCATTGGATGAGGAAGACGAGCAAGAACGCCAAGAGTTGTTGGCGCTTTCTAACGCTGAAGGGTTCACCAAAGCCATTGATGGTTTTGTCGCGCAACGTGGCCTATACGCCAGGCTGACGACGCCGCTCCAGCAGCTTCAAATCACGCTGGAGTCGAAAATTGACGAGCTGACCATTTCTGACCCGCTGCAAAAGGGTTTGGTTAGTCTGCTCACTCAAAACAAGCGCGTTTTTCAAGCCAACAGACGAGATCTGATCAAAAAGGTCGGGGCGGACCTAGACAAGCTTAACGGCCAGATTGTCGAGCAAGGAAACCGGCTTGCCGATGCTTTGGGTGGAGAGCAGGAAGAATTTGAAAAAACACAGGACAGCTCAACTTACGAATGTGAGCGACTGATAAATTCTGCCTTGGAGGATTTGCAGGTCACTGTGAACGAGTGCCTATCAGATCTTGAGGCTGAGTTAGTCGAGTTGGCGAATACTCCTGCTAGTTTGAGAATCAATGAAGCTCTGGAAGCTGCAAAGAATTTCGATCCTGAAACGGAACAAGGGAAAGTCGGCAGCGTCTCCAAGGATGATCCCTTGAAGCTTAACAGTGCTCTCAGTCAGAGTCTGACGAAGTCCGCAGAGAAAGGATTTTCCTTCCTTGCGAAGAGCGCTGTTGGCGATGCATCTAAAACAGGCCTCAAATCAGTATCGGGTAGCACGCTACATAACGCTATAAAAGAGATTGGTGGCTTCTTTGGCTACAAATTCAAGGCTTGGGAGGCCGTGAAAATAGCGGACAAAATAGGAAAGGGCGCGAAATTTCTAGGTCCAGCCATGGCGATTTTTGGGCTTGGTATGCAGATGTATGACGACTATCAACAGTCCGAGCATGCAAAAGAAATCCTTAAAATAAAGCGGGACATTCGCAAGAACTTTAAAGAGTACAGCGATGCCGTGCGCAAGAGCATCGACGTGCAGCTCGAGAAACTACTTGATACTGGTTTTGATCTGCCTATCACCAATATCGACGAGGCCCTCCATGAAATACGATCACAGGCTGAGGGTAAATCGGATAGCGCTAATGCGCTTCGCGCTCAACTGGATGAGGTCATAAATTTACGCGAAGAGATCCAAAGCGCTTATTGAGATTCTCGAGCGTAATTTTCGCGTTTGGGACATTGGGGTAGCCCAAGGATTTATCAATGGATACGCAACAACTGACCCAAGGCCTGCGGCAGGCTTTTTTCGCGGAGAACCACCGCATAGTCTTCTGGTACGACCCTGAGCAGAGTTTTGTAAGCGAACTGGGGCAGCTCGATCTGCCCGATGTTCAGGTGTTAAACATGCAGGGCGAGTCCACCTTCGGCATCAAACTCAAGCTGGAGCTTGAGGATGCCGAGGGGAAGTACCTACTGTACTTCCCCTGTGCCGAGCCGGATGCCAATGATGATTGGCTGCTGGATATCAAACTGTACTCGCGCAGTTTTTATGCGGATAAGGTCTCGCTGATCTTCAACGACCTGGGTCTACAACAGCAGAGCTTGCGCGAGCACCTTGCTGCCCGTGAGCGCTTCCTCAGCAACAAGAATCGCTTGGCCAGCCTGAAACGATTGATCCAGCCAAGCGACACTGAACAGGCGTTGGATCTGGCGATGATAGCCGTGGTGTTGGGGGCCAATGCCAGTGACATCATGGCGCTGCTCTGCACCATGGCAGGAGCAATGGTAAGTGATGACCTAGGCCTGGAGCAGAATCCCCCGGTTATCGATGAGCTGTACAAATCCGGCCTGATGCCGGTGCTGCTCCAGGCACTACGAGATGAGGTTGGCTACCCGGCCAGTGTTGAGGAAATCAATGGCGAAAAGCCGTTCAGCTTCGGACACTTCCTGATTCGTCTGCTGGCGACCGGATTCTGCGAAAGCATCGGCGACATCCCAAGCTGGGCTTCTGCGATTGCCATCCCGTCTGCCAATGCCCGAGCGACTTCTCGGGCGCTGCTTTCGCGCTGGAGGGATAGCTCGCGTTACTACAAGGCTTACGACGAAATCTCCAGCTGGGTCGCCGAGGCTCTGCATATCGGCCAGAAGATCGGTGAGATTCCGTTGGAAACGCTGGCCAATGTAGCCACCTTCGAGGTCGTCGAGCGGCAGATCATCGTCGATCTGAGTAAGGCCATTCCGGAGTCGGATCCGCGCGACCTAGGCCTGTTCTCGAAGATCATTTCCGAGCGCTTGGATAACTACTGGGCCTCGCGTCACAAGGACGACGAGATCCGCCGTAAGTACCGCTTGCTCTACTCCGCACTGTCAGCGGCGATTGATCTGTTCAGCCTGCGTCAGCAGTATGCCGCTGGATTCCACTTTGCCAGTACCGAAGCAATCTACAAGGCCTATGAAAGCGAGCTGTATCGCTTTGACAGGGCTTACCGCCACTATTTTGCGGCTTCCCAGCGCGCTCATGTAGAGCTGCTGAAGAAGCTCGATGAAGCCGTCGAGCAATGTTACGCCTACTGGTACCTCGACCAACTG
Source organism: Stutzerimonas stutzeri (assembly GCF_024448935.1). Taxonomy (GTDB): domain Bacteria; phylum Pseudomonadota; class Gammaproteobacteria; order Pseudomonadales; family Pseudomonadaceae; genus Stutzerimonas; species Stutzerimonas stutzeri_AO. The sequence continues at coordinate 32,113 of NZ_JAMOIE010000017.1, forward strand.
GGCCGAAGCTGGGGCGACAAGGTAGAGGCCGAGCAACGGCTGGAGCACTGGAAGATCGCCGGAGTGCCCAGCCAACAGAACTTCTTCGATCATTGGGTGCAGCCACAGTTTGGGAAGAATCGCAGTAAACGCCTAGTGGTGATCATCAGCGACGCCTTCCGCTACGAGGCTGCGGTTGAACTGCGTGACCGCATCAATGAGAAACGCTACAGCGAGGCAAGCCTCGCCAGTCAGCTTGGCGTGCTACCCAGCTACACCACATTGGGCATGGCCTCGCTACTGCCACACAACACCCTGGAGTATCGGGAAGGTGCCGTCGATACGGTCTTCGCAGATGGGCAATCCACCGCCGGCACAGTGCAACGCGACAAGATCCTTGCTCAGCACAATGGAATGGCAGTGACAGCCGACCAGGTCAAAGCCTGGTCACGGGATGAAGGCCGAGAAGCACTGAAAGATCAGCAACTGATCTACGTCTATCACAACGTCATCGATGACCGTAGCGACAGTGGTGGCCCGTCCGAATTGGACACGTTCCACCATGTGGAGGTGGCCATTGAGGAACTGACTGAGCTGACCCGCAAGATCCTCATGCACTTCAACACCAGCACGGTGCTGATTACCGCCGACCATGGTTTTCTATTCCAGCAGAGCAAGCTGGAGATCGCTGACCGCACCTCGCTTGCTGAGAAGCCCGAGAACACTATCAAGAGCAAAAAACGCTACGTCATCGGGCACACCCTGCCTGCAGCCAAAGATGTATGGCAGGGCTCCACTAGACAGACAGCTGGTACAACCTCGGATACCCAATTCTGGATTCCAAAAGGCGCGAACCGCTTCCACTTCGTTGGCGGTGCGCGCTTTGTACATGGCGGTGCCATGCCCCAGGAGATTGTTGTACCGGTGCTGACGGTCAACCAACTGCGCGGCGAGAAAGCCGAGAAACGCACCAAGCGCAAGGTGGGCGTGATTTCACCGAAGTCGGTGCTGAAGATGGTGACCAATATCCAGCGCTTCGATCTGATCCAGACGGAGTCGGTTAGCGAACATGTACTGCCAGTCACCGTGTCGGTCGCCATTTTCGAGGGCGAGCAGCCGATATCCAGTGAGGAGGTCGTGACCTTCGATTGCTCCACTGACTCGATGAGCGAGCGCATGAAGCAGGTGCGGCTGTCTCTGCTCGGCAGTGACTTCGACCGCAAGAAGGACTACTTCTTGGTCATCCGTGACAAAGATCTCCATACAGAGCTGGAGCGCTACAGGGTCACCATCGATTTGGCCTTCACCGACGATTTTTTTTGAGAGCATGACACGCAATGGACACCTATCAGGACAAAGACCTGGATCAGCTTCTCAATGAACACTTTGCCGGACGCGTGGTGCGAAAGGATCTGACCAAGCTGATCAAAGAGGGGGCTAACGTCCCGGTCTATGTGCTCGAATACCTGCTGGGTATGTACTGCGCATCGGATGACGCCGAGGTCATCGAGCAGGGCCTGAAGAACGTCAAGACCGTGCTGGCCGAAAACTATGTGCGCCCTGACGAGGCCGAGAGGGTTAAATCTCTTGTGCGCGAGCGCGGCACTTACAAGGTGATCGACCGGGTAACCGTGCGGCTCAATGAGCGCAAGGACCGTTACGAGGCCTCTTTCAGCAACTTGGGCATCAAGGATGCGGAGATTTCTGCCGGCATCGTCAAGGAATACGAGAAGCTGCTGGTAGGCGGGATCTGGGTAATTGCCACCTTGAGCTACTACCACGAGGAGGGCCAGAACGGCTCTCCCTTCGGCGTGACGCTGCTCAAGCCGATCCAGATGCCGAACATGAACATGCAAGAGCTTTTCTCGGGCCGGGCGGCACTGACCACTGAGCAGTGGCGTGAGGCTCTGATTCGCTCCATCGGCATGGAGCCCTCGACCTTGGACGAGTCTGTGCAATGGCACTTGCTGGCTCGCATGGTTCCCTTCGTCGAGAACAACTACAACGTCTGCGAGTTGGGGCCGCGTGGCACCGGCAAGAGCCATATTTACAAGGAGTGCTCGCCCAACAGCATGCTGGTATCCGGTGGGCAGACCACGGTGGCTAACCTGTTCTACAACATGAGCAGCCGACGCATTGGCTTGGTTGGACTGTGGGATGTCGTTGCCTTCGATGAAGTGGCTGGTATCAACTTCAAGGACAAGGATGGCGTCCAGATCATGAAGGACTTCATGGCCTCCGGATCCTTTGGCCGGGGGCGTGAGCAGATGGAGGCCTCGGCCTCGATGGTTTTCGTTGGCAACATCAACCAGAGCGTAGAGTCTCTGGTGAAGACCAGCCATCTGCTGGCTCCCTTCCCGGAGCAGATGATCGATTCGGCCTTCTTCGACCGCTTCCATGCCTACATCCCAGGCTGGGAGATCCCCAAGATGCGCCCGGAGTACTTCACCAATAGGTACGGCCTGATCGTCGACTACCTGGCAGAGTTTTTCCGCGAAATGCGCAAGCGTAGCTTCGCCGACGCCATCGATAAGTACTTCAAGCTTGGCAACAATCTCAACCAGCGTGATGTGATCGCGGTGCGCAAGACCGTTTCCGGGCTACTCAAGCTGCTTTATCCCCATGACCAGTTCGCCAAGGAAGATGTGCGGCAGTGCCTGGAGTACGCCTTGCAGGTGCGTCGCCGGGTCAAGGAGCAGCTGAAGAAAATCGGCGGCATGGAGTTCTACGATGTCCACTTCAGCTATATCGACAATGAAACGCTGGAGGAGCACTTCGTAACGGTGAAGGAGCAGGGGGGCGGGACGCTGATCCCTGAAGGCCAGAGCAAGCCTGGTTTCATTCACACCATCGGCTTGAGCGGAAAAGGTATGCCAGGGCTGTACCGCCTTGAGCTACAGGTCACCAAAGGCTCTGGAAAGCTCGCCACCTCTGGTCTCTGGAATTCCAGCATTGCCAAGGAGCAGGTGAAGATTGCCTTTGACTACTTTAAGGCAAATGCTTCGCGCATCAGTGCCTCGGCCAGGGTTCTAGAACATGATTTCCACCTGCATGTAGTGGAATTGCAAAACACTGGTCCGCTGACCCACATGGCGCTCGCTAGCTTGGTGGCTTTCGCCTCAGGCTTGCTGGGGCGCCCCGCCCAGGGGCAGATGGTCGTACTGGGCGATATGAGTCTTGGTGGCAACATCACTCCAGTGGAAAGTATTGCGGAGTGTCTGCAGGTGGCTTTCGATGCAGGCGGCAAGCGGGTCGCGTTGCCTATGAGCAGCGCGGTGGATTTGCCAACCATTCCCCCGGAACTGTTTACCAAGTTTCAGACGAGTTTTTACGCGGATCCTGTCGATGCGGTGATTAAGGCTCTAGGTGTGGATTGAGCTTCGAGCTTCAGATTTGTACCGAGTAACGATGAGGCTGCTATCAAAGCTATGGCGTACAGGGGCCGCCTCTCTTGGGAGCAGTGGTGATGACGGTCTGTAGGTAAATTGAAAAGGTCGCTAGGCAAGGACTTTGTCACCGCTGGAGGTGCTGTTCGTGAAGCATATTGTTGTTTTGCCGAGTGAAACGGTCGCAGACATTACCTGTGATGTGTGTTGTCAGAGTACTCACGTTGAAGGTCATGGTTTTCAGTTTGGAACCCTTCAGGCTCATTGGGGGTATGGCTCCAAGCATGATGGCGAGCGTTATGAGGTGCATCTCTGTGAGGCCTGCTTTTTCCGAGCGCTGAGTGGTCTCCGCCGCGAGCGTATGGTCAACACCATGTTCGATGAGAATCCCGATAGGGCTGATGATGAGTTCGGCCTTGTGCAGAGGAGCGAGTTCTGGAAAGACAACTGAGCTCGGTTCAGATGGGACTATGGATACGGGCAGGATATGGGACGTTAGCCTCGCAGATGTGATGCAGCAGAGAAGATCACGTGGTTACTAATTCGACTGCCGAGAGACTGACTTGCTGAGGTTGAGTACGTGCGATCTCCCTCCACTCGGTACTGGTGCCCAAGCTCGCTACCTTGTGCATCACGAATTGAAAGAACCTCCAGTAACGGCTCCATCAACCAGCGACCAACCTCGTTCGTATGCCCAGGACTCACAAGATACGCCTGCTCCAGCCAGGCGTGCTCAGTCTGCGCAGCTATGACCTGTTCCAGCAATGGAACCGAGGGAACCATTAGCATGCTTCGAAAGGCCTGGTTTCCATCGTCCTCAACGATCTGCAAGTAGAACCAGGGCCAGGTCATCTCTAGCTCGACATATGACCAGAACTGCACGCCATCTGGCGCTGTTGAGAGCCCAGGAAGCAGTTCCGCATTCCGACTGGTTTTGAACACGAGGCAATTTCCTAATGAGAATTTTGCTTGATTAGTGAACAATATATTTTGTAGTCATATATTGTTCAATCGCGCTTCATCGTTCCATTTTGCGGAGCAGCAAAATGGAAGTTCGGGATTCGTTCGGGAAGGCGTTGAGGTTCGTGCGACAGCGTAGGGTGCTGACACAGGAAGATTTCTCACTCGTTAGCAGTCGTACCTTCGTAAGCATGCTGGAGCGCGGGACAACGAGCCCGACTCTCGAAAAGCTCGATAGCCTCTGCACGGTGCTCGACATTCATCCGGTCACCCTCTTGGCCCTGACCTACTTGCTTGGATCCGAAGCTCCTGAAAGTTTTGAGCAGCTCTTGGAGAAGGTTGGTGAGGAATTGAGAGATCTAGTCGAACCGGACTGATTGCTCAGCGGGGCTGTGTGAGGAGGCGGTTCCGTGACCGCACAGTGAGTGTTGGCATTGGTCCCTCTGTGTCCTGTGGCTGGCCTGAAGGTCCCGTTTTTGGCAGGGCTGATAGTTTTCGTGGGCGTCAGAATATACGTGGATTCTGACTTTTTGGGGCTCATATGTCCGTCGCACAAGCTATTTTAAATCGAGTCAAGCACATGCCAAAGGGGAGGCCCTTTGCCGGTGCGATGTTCGAGCATGTCGGTTCCGGTGCTTCGATCAATACGGCGCTCTCTAGGCTGGTGCAATCAGGCACGCTGGAGCGATTGGCTCGCGGTGTCTACATGCGCCCTAAAACGAGCAAGTACACCGGCAGGGTGGTGCGCCCGAGTCCGCTGGCTGTAATGGAGGTCATCACGAAGGCGAACGGCGAGACGATCCAGATGCACGGCGCGGAGGCTGTTCGGAGGTTGGGCCTCAGCACACAGATGCAGGTGTTGCCGACCTTTTACACCAGCGGATCTACTCGCGAGATCAAGGTTGGCAATGCGGTGGTTCGCCTCCAGCACGTCTCCAAGGATCGCTTGCAGCACGCAGGCACGAAGGTAGGGGTGGCGCTTACAGCTCTCCATTACATCGGGAAGGAGGGAGTGTCCGCGAAGGTGGTTTCCAAGATAGTCAACGCGCTGAGCAGCGAAGAGCTGATTAAGCTCCGGGCCTGTAAGATGCCAGAATGGATGCGATCGGCATTGAGCCATGCCGCCAAGGAAAGTGAGTAGTGTTCACCGACTCGATGGCGTTGGTGGTGTAGATCACCTTGCGGATCTCCGGCGGGAAATCGAAGAACGGTGTGATCCGCGCCCAGTTGCGTCGCCAGGATTGGCCAATCGGCATGTGGTCGTCGTCCCATTTGGCTTCGAACTCACCGAGGCACAGTTCGGCCTCGTCTGCCGTGCTGGACCGATAAATCCGCTTCAGGTCGGCCGCCGCCTCGGCCCGGCGCTTCCAGGACACGTAGTTCAGGCTGTGCCTGATCATGTGCACGATGCACAGCTGCACGCTGGTGTGCGAGAACACCATCCTCGATGGCCTCGGGGAAGCCCTTCAGGCCATCCACGCAGGCGACGAAGACGTCCTGTACGCCGCGATTGAGGGCTTAGCCAGCGCAGCAGGATCCACTTGCAGCAAAGGGGGAAGAGACATGCCCATGGTTCGGCCCGACATTCTTCTGACTAAGCCCGGCGTCGTCGAACCTGCTCATAGCGTTGCTTGCCACTGGAGTCAGGCTTAAAGTCAGAGCTCTTCATCTTTTGCAGAGATTGAGTATGGATCAGTCTTCCGCCGCTAGCTCGCGCAGCAGCAACGTAGCCGCGAATCCCATGCAGGTACTCCTCAATGAGCGAGTCGACCCTGACGATCCGCTTGCAGTCTATCGCCTGATTGAGGTCGGCCTTGCGCCGGAAGACGTCCTGCGCTTGGTTGATGCGGTGGAGCTGCTGAAAGGCAAAGCTGTTCTTGCCAAGGTCATCGGCATGACCGAACGCACACTGCGGCACCGGGCTAAGGCACAGCGCATGGCCCTAACTTCTGACCAGAGCAGCAAGGTTATGCGCTTTGCAGAGATCCTATCGAAGGCTGAGGAAGTGCTGGGTAGCAGAGAAGCTGCTGAACGCTGGCTGGTTAAGCCGCTGTTTGGATTCGAAGGCAGGACGCCGCTTGATCTGCTGAGCAACTCGTTTGGGGAGCGAATGCTGGAGGATCTGTTGACCCGCATCGAATTCGGTGTTTACCAGTGATCCGGCCGAAGCCTCAGATTGTCTTCCAGAGCCAGACCAACGTTTCCAATTGACACTCCACACACAGCGAGAAAATTGTTGAGTACAAATCTCATCACAAAGCAAGGGTATGAAGCTTTGAAAGAGGAGCTGGATCATCTGTGGAGGGTTTACCGACCAGAGATAACACAGAAGGTCACCTGGGCTGCGTCTCTTGGTGATCGCAGTGAAAACGCTGACTACCAGTACAACAAGAAGCTGCTGCGCGAGATTGATCGCCGTGTTCGCTACCTGCGCAAGCGCTTGGAAGACATGCGGGTTGTGGAGTACGCACCTTCGCAGGAGGGGCGAGTCTTCTTCGGTGCTTGGGTTGAAATTGAGAACGAAGCTGGGGATCTAAAGCGGTTCAGAATCGTAGGGTACGACGAGATCTATGGTCGTAAGGACTACATCTCAATCGACTCACCGATGGCGAGGGCCCTTCTCAAGAAGGAGGTTGGCGACGAGGCGATCGTGCATACTCCTCAAGGCGAGGCGTGTTGGTGGGTCAATGTCATCGAATACGAGAAATAGTATGGCTTATCTAGTATGCGTACTATTTTTATCTGTATGAATTACAAGAGATTTTTTAGACTTAGTATGGCGCTTGGGGCGATAACATGTATTCGGCGTTTTCCGAGCGGTCGCCTTGTGCCGCTGCTTCGCTGACCGACTGGGTGACCTGAGGACGTTTCACGTGCCACAGTTCATGCAGCTCGGCGCGCAGCCTCGCTTCGCCTTCGGGGGTGATCAGCGGGGTGCCGGCAGGGCGAGGTGGACGATAACGGCTCATGGAGTTTCCGATTCAGGCACGGGCTGGGCATTCTACAGGCTGCAAACGCGCTGCCTGCTCCGGTCAGTTTTCACGCAGCACATTCAGCGGGCTGGCATTAACGGCTCGCCGCGTTCCCAGCACGCCCGCCGCACCGACCAGCAGCGCGCCGACCAGCGGTAGCAGTAGCAGCCATGGATGCGGCTGCCAGCGAAGATCGAAGACGAAGTGATAGAGCAGGGCGCTGACCAGTTCACAAGCCAATGCGGCAAGTACACCGCTGGCGGCGCCCAATACCCCGAATTCGGTACGTCTGGCTCTGATCAATAATGTCCGCTCCGCCCCGAGCGCTCGGAGCAGTGCACCTTGACGAATCCGTTCGTCCAGCGTCGCTTGTAGACCGGCGAACAATACCGCCAGGCCTGCCGCCAGCACGAACATCAGCACGTATTCGACCGCTAGCGAAACCTGCGACAGGATGCTGCGCAACTGGCTGAGCAAGGCTTCGACCTGCAATATCGTTGCGGACGGAAAATCCCTGGCCAGCTGTACCAGCTCGCGATCCTCCCCTTCGGGCAGGTGAAAGCTGGTCATGTAGGTGGCGGGTACGTCTTGCAAGGTTTGCGGCTCGAAGATCATGTAGAAGTTGGGCTGAAAGCTGTCCCAGTTGACCTCCCGCAGGCTGCTCACGCCGACGTCGCGGGTGAGCCCGCCCACTGTGAAGCTGAGTCGGTCACCCAGCTGCACCTGAAGGCTCTCGGCCAGCTCGGCTTCCACTGACACGCCAGGCAGTTCGCCTCCCGCCGAGGGCCACCATTGGCCGGCGGTTAGGCGATTGTCGGCCGGTAATTCCTGGGCCCAGGTCAGGCTCAGGTCCCGACGAATCGCACGCTCGCCCTGGCTTTCCTTGCTGACCAGCTGGCGCACCGGCTCGCCGTTGATGGCAACCAGGCGACCCGGTACCACCGGATACAAAGGCGCGACGTGATCGGAGAGTGCCTCGATACGTGTGGCGAATGCGTCCCGGTCGGCGGGCAGGACGTTCAGGACGAAATGGTTGGGGGCGTCATCCGGCAACTGGTTCTGCCAGGTGTCGAGCAGTTCGCCGCGCAGCAGCCCTATCAGCGCCATGGCGAGCAGGATCAGGCCGAAAGCCAGCGACTGACCAGCCGCCGCCAGCGGATGTCGGAGCAGTTGCCCGAGCCCTAAACGCCATGTCAGCGACGCCCCGGACAGCGCTCGACGCAGCCCTTTCAGTGCCAGCAAAAGCAATCCGCCAAGGATCACGGTGGCGAGCAGACCACCCCCCAGCAGCGCGAGGGTTATCTTCAGATCCAGACTGAGCCGCCACATGATCAAGCCAAGGGCGATTACGGCGGCGCCATACACCAGCCAGGAGCTTGGCGGGATCGGCAACATGTCGCGGCGCAGCACCCGCAGCGGTGGCACACGACCGAGCGCGGCCAGGGGCGGCAATGCGAAACCGGCCAGCGCAACCAGGCCGGTCGCAATTCCCGCCAGGGCCGGCCAGAGCGTGGCCGGTGGCACTTCGCTGACCACGAGTTCGCGCAGGAGGAAGAACAACCCATGTTGCGCGGCCCAGCCCAGCAGCGCGCCAGCCGTGCTGGCCAGCAGCCCGAGGTAAGCGAGTTGCAGGGAGTAGAGCATCAGTGCTTCGCGGCGTGACAGACCGAGGCAGCGCAACAGCGCGCTGGCATCGAAGCGGCGCGCCGCGAAACGCGCGGCCGACAGGGCCACTGCGACACCCGCCAGCAGCACGGCGGCCAGGCTGGCCAGGTTCAGGTAGCGCTCGGCGCGCCCCAGCGCGCCCCCGATTTGGCGGTTGCCGTCTTTGGCTGTCTCGATGCGCTGGTGTGGTTGCAGGTCGGCTCTGATGCGCTCTGCATAAGCTCCCAGCTGTTCGGGCGAACCGCGCCAGAGTTCGCGATAGCTCACGCGGCTGCCGGGCTGCACCACACCGGCGGCCTCGAGATCGTCGAGATGCATCAGCACGCGTGGCGTCAAGCTGGAGAAATCGCCGACACGATCAGGTTCGTAAGTCAGCACGCGGGTCAGCCGCAGCGGCTTGTTACCTACCTCTATCTGATCGCCGATCTCCAGGTTGAGGGCGGCGAACAGGCGCGCTTCGGCCCAGGCTTCGCCTGGCTGCGGGCCTGGACCTGGTTGTTCCGGCTGGTAGGGCGCAGCCGCACTGCGAAGCTCTCCGCGTAACGGATAGTTATCGTCAGCGGCCTTGACGCTGGTCAGCTGCAGGTCGTCATCCGTTGCGACAACACTGGAGAACTCAACTACCCGAGCGTGCTGGAGTTGTAGTCGCTCGCCTGCCTCGACCTGTTCGGGTTCGGCGGGCGCGCTGCCGCGCAGCACGAGATCGGCGCCCAGAAACTCGGTTGCACGCAGCAGCATGGCGTCGTTCAGGCGCGCGCCGAAATAGCCAATAGCCGTGCTGGCCGCGACCGCGATCAACAGCGCGAAGAACAATACGCGCAACTCACCGGCGCGCGCATCACGCAACAGCTGACGCAGCGCTAGCGTCGCCAAGCGGCTGGCGGACAGATTCTTCATCGGCTCAACTCATCGAGGAGTTGGCGGCCGCCTTCCAGGCGGAGCAGACGCTGGCAACGCTGGGCCAAGCGTTCGTCATGGGTCACCAGCACTAGCGTCGTGCCGCGTTCGCGGTTGAGTTCGAACAACAGCTCGGTGATGGTTGCGCCCGTCTGACTGTCGAGGTTGCCGGTCGGCTCATCGGCGAACAGCACCGCCGGTTCCGCGGCGAATGCGCGGGCCACGGCGACACGCTGTTGTTCGCCACCTGACAATTGCCTCGGATAATGATGCAGACGCGCGCCTAGGCCGACCCGGTCGAGCAATTCGGTAGCTTTCGCCTGTGCGTCACGGCGGCCATGCAGTTCCAGCGGCAGCATGACGTTTTCCAGGGCGTTGAGACTGTCGAGCAGCTGAAATGATTGAAAGACGAAGCCGACGTGTTCAGCTCGCACGCGTGCCCGCTGGTCTTCGTCGAGAGCGCCAAGCAGGTGGCCGGCCAGGTGCACCTCGCCAGAGCTGGGCAGGTCCAGGCCAGCCAACAAGCCGAGCAGCGTCGATTTACCAGAACCGGACGTGCCGACTATCGCGAGGCTGTCGCCGCTGTCGAGACTCAATGACACATCGTCCAGTATCGCCAGCTCGCCTTCCGCGCTGGGTACCGCTTTGCTAAGGTTCCTGGCGTAAAGAATGCTGGCGCTCATGGAGATTCCGATGCGAAATTGGCTGAAAGGTGGGGTCCTGGTTTTGCTGTGCTGGGCTCAGGGCGCCTTGGCGGGAACGGTGTTGGTGGTCGGGGATAGTATCAGTGCCGCTTTCGGGCTGGAAACCAGCCAGGGCTGGGTGCAGCTGCTTCAGCAACGCCTTGATACAGAGAATCTCGATCATCGGGTGGTGAACGCTTCGATCAGCGGCGACACCAGCGCTGGAGGACTGGCGAGGCTGCCTGCGTTACTGGAGGAATATGATCCGCAAGTGGTCATTATCGAACTGGGTGGCAATGATGGGCTGCGTGGTCAGCCGCCGAGACAACTGAATCGAAACCTGGCAGCCATGGTCGACCTGTCACGCGAGGCCGATGCCAAGGTCGTGTTGCTCGGTATGCGCTTGCCACCCAACCTGGGACATCGTTACACAACTGCATTTGCCGACGCGTTCGACTCGCTTGCGGACGAGCAGAACCTTCCATATGTCCCGTTTTTTCTCGAAGGTGTCGGCGGCGTTGAGGGCATGATGCAAGCCGATCGCATCCATCCCACTGCGAGTGCGCAGCAGCAGTTGCTGGACAACGTCTGGCCGGTGCTCGAACCCTTGCTTTGAAATGCGCGCGCGGCTACTGTCGCGCCCCGCGAATCGGAGCCTCGGATGCCGCGCCCAGCCTGGACCCTTTTTGCCTATCGCCTCATCGTTCCAGACGAGCAGTTCGACCTCTTTGCCTGTCACGAAAATCGGCTGCACTTGGCATTACGGCAACTTGAGTTGAATGGTCAGGTCGATCGCACGCTCTGTGGCGGTTTTCTTCCAGCGCGCCCGCTCTGGCAAGACATCGAGCGCTCGATTCTGAAAGATCGCCGCCTCTGTCCCGTTTGTCGTGAAGCACTTGGGGCACAGCTTAAAGGCCTTCCGTCTGCCGTCAGCGCCTGGTAGCTCGGCGGCCGTCAGCGGTTCGAGTATAATTGCCGCCAACATGAACACTTTCCCAAGGAAATCCCTGAATGCTTTCGCGTGCGTTTGCAGTCGCTTCCAGTGTGTCATTCGCAGCCTTGCTTTCGGTCGGCCAGTCTGTCGCTCTCGAACTACCGCTACCTCCGGAAGGTGAGGACGTGGTTGGGCAGATTCAGGTGATCAAGGCCAACCACGAGGACACCTTCGCTGCACTCGGCGAGACGCATGATCTGGGCTATCTGGAGCTGGTTGCGGCAAACCCGGGCGTAGATCCCTGGTTACCAGGTGAAGGAACCGACATCATCCTGCCGACTCGGTACATTCTGCCGCCCGGGCCGCGAGAAGGCGTCGTGATCAACCTTGCGGAGTACCGCCTGTATTACTACCCGGAAGGGGGGGACGTGGTGCATACCTTTCCGCTCGGCATCGGGCGTGAGGGGTGGGGCTCCCCGGTTGGCAATACACGGATTTCAGCCATGATAAGCAATCCTGCCTGGTACCCGCCGCAATCTATCCGCGATGAACACGCTGCCGATGGTGATCCGTTGCCAAAGGTCGTGCCGCCAGGACCTGATAATCCGCTTGGTCCTTACAAGATGAGCCTGGCGTTGCCCGGATACCTCATCCACGGCTCGAACAAGAAATTCGGTATCGGCATGCGCGTCAGTCATGGCTGTTTCCGTATGCTCAACCATAACGTCCTAGAGCTGGCAGGCTTGGTCAAGGTCGGCACCTCGGTACGGATCATCGATGAGCCATACAAATTTGGCGTGAGTCAGGGCAAGGTCTATCTGGAAGCACACAGGCCACTTCAAGACGAAGAAAAACCGATGACGCTGATGGACAAGCATGCGGTGGTCATCAATACCTTGCTCAAGCGTGATGAGGCTGCAGGTTCACTTCAGCTTGATTGGGAGATGGTCCGTGAGATCATCGCTGGCGAGGACGGCCTGCCGATCCAGATCGCCGAGCTGGGTCAGGCGCTGGCCACCCATGAAGAGCCTGTCTTCTAGGATCCACGCCTGTAGATGACGCCAGGTCAATCTGGCGCGCACAAAAAAGCCGACCGGATCGCAGGTCGGCTTTTTTCGCCTAAAGCTTACTTGCGGCTGGCGCGTTCCAGCATACGCAGTGCACGCTCATTGGCTTCGTCAGCGGTCTGCTGAGCCTTCTGAGCAGCCTGCAGAGCCTCGTCGGCACGGCTGTACGCTTCGTCGGCACGCGCCTGAGCGCGGGCAGAGGCGTCTTCGGTCGCGGTCAGGCGGGCTTCGCTTTCTTTGGTCATGCTGTTGCTGCAACCAGTGGCCAGAACTGCGGCGAAAGCCAGAGCAGAAAATTTCAGAACCTTGTTCATCGTGTTCCCCTTAAGGATGAAGTCCATGGCAACTCCCGTAATGGAAAGTTGGCGCACACATACTACCGATTAGTTGCACTAAGTAAACTGAGCCAAGCAGCTACTAGCAGCTATTTTCTGCATGCTCATTCGTTTTACGGCAACTGCTGGCCAAACTGGCTGAAAAACAGTCAGGGTCAGCCGCTACACTCGATACATGGACCGGTGCGAGTACCGAAAAGTTGCAGTTTCATCTGCGTCGCTCATTTGATTGCAGAGCGGCCGGCTGACTGCGCGGCGGCTACTGATTCAAGCAATTGAAGTCAAGTCTTACCTGGCGGTAGCATGCGTCGTCCAGCTAACAATAAGAACGGACAGTGCGTCTCAACGCTGCACCCAGTATCCAAACAAACAGGGCAGGTCAAGCCTGCAGAGGAGGCGAGATGGCCGAACAGCTAAGCATCCATCATGATCGAACGAGCCATCAGTTCGAGACCACCGTGGACGGTCACCGCGCGTATCTGGCCTATGTCGATCTGGGCAAACAAACTCTGGATATCTACCGGACCTTCGTGCCCGATGCGCTGCGTGGGCGGGGTGTTGCGGCCGTATTGACCCAGCATGCGCTGGATTACGCCGCACGGGAGGGCTATACGGTTATTCCATCCTGTTCGTATGTGGAGTGGTACATCGAACGGCAGGGTGCTTCCTCGGACGGTCTCGACCGGGAATGAAAAAACGCCGGCAAACCGACGTTTTTTTTCGATTCTGACAGCGTCAGCTGCGGACGCGTTTGGGCAGGACCTCCTTCAGCTTCGCGTGCATGCCAATAACGGCTTTTTCGGTGGCTTCCCAGTCAATACAGGCATCGGTGATCGAGACACCGTATTTCAGATCGCCGAGGTCCTTGGGAATGGCCTGGTTGCCCCAGCCCAAGTGACTTTCCACCATCAGCCCAACGATCGAATTATTGCCCTCGAGGATCTGATTGGCCACGTTGTCCATCACCAGTGGCTGCAAGGCTGGGTCCTTGTTGGAATTGGCATGGCTGCAGTCCACCATGATGTTGGGCTTGATGCCGGCTTTGCCCAATTCCTGCTCGCAGACTGCGACGCTGACCGAATCATAGTTCGGCTTGCCATTCCCGCCACGCAACACCACGTGACCGTAGGCGTTGCCCTTTGTGGTGACGATGGAGACCCCACCGGACTGATTGATCCCCAGGAAACGGTGCGGGCTGGATACGGATTGCAGCGCATTGATCGCTACGGTCAAGCTGCCATCGGTGCCATTTTTGAAACCCACCGAAGACGACAGGCCTGACGCCATTTCTCGGTGTGTCTGGGATTCGGTGGTCCGCGCCCCGATGGCCGACCAGCTGATCAGATCCTGCAGGTACTGCGGGGAGATCGGGTCCAAGGCTTCGGTAGCGGTCGGCAAGCCCATCTCAGCGAGATCGAGCAGTAGCTGACGGCCGATATGCAGGCCATCCTGAATCTTGAACGAGTCATCCATGTACGGATCGTTGATCAGGCCCTTCCAGCCGACCGTGGTGCGTGGCTTCTCGAAGTAGACGCGCATGACCAGGAACAGGCTGTCCGAGACCTTGTCGGCAAGCACTTTCAGACGCTCGGCATATTCATGCGCGGCTTTCAGGTCGTGAATCGAGCAGGGGCCTATCACGACGAACAGGCGATGATCCTTGCCGTCGAGGATGTCGCGTATCACCTGGCGCCCTTCGGAGACGGTCGCCAGCGCGGCAGCGCTCAGCGGTATTTCACGCTTCAACTGTTCAGGCGTAATGAGTGTCTCGTTGGAAGAAACGTTAAGGTCATCGATCGGTAAATCAGCCATCGTGTTCTCGTCAATCACAGATGCCGTCCGCCAGCCAATCCCGGTGCGGCGGAGCAGGGCTTGAGGGCGCAGCGGGGAAGCGGAACCTTATCGCGTATTGCGCTGCCTCGACAATCATCTTGAAGTCGGACGGCCATATCGCCGGTGGCCGGCGTGCCATGTGACTATGCATAGCTGCTGGGCGCTGCCTAGGGACACTGGTAAGGTGACCGTTTAACGTGCGCCAACTAGGGCGTCCCACTGATCTGTAGTTGGAGTTCCCGCATGACTGCTCCCAAATCTCGAATCGGCATCATCGGTGCTGGCGCTATCGGCGGCTTTTACGGAGTGATGCTCGCCCGGGCTGGCTACGATGTGCATTTCCTTCTGCGCAGCGAATACGAGACGGTTCTGCACAATGGGCTGCAGGTAAACAGTGCGGTGCATGGCTCGATGCACCTGGACTCGGTACAGGCTTATCGCACTGCTGCGCAAATGCCCAAATGTGATTGGCTGCTGATTGGCGCGAAAAGCACCAGCAATTCGGACTTGGCTCCCCTGATCGGCGAGGCTGCAGCGGAAAATGCCAAAGTTGTGGTGTTGCAGAACGGCCTGGGGGTCGAGGAGACCCTGCGGCAGGTGCTGCCGGACAACATCCATCTGCTGGGTGGTCTCTGTTTCATCTGCGCGCATGGCGCGGGATTTGCGATGCCGAAGACCGAGGCGCTTTACCAGGCTCTGCGTTTTCCTGTCAGCACGTGCGCGCTGACGATTTTTGGCCAACCCGCCCGGCGGGTCATGCCCGCCGGGCGGTTCTCGGTGCCGTAGTGGTTCGCTTCTCGGCTGCTAAGCTCAATCTGGGCGCCAGATCCGGGGTTCTATGACCACCCCGGCGATGCCAGTGGGCTGGTGGACCTATAGCGGAGCGCGGGTTGGGCTTGCCGCTCTGCCTTGGCGAAGGGCGGAAGCAGTCTATGGCTCGATATCTGCAGGCGATTCATACGGATATGGTCTGGAATTTCGCCATTCTGGTGCTTAAAGTTATAAAAATATGGATGGCGTCCGGGCGCCATTGGCCTTTGAGGGATCTCTATGAAGCTTCAGCAACTGCGTTACATCTGGGAGGTGGCGCATCATGACCTCAATGTTTCGGCAACAGCGCAAAGCCTGTTCACCTCGCAGCCGGGTATCAGCAAACAGATTCGTTTGCTTGAAGATGAGTTGGGCGTAGAGGTTTTCGCACGCAGCGGGAAGCATCTGACCCGGGTTACGCCAGCGGGTGAGCGGATCATCACCACCGCTGGAGAGATCCTTCGCAAATGCGAAAGCATTAAACAGATCGCCCAGGAATTCTCCAACGAGAAGCGCGGCACCCTGAGCATCGCGACCACCCATACGCAAGCGCGCTACGCACTGCCGCCCGTAATCAGGGCATTCATCAAGCAATATCCGGACGTTTCGCTGCATATGCACCAAGGCACGCCAATGCAGATTGCCGAAATGGCCGCAAATGGAACCGTCGATTTCGCCATCGCTACCGAGGGGCTGGAACTGTTCGGCGACCTGGTCATGATGCCGTGCTATCGCTGGAACCGTTGCGTCGTCGTACCGCAGGGGCATCCGCTGGCAAAACTGGAGAAGCTTACGCTGGAAGCCTTGGCCGAGCATCCAATCGTGACCTATGTGTTCGGTTTCACCGGCCGGTCCAAGCTGGACGAAGCGTTCAGCCACAGGGGGCTATCACCGAAGGTGGTCTTTACTGCCGCTGATGCCGACGTCATCAAGACCTATGTGCGCCTCGGATTGGGTGTCGGGATCGTAGCGCGCATGGCCGTCGATGCAAAGCTCGACCCGGACCTGGTTGTGCTCGATGCCAGCGAGCTGTTCGAACCCAGCGTGACCAAAATCGGGTTCCGCCGCGGCACATTTCTGCGCGGCTTCATGTGCGACTTCATTGAAACCTTTGCGCCGCATCTGGATCGAGAAATGCTCGAGAAAGCCGTGCAATGCAAAAACAAGGTCGAGCTGGATGAATTGTTCATGGATGTCGACCTGCCAACCTTTTAGGCCGATCTCGACAAGAGGCAGGGAGCGGGCGAAACGGGAACGTTCGGTGCCAGGCCGCGACAAGAGACCCATTCGCAAGCCCTTCATCGAGAAGGGCTAGTGTCGGTCGTTAGCTTTTAGCGATCAGGTTGCCAGCGTGTAAACCGCATTCCTTCTGGGTCGACTCTTCCCACCACCAGCGGCCCTCACGCTCGTGCTGATTGGGCAGCACCGGACGTGTGCACGGCTCGCAACCAATGCTGATAAACCCGCGCTCGTGCAGGCTGTTATAGGGCAGCTCGAGCATGCGGATATAGCCCCACACTTCTTCGCTGGACATCTGCGCCAACGGGTTGAACTTGTACAGGCTGTGGCTGGGTGTGGAAAACGCGCTGTCAATCTCGAGCAGCGAAACCTGGCTGCGCGTACCCGGGCTCTGATCGCGGCGCTGGCCTGTTGCCCAAGCGCGAACGCCTAACAACTTGCGGCGCAGGGGTTCGACCTTGCGAATTCCGCAGCACTCGCCATGGCCGTCGCGGTAGAAGCTGAACAGCCCCTTTTCGTTGACCATGGGTTGTAACAGTGCCGGATCCGGCGTCATGATTTCGATGGGAATACCGTAGTGCTCGCGAACCTGCTCGATGAAGCGATAGGTCTCGCTGTGCAGTCGTCCGGTATCGAGGCTGAACACTTTCACGCTCTTGTTCAGCTTCCAGGCCATGTCGACCAGCACGACGTCCTCAGCCCCGCTGAACGAGATCCACAGATCATCACCGAAAAGGTCAAAGGCCAGTTTGAGAATGTCCTGCGGGGATTTGCCGGCATAGGAGGCTGCCAGCGCGGCTACATCAATGGGTTGGCTCATCGGGCGGCTTCCTTGGTTGGTGCTTGGTGCGCTCTGCTGGTGACGATGTTAGCAAACAGTTGTTATGACGCTAAATAACGTTTCAGGTCTACAAACCGCTCTTTGTGGAATAAGAGGCGCGTTGCTTCGCTGGGTCCATGTCGTTAGAGTGCCGCTTCAATTTTACTGCTGTAAGGAGCGCGCCCGTGGAAATAGCCTGTCTCGACCTGGAAGGTGTTTTGGTTCCGGAAATCTGGATTGCCTTCGCCGAGGCCACCGGAATCGAATCGCTGCGGGCGACCACGCGCGACATTCCTGATTACGACGTGCTGATGAAGCAGCGACTGAGAATTCTCGACGAGCACAATCTGAAGCTCTCGGACATCCAGAACGTCATCGCCACGCTGAAGCCGCTCGATGGCGCCGTCGATTTCGTGGACTGGCTGCGAGAGCGTTTCCAGGTGGTGATTCTGTCCGATACCTTCTACGAGTTCTCCCAGCCACTGATGCGCCAGCTGGGTTTTCCGACGCTGCTCTGCCATCGTCTGATCACCGACGACTCGGGTCGCGTCGTGGGCTACCAGCTGCGCCAGAAAGATCCCAAGCGACAGTCGGTGATCGCGCTGAAGAGTCTCTACTACCGCATCATCGCAGCAGGCGACTCGTACAACGACACCACCATGCTCTCCGAGGCGCATGCCGGCATCCTCTTCCATGCGCCGGACAACGTCATCCGAGAGTTCCCGCAGTTTCCCGCGGTGCATACCTTCGATGCGCTCAAGCAAGAATTCATCAAGGCATCCAGCCGCAAGCTGACGCTGTAAAAAATGGCTCCACGGCAGCATGCCCAGCCGCCGTGGAGCCTTATGCTTCTAGCGTTGTCTCCAGCGTCCCCAGCAACACGCTCACCTTATCCAGGGTTTCCTGATACTCAGCCTGCCAGGCTGAATCTGCCACGATGCCGCCGCCGCCCCAGCAGTAGACGTGTTCTTTTCGGAACAGCAGGGTGCGGATCGCAATAGAGCTATCCATTTCGCCGCGCACATCCAGATAAAGTAGCGAGCCACAGTAAATGGCGCGGCGAGTCGGCTCTAGCTCACCAATGATCTGCATGGCACGGATCTTCGGTGCGCCTGTAATCGATCCGCCGGGAAAGGCGCCGGCGAGCAGATCGAGCGCATCCTTGCCCTTTGCAAGTCGCCCGCTGACGCTGCTGACCAAGTGATGCACATTGGGGTAGGTTTCCAGGCAAAACAGCTCCGGCACGCGGATACTTCCGATTTCGCAGCTGCGGCCCAGGTCGTTGCGAAGCAGGTCGACAATCATCAGGTTCTCTGCCCGGTCCTTTGTGCTGGCCATCAGCGCGTCGGCTTGTGCCTGATCGCTTCGAGGATCGAGCCTTCTAGGGCGAGTGCCCTTGATCGGGCGGGTCTCGACTGTCCTGTCGCTCACGCGCAGGAAGCGCTCAGGGGAGACGCTTACAATGGCTCCTTGTTCGGTCGCCATAAAGCCAGCGAAGGGGGTCGGACATGCGTCGCGCAGAAGGCGGAACGCCCACCATGGGTCGCCACTGTAGGTCGCTTGAAAGCGTTGGGCGAA
The DNA here is from genome assembly GCF_024448935.1 of Stutzerimonas stutzeri. Classification (GTDB taxonomy): domain Bacteria; phylum Pseudomonadota; class Gammaproteobacteria; order Pseudomonadales; family Pseudomonadaceae; genus Stutzerimonas; species Stutzerimonas stutzeri_AO. Next base: position 51,271 of record NZ_JAMOIE010000017.1, read on the forward strand.
GTTCACCTGATAGCAGTCACCTGCTTGGATGTAATGCTGGATACGCTCGATCGCGTCTTGATACTTGCGGGATATCAGGTCGGCTGTGAAGGCAGACGACAGGCTGAACGTTACGAGTGGAGATTGCCAATTCGTTTCGAACAGCGTGGTCAGACGATCGCGTTCCGTCTGATCCAGTGATGGATGAAAGACCAGATGCGTGGATTGACGCTGATGATCGTTCACCACTGCCCAGGCATAGATGCCGAACCGAGCATCGGGAAGACCCAGGTCGTCGGCACCATCATTGGAGAAGTTTTCCAATCGTGAGCCGAAGTCATAGCTGAGATAGCCCAGCAGGCCGCCTATAAAGGGAACGTCGGCGTTCGGCGGCGCTTTGGCATCACCTAATGAACGGAGCGCCTCACGCAGCCTCGAAAAAAATGCGAGGCCCGTTTCCGACGCGCTAGGTTCGAGAAACTGTATCGGCCATGCGCTGAGCAAGTCGAATCGGCCACGTTCGGCAACCGGCCGGCCGGAATCGAGCAGCACTGCGCCGGGTGCATGGCGGATGCGCTCAAACCAGAAAGCTGGGTCGGGGCGATAGGGAAGGGCATGCAGTGTGCAAAGAGGCATGATGTGTTTCGTTCGGAGGGAGCCCGGCCAGTGGGCCGGGCTCAGGCTCAGTCGTGAGCCGGGATGTGGCCAAACAGCTCCTGAGCGAATCGCACTCGCTCTTCGGGGGTTTCCTGCGCCCCGTTTTTCTTGAGCTCCTCGACCCGTTTTTCCACGGCGTGGGCGCGGTGGGTCAGGCCACAGTCGTTAGCGATCTGAATGTTGAGGCCGGGGCGTGCGTTGAGCTCGAGAATCAGCGGCCCCTTATCTTTGTCCAACACCATGTCGACACCGATATAGCCAAGGCCGCAAAGCTCGTAGCAGCCGGCTGCAAGCTTCATGAAGCCGTCCCAGTTCGGCAGCTGTACGCCGTCCACAGCGTTGGTGGTGTCCGGATGTTTGCTGATCTTGTTGTTCAGCCAGGTGCCGCGTAGCGTAATCCCTGTTGCCAGGTCTACTCCCACGCCGATGGCACCCTGGTGCAGGTTGGCCTTGCCGCCAGACTGTCGCGTCGGCAGGCGCAGCATGGCCATTACCGGGTAGCCCATCAGGACAATGATGCGGATGTCCGGAACCCCTTCGTAGCTGATGCTCTTGAAGATCGGGTCGGGCGTGACGCGGTACTCGATGAGGGCGCGGTCACGGTGACCACCGAGCGAGTACAGTCCGGTGAGGATGTTGGAAATCTGATGCTCGATCTCGTCGTGAGTGAGGATCTTTCCTGACACCGTCCGGTAACGACCCTCGAAACGATCGGCTATGACGAGAATGCCGTCACCGCCCGCACCCTGCGCTGGCTTGACCACAAAGTCGGAATGGCCCTTGACGATATCCTTGAGCCTCCCGATATCGCGCTCGGTCTCGATGACCCCGTACATTTCCGGGACATCGATACCCGCTTCGATTGCGCGCTCCTTGGTGATGATCTTGTCGTCGACGATCGGGTACAGGTTGCGCTTGTTGTACTTGAGCACGTAGTCCGCATTGCGGCGGTTGATGCCCATGATGCCTTTGGCTTCGAGGGCCTTCCACGTCTTGATTAGACCGAACATGGCTCAATCCTTCAAAAAGGCTTTGAAACGAAACAGTTCGGTCAGGCGGTAGCCGCGATAACGACCCATCGCAAGCATGAAGCCGACCATGATCAGCAGGACCGCCGGGAAAGTGAAGATGAAGTAGGTCAGCTCCGGAATGTTCATCAGGAGGAACGCCAGTGCCGCTGCGATGAGCGTACCGACCGCAACCTTGAATGCATGGCCGCCGCCGCGTTCTTCCCAGGTGATGGAGAGCCGCTCGATGGTCATGGTCAGGATGACCATCGGGAACAGTGAAACGGACAACCCGCGCTCGAGCCCGAGCTTGTGGCTAAACAGGCTGATCACCGCGATCAGCACCACGACGAACGTGAGCACAACGGACAGGCGTGGCAGCATTTGAAGTTTCAAATGTTCCAAATACGAGCGCAGCGACAGGCCCATGGCCGTAATGATGGTAAACAGGATGATGCCGAAACCGATCTGGGTTTCACGGAAGGCGAGCGCAATCAGCACTGGCGTAAAGGTACCCAGTGTTTGCAAGCCGCCGAGGTTGCGCAGAATCAGAATGACCAGAACGCCGATCGGAATCATGATCATGATCTGGTAGGTCTGCTGAGTTTGCAGCGGCAGACCGTAAAGCGAATATTCGAGGAAGTCGGCGTCGGTATTTTCGTCCGTCAGTGTTGCCAGACGGATGGCATTCATTTCGCTGCTGTTGAGCGTAAAGGTAACTTGCGGGTTGCGCCCACCTTCGAGGTTCAGCAGCGGTTCGTTACCGGTCCACCAGACCAGACGGTCTTGAGGCAAACCTTGCTCGCCGGTTTCCGGATTGAAATACAGCCATTTGTCGCCGTTGAAGCTCCGCAGCCAGAGCTCGGGGGACTGGGCCATGTCGGCCTGCAGTCGAACCGTATGAACGCGCTCCATGGGGACATGCGCTATGGACAGCAGCAGCTCGATTACCCGTGCCTTGTTCGGCGTGGAAGCGTCACCGCCAAGCAGCAGCTTGACGTTGTCATCGTTGGCATTGTTGACACGCTTTATGGCTTCGCTGATGAAGGTCTCTACGTCGGCCGAATGCTGGCGTATCGGTGAAAGCAATGCTTCTGCGGCAATCTTTTCAGCACCTTCAACCGGAATGCTGTCGCGGAAGATCGGGCCGGTGGGCTTGCTCTGCTCGCCGCTGTAGCGCTTGGTGAGCACGAGGCGGTAATAGAGCGTCTGGTTTCCGCTCGCGCGGCGTGCGGACCAGGTAACCCGGCGGTTGCCGTCGGCCCGGTTGATGCTGACACCGTAGTTGTTGGAGATGAAGCTCTCGTTGAGGCTGACGAAATCCTGATTCAGTGGCGGCACGTACATCTGCAGCTTCACCGGCTCGCGCGGGTTGGCCTGAAATTCAACCTTGGCGTCTATGTTCCAAAGGTCACTGGTTTCATCTTCAGTAACCGGGATGCCCAAAATGAATATCTGGTAGGCAGTGATTGCGATACCCAGTGTGACGAGCAAAAGAATCAATATTTTCAGGTGCAATGTGAGGGCGCGCATGGGGTTACTCGTAAGCTTCGGATTCGATAATGCAGCCGGGCTTGCCAGCAGCATACTTAAGACCAGGGTCGACCAGGGCACCGAAGCGAGCAAGCGCATCAGAACCGATTAGAAGAGGGTATTGAAATGCGCTTCGGTCCGTGAGGTTCACTTCAATGCCTCGTTTAACCTTGCCCACACAGAGATTGAGTTCAACAACCGGGCGAGGTGTATAGGTTTTTTCTTCCTCCGGATCGAAGTCGCCAGCGCGACGCTTGATCTTGCTGATGCGCTGCAGGGGCAGTTCGATGGGCCGGTTATGGGCCTCATCAATAGCCAGGTAGAAGCGTACCCAGCTTTTTCCGTTGCGCTTGAAGCGCTCGATGTCGCGGGCGCTGAGCGAGGCAGTCTGTGCGCCTGTATCGAGTTTGGCTGGCACCTCAAGATCGAAATCAAGTAACGCCACGTGCTCATTCAGGCCGTAGATCGTTTTCTCACCGGCCTGGGCCCAGAACGGAGCGCTTACGAGACAGAGCAATAGAAGGCGGGTTTTGGTGCTCATAAATCCAGGTAGTCGAGTCGAGGAAGTGGCTCGAACAACGAGCCATAGTGAAGCACGTCGAGGCGAGCGCCGGGCGTGGCATATACAGCGGTGCCGCATTCTAGCATGGGTGGCTGATCGCGAGGCTAGGCTCAAGCCGTGCTGCGGCGCCAGGCGCGCAGTGATTAGCTCAGGTCGGTGAATCGATTGTCGACAATCTACTTTTGTATGATTGACCTGGCGCCTTTTCAGCGGCTAACGTGGAGCCATTAAGGGCTCGGATGTCAACAATATGTTGGATACACTGGAAGTTCCTCGCCCCGATCAGCTTGACAGCGGTACGCTCTCCGAGCACGTTTTCCGACGGATCCTGGCAGCCATCGTGAAAGGCGATATCGCACCGGGCAGCAAAATATCGGAGCCTGAGCTCGCGCGTACCTATGGCATCAGTCGCGGCCCGCTGCGTGAAGCCATACACCGTCTCGAGGGGCAGAAGCTGCTGGTCCGTGTGCCGCACGTTGGCGCCAGGGTGGTATCGCTCAACCATGCCGAGCTGATCGAACTGTACGAGATTCGCGAGTCCTTGGAAGGCATGGCCTGCCGACTCGCCGCCGAGGGCATGAGTGTGGCGGAAATAGATGAGCTGCGGCGCGTTCTGGATACCCATGAGCGAGACGAGGCATTCCAGGCGGGCGTCGGCTATTACCAGCAGGAAGGCGACTTCGACTTTCACTATCGGATCATTCAGGGCAGCGGCAATCGCACGCTGACGCAGATGTTGTGTGGGGAGCTGTATCAGTTGGTGCGCATGTACCGCATCCAGTTCTCCGCAACGCCGAATCGGCCGCGTCAGGCATTTGCCGAGCACCACCGGATTCTCGACGCCATCGCCGACCGCGACGGCGAGCTGGCCGAGTTGCTGATGCGGCGGCATATCTGCGCTTCCAAGCGCAACATCGAGCGGCATTATTTGGCTGCTCAGCAACAGACATCACAACCAAGAGGTGAGGCATGACACTTCCTACCCCCGGCCAGCGTTTCCGTGACGCGGTGGCCAGTGAGCATCCGCTGCAGGTCGTCGGCGCTATCAACGCCAACCACGCGCTGCTGGCCCAGCGTGCTGGCTTCAAGGCGATCTACCTATCGGGTGGCGGCGTGGCGGCCGGCTCGCTCGGCCTGCCGGATCTCGGCATAACCGGGCTCGACGATGTACTGACCGACGTGCGTCGCATTACCGACGTCTGCGACCTGCCGCTGTTGGTGGATGTCGATACCGGTTTCGGTTCCTCGGCCTTCAACGTGGCACGTACGGTCAAGTCGATGATCAAGTTCGGCGCTGCGGCTATCCATATCGAAGACCAGGTGGGTGCCAAGCGCTGTGGTCACCGGCCCAACAAGGAAATCGTTTCGCAGCAGGAGATGGTCGATCGGATCAAGGCGGCCGTGGATGCGCGAACCGATGACAGTTTCGTGATCATGGCGCGTACCGATGCGCTGGCCGTGGAAGGACTGGAATCGGCGCTTGATCGTGCGCAAGCCTGTATCGAGGCGGGCGCCGACATGGTGTTTCCCGAAGCCATCACCGAACTGGCGATGTACAAGACGTTCGCAGATCGGGTGAAGGCGCCGATCCTGGCCAACATCACCGAGTTCGGCGCCACGCCGCTGTACACCACCGAGGAGCTGGCGAGTGTCGATGTCTCGCTGGTGCTGTACCCGCTTTCCGCGTTCCGCGCGATGAACAAGGCGGCCGAGAACGTCTATACGGCATTGCGCCGTGACGGTACGCAGAAAAATGTAATCGACACCATGCAGACCCGCATGGAGCTCTACGATCGCATCAACTACCACGCGTTCGAGCAGCACCTCGATTCGTTGTTCGCCCAGAAGAAAAGCTAACGCGGGGCGGGCCCCAATCGCCCGTCCGGCTTGATGAGCAGTTTGCAGTATCCAGAACAAATTCAATCAAGGAGAAGGCAATGGCTGAAGCAAAAGTATTGAGTGGCGCAGGCCTGCGTGGCCAGGTTGCCGGGCAGACCGCTCTTTGCACGGTTGGCAAGACCGGTGCAGGACTGACCTACCGTGGTTACGACGTACGCGATCTGGCCGCACAGGCCGAGTTCGAGGAAGTCGCTTATCTGCTGTTCTACGGCGAGCTGCCGACCGCACAGCAACTGAGCGAATACAAGGCGCGACTCAAGACGATGCGGGGTTTGCCTGCCGCGCTGAAGGAAGTGCTGGAGCGAATCCCCGCCGACGCTCACCCGATGGACGTGATGCGGACCGGCGCTTCCATGCTGGGTACGCTAGAGCCCGAGCACTCCTTCGAGCAGCAGCGGGATGTGGCCGAACGGTTGATGGCGGCTTTCCCGGCCATCATGTGCTACTGGTACCGTTTCACTCACGAGCAGGCGCGGATCGAATGCAGCAGCGATGAGGACACCTTGGGTGGGCATTTCCTGGCCTTGTTACATGGCAAGAAGCCGAGCGAGTTGCACGTCAAGGTCATGAACGTGTCGCTGATCCTCTACGCCGAGCACGAGTTCAACGCCTCGACCTTCACTGCGCGTGTCTGTGCCTCGACGCTGTCGGATATGTACTCCTGCGTCACCGGCGCGATCGGTTCGCTGCGTGGTCCGCTGCATGGCGGCGCCAACGAAGCGGCGATGGACATGATCAAGCAGTGGAAGAGTCCGGAAGAGGCCCGCGAAGCCATCCTCGGCATGCTCGAGCGCAAGGACAAGATCATGGGCTTCGGCCATGCGATCTACAGCGTTTCCGACCCGCGCAACGAGGTCATCAAGGTCTGGGCCAAGAAGCTCGCTGACGAAGTGGGCGATACCGTGCTCTACCCGGTCTCGGTGGCTGTCGACGAAACCATGTGGGAGCAGAAGAAGCTGTTCCCCAACGCCGACTTCTACCATGCCTCCGCCTATCACTTCATGGGCATCCCCACCAAGCTGTTCACGCCGATCTTCGTCTGCTCGCGCGTTACCGGCTGGGCGTCCCATGTGTTCGAACAACGCAGCAACAACCGGATCATTCGGCCGAGCGCCGAGTACATCGGTCCGGAGCAGCGCAAGGTTGTCCCGATCGCCCAGCGTTGATCGGAGCGGGGAACTCGTCGCCGGGCTCCCCGAACCTCGCCCCACGGAACATTACTGGATTGAGTTCTTCCGGCATGAATACAGAACACCGCAAACCTTTGCCAGGCACTGGACTTGACTACTTCGACACCCGCGAGGCGATCGAAGCCATTCAGCCAGGGGCCTACGACAAGCTGCCCTATACCTCCCGCGTCCTGGCCGAACAGCTGGTGCGCCGCTGTGAGCCCGAAGCGCTGACCGATTCGCTCAAGCAGATCATCGAGCGCAAGCGCGACCTCGACTTTCCGTGGTATCCGGCGCGCGTCGTCTGCCATGACATCCTTGGTCAGACCGCGCTGGTCGACCTCGCCGGTCTGCGCGATGCGATCGCGGAGCAGGGTGGCGACCCGGCGAAGGTCAACCCGGTTGTTCCGACTCAGTTGATCGTCGACCACTCCCTGGCGGTCGAATTTGCAGGCTTCGATCCGGACTCGTTCGAGAAGAATCGCGCCGTCGAGGAGCGTCGCAACGAGGACCGCTTCCACTTCATCGAGTGGACCAAGACCGCGTTCAAGAACGTCGACGTAATCCCGGCCGGCAATGGCATCATGCACCAGATCAACCTGGAGAAAATGTCGCCGGTGATCCAGGCGCGCGATGGCGTGGCCTTCCCGGATACCTGCGTCGGCACCGATTCCCACACCCCGCACGTCGATGCGCTGGGTGTGATCGCCATCGGCGTCGGCGGTCTTGAAGCCGAAACCGTCATGCTCGGCCTGCCGTCGATGATGCGCCTGCCCGACATCGTCGGCGTACGTCTGACCGGCAAGCGGCAGCCGGGTATCACCGCGACCGACATCGTTTTGGCATTGACCGAGTTCCTGCGCAAGGAACGTGTGGTCGGGGCCTGGGTCGAGTTCTTCGGTGAAGGCGCCGACAGCCTGACCATCGGCGACCGCGCGACCATCTCCAATATGTGCCCGGAATATGGCGCAACGGCTTCGATGTTCTACATCGACCAACAGACTATCGATTACCTCAAGCTGACTGGCCGCGAGCCGGAGCAGGTCGCGCTGGTCGAGCAGTACGCCAAGGAAACCGGCTTGTGGGCGACGGCGCTAAAAGGGGCCCAGTACGAGCGGGTATTGGCGTTTGACCTGTCCAGTGTGGTGCGCAACATGGCTGGCCCGAGCAACCCGCACAAGCGCCTGCCGACCTCGGCTCTGCACGAGCGCGGCATCGCCGTCGACCTGGACAAGGCCCGGGCCGAAGAAGGCGAAGGGCTGATGCCTGATGGCGCGGTGATCATCGCGGCTATTACCAGTTGCACCAATACGTCCAACCCCCGCAACGTGGTGGCCGCCGGCTTGCTGGCAAAAAAGGCCAACGAGCTGGGGCTGATACGCAAGCCCTGGGTAAAGACCTCCTTTGCGCCAGGTTCCAAGGTCGCCAAACTGTACCTGGAGGATGCCGGGCTGTTGTCAGAGCTGGAGCAGCTCGGCTTTGGCATCGTCGGCTATGCCTGCACCACCTGCAACGGCATGTCCGGTGCGCTGGATCCACAGATCCAGCAGGAAATCATCGACCGTGACCTGTACGCCACCGCAGTCCTCTCGGGTAACCGCAACTTCGATGGCCGTATCCATCCGTACGCCAAGCAGGCGTTCCTGGCGTCGCCACCCTTGGTAGTCGCCTATGCCATCGCGGGCACTGTTCGCTTCGACATTGAACAGGACGTGCTTGGTACCGATCAGCATGGCAATCCGGTCACGCTCAAGGACCTCTGGCCATCTGACGAGGAAATCGATGCCATTGTTGCCGCGTCGGTGAAGCCCGAGCAGTTCCGTCAGGTCTACATCCCGATGTTCGACCTCGGCACCATCGAGGAAGCTGAAAGCCCGCTCTACGACTGGCGGCCGACCTCGACATACATCCGCCGCCCCCCGTATTGGGAAGGTGCGCTGGCTGGTGAACGCACACTGAAAGGCATGCGTCCGTTGGCGATCCTGCCGGACAACATCACCACCGATCACCTGTCGCCATCCAACGCGATCCTGCTGGATTCGGCCGCCGGCGAGTACCTGGCGAAGATGGGCCTGCCGGAGGAGGACTTCAACTCCTACGCCACCCACCGCGGTGACCACCTGACTGCGCAGCGGGCGACGTTCGCCAACCCGCAACTGGTCAACGAGATGGCCGTGGTTGACGGTAAGGTGCAGAAGGGCTCGTTGGCGCGCGTCGAGCCGGAAGGCAAGGTGATGCGCATGTGGGAAGCCATCGAAACCTACATGCAGCGCAAGCAACCGCTGATCATCGTGGCCGGTGCGGATTACGGTCAGGGCAGCTCGCGTGACTGGGCCGCCAAGGGCGTGCGCCTGGCGGGTGTGGAGGTGATCGTGGCTGAAGGCTTCGAGCGTATCCACCGTACCAACCTGGTCGGCATGGGCGTGCTGCCGGTCGAGTTCAAGCCGGGCACCACCCGCCTGACCCTTGGCCTGGATGGCACCGAAACCTTCGATATCGAAGGTGAGCTGTCGCCGCGCTGCGATCTGACCCTGGTCATTCACCACAAGAACGGTGAAGAAACCCGTGTCCCGGTCACCTGCCGTCTCGACACCGCGGCCGAGGTGGGCGTCTACCAGGCCGGTGGCGTGCTGCAGCGTTTCGCTCAGGACTTCCTCGCATCAACCACCGCGTGAACCCGTCGGGTGGATGGCCTGCTTTCATCCACCGTGTCGGTCCCGATGGCCCGGCCGAGCCTGATCCCCGACCATCCATTCATTTCCAGCCAGGACTCACCCATGGCGCATCAATCCCAGATCAAGATTCCCGCCACCTACATGCGTGGCGGCACCAGCAAGGGCGTGTTCTTCCGGCTGCAGGACCTGCCGGAAAGCTGCCAGGTGCCCGGCGCGGCGCGCGACAAGCTGTTCATGCGTGTGATCGGCAGCCCCGATCCGTACTCGGCGCAAATCGATGGTATGGGTGGTGCCACGTCCAGCACCAGCAAGTGTGTGATTCTGTCAAAAAGCACCCGGCCTGATCACGATGTCGAGTACCTCTATGGTCAGGTGTCGATCGACAAGCCCTTCGTCGACTGGAGCGGCAACTGCGGCAACCTTTCGACCGGTGCCGGTGCTTTTGCGTTGCATGCCGGCCTGGTGGATGCGGAGCGTATTCCGCAGAACGGTACCTGTGTGGTGCGGATCTGGCAGGCCAACATCGGCAAGACCATCATTGCCCACGTGCCGGTCACTGATGGCCAGGTGCAGGAAACCGGCGATTTCGAGCTGGACGGCGTGACCTTTCCAGCTGCGGAGATCGTGCTGGAATTTCTCGACCCGTCCGATGACGGCGAGGAGGGCGGCTCGATGTTCCCCACCGGCAATCTGGTGGATGAGCTGGAGGTGCCCGGCATCGGCACGCTCAAGGCTACGATGATCAGCGCCGGCATCCCGACGGTGTTCGTCAATGCCGAGGACATCGGTTATCAGGGTGCCGAATTGCGGGAGGACATCAATGGCAATCCCGAGGCGTTGGCGCGGCTGGAGGCGATTCGTGTGGCCGGTGCGTTGCGTATGGGGTTGATCAAGACAGCGGAAGAGGCGTTGACCCGCCAGCACACGCCAAAGGTTGCGTTTGTCTCGGGGCCGAAAACCTATCGAGCGTCATCTGGCAAGACCGTCGAAGCAGACGAGGTTGATCTGCTGGTGCGCGCCTTGTCCATGGGCAAGCTGCACCACGCCATGATGGGGACCTGTGCGGTTGCTATCGGTGCGGCTGCGGCAGTGCCCGGTACTCTCGTTAACCTGGCTGCCGGTGGTGGCGAGCTGACGGCAGTGCGTTTTGGGCATCCTTCCGGCACGCTTCGCGTCGGCGCCGAGGCGCAGCAGGCCGACGGGAAATGGTCAATAACCAAGGCGATCATGAGTCGGAGCGCCAGGGTTCTGATGGAGGGCTGGGTGCGCGTTCCTGGTGACGCATTCTAAGCGGTTGCCGACATTGATGCGGCGCGGCGTTGGCAAAGCCCAGATGTGAGCACGAAAAACAAAAAGTCCGCACTAAGCGGGCTTTTTGTTGTCTAGCAGAATGGTAACTAAACGGTAACTATTTGAGTCGGCGTTCTACGCCTTTTTCCACGAGGATCTTGGCGGATATCTCTTCTACGGAAAAATGCGTGGAGTTGATGTAGTTGATGTTTTCGCGGCGGAATAAGTTCTCGACCTCGCGAACTTCGAACTCGCATTGGGCGTAACTGGCATAGCGGCTGTTGGGTTTGCGCTCGTTGCGGATGGCCGTCAAACGGTCCGGGTCGATGGTCAGGCCGAACAGCTTGTCGCGGTGGGTCTTGAGCGCGCCCGGAAGTTGCAATCGTTCCATGTCGTCTTCGGTCAGCGGGTAGTTGGCGGCCCGGATGCCGTACTGCATCGCCATGTACAGACAGGTGGGCGTTTTGCCGCACCTGGAGACGCCGACCAAAATCAGATCCGCCTTGTCGTAGTAGTGCGTGCGGGCACCGTCATCGTTGTCCAGGGCGAAGTTGACGGCGTCGATTCGCTCCATGTAGTTGGCGTTATGGCTGATCGAATGGGATTTGCCGACAGAATAGGAAGAGCGTGACATCAGTTCATGTTCCAGCGGGGCAAGGAAGGAAGAAAAGATGTCGATCATGAAGCCATTGGACTCAGCCAGGATGTCGCGAATTTCCTGGTTTACCAGCGTATCGAATATGATTGGCCGTGCGCCGTCGCTTTCCGCCGCTTTATTGATTTGCTGTACCATTGCCCGCGCTTTTTCAGCCGTATCGATATATGGCCGCGTGAGCTTGGTAAACGTGATGGTTTCGAACTGTGCCAGCAGGCTTTGGCCGAGCGTTTCGGCTGTAATACCGGTACCGTCGGAGATGAAAAATGCAGTTCGTTTCATTGCGCATGGGACCTTAAGTCAAGAACGGTTCTCAGCTATAGTAGGCCCCTTCGCCGAGCCTCGATTGGCTGGCATTGTCACTTATTTTGCAGGGCCAGGCCACCGTGCCGCGGATGGGCACGAACCGAGTTTCCAACACAACGTGGAGAGATCACCTTGGTAGAGTACGTAGTTTCCCTCGATAAGCTCGGCAATCATGACGTTGAGCGTGTAGGGGGCAAGAACGCCTCCCTCGGCGAGATGATCAGCAACCTTGCAGGTGCGGGAGTGTCGGTACCTGGTGGTTTCGCCACTACCGCCCGGGCCTACCGTGATTTCATGGAGCTCAGCGGTCTCAACGAGCAAATCCACGCGCTTCTCGATGCGCTGGACGTGGACGACGTCAATGCCCTTGCCAAAGCTGGCGCGCAAATTCGCGGCTGGGTCATGGAAGCCGAATTCCCTCCCAGGCTCGATGCCGACATTCGTGCCGCATTCGCTGAGATGGCCGGTGGCAACGACCACATGGCGGTCGCGGTTCGTTCTTCGGCGACGGCTGAAGACCTGCCGGACGCCTCATTCGCCGGCCAGCAGGAAACCTTCCTGAACATCCGCGGCGTGGATAACGTGATTCGTGCCGCCAAGGAAGTCTTCGCCTCCCTTTTCAACGACCGTGCGATTGCCTACCGCGTCCACCAGGGCTTCGATCACAAGCTGGTTGCGCTGTCCGCGGGTGTTCAGCGCATGGTGCGGTCCGAGACCGGCACGGCTGGCGTGATGTTTACTCTTGATACCGAATCGGGCTTTCGTGACGTCGTGTTTATCACGGGTGCCTATGGCTTGGGCGAAACCGTGGTGCAAGGCGCGGTCAACCCCGATGAATTCTACGTTCACAAGCACACCCTCGAAGCTGGCCGCCCCGCCATCCTGCGACGTAACCTGGGCAGCAAAGCGATCAAAATGATCTACGGCGAAGAAGCCAGCGCCGGTAAGTCGGTCAAAACCGTCGAGGTTGATCAGGCTGAGCGTATGCGCTTCTGCCTGACCGATGAGGAAGTGGCCAATCTCGCCCACCAGGCGATGACCATCGAGAAGCACTATGGCCGCCCGATGGACATTGAGTGGGCCAAAGATGGCGATGATAACCAGCTGTACATCGTCCAGGCCCGCCCGGAAACAGTTAAGAGCCGCAGCAGCGGGAACGTCATGGAGCGCTACCTGCTGAAGGAGAAAGGCAAGGTACTTGTCGAAGGCCGTGCCATCGGCCAGCGCATCGGTGCCGGTCCGGTCAAGATCATTCACAATGTGTCCGAGATGGACAAGGTTCAGCCGGGCGACGTGCTGGTTTCCGACATGACCGACCCGGATTGGGAGCCGGTGATGAAGCGCGCCAGCGCCATCGTCACCAACCGTGGGGGTCGTACTTGCCACGCAGCCATCATTGCTCGCGAGCTGGGTATTCCCGCCGTCGTCGGTTGCGGTAATGCCACCGAGTTGCTGCAGGATGGCCAGCGCGTCACCGTCACCTGTGCCGAGGGCGATACCGGCCTGATCTTCGAAGGCGAACTGGGCTTCGATATTCGCCAGAACTCCATCGATGCCATGCCAGAACTGCCGTTCAAGATCATGATGAACGTCGGTAACCCGGACCGCGCGTTCGATTTTGCCCAGTTACCCAACGAAGGCGTCGGTCTGGCGCGTCTCGAATTCATCATCAATCGGATGATCGGTGTTCACCCCAAGGCCCTGCTCAATTTCGACGGCTTGCCGGCCGACGTGAAGAGCAGTGTCGAAAAGCGCATTGCCGGCTACGGCGACCCGGTCGACTTCTATGTCGAGAAGCTGGTTGAAGGCGTCAGCACGCTGGCTGCGGCATTCTGGCCGAAAAAGGTCATCGTGCGGCTGTCTGACTTCAAGTCCAACGAATACGCCAACCTGATCGGAGGCAAGCTCTACGAGCCGGAAGAAGAGAACCCGATGCTCGGCTTCCGCGGTGCATCGCGTTACATCAGCGAATCCTTCCGCGACTGCTTCGAGCTCGAATGCCGTGCCATGCGCAAGGTTCGCGACGTGATGGGACTGACCAATGTCGAGCTGATGGTGCCGTTCGTGCGCACCCTGGGCGAAGCCTCGCAGGTCATCGACATTCTCGGTCAGTTCGGACTCAAGCGTGGCGAGAACGGCCTGCGCATCATCATGATGTGTGAGCTGCCTTCCAATGCTTTGCTGGCCGATGAGTTTCTCGAATTCTTTGATGGCTTCTCCATTGGCTCGAACGACATGACCCAGCTTACGCTTGGCCTGGACCGTGACTCAGGAATCATTGCCCACCTGTTCGATGAGCGTAACCCTGCAGTCAAGAAGCTGTTGGCGAATGCGATCGAAGCCTGTAACAAAGCGGGCAAGTACATCGGCATTTGTGGTCAGGGGCCTTCCGATCACCCGGACCTGGCCAAGTGGCTGATGGAGCAGGGTATTGAGAGCGTATCGCTGAACCCGGACTCGGTGCTCGATACCTGGTTCTTCCTGGCTGATGCCGAGATCAAATAAGCACAGCACGGCAAAAAGGGCGGTTTTCGCCCTTTTTTGCGTTGAGCAAAAGCGGGGCTATCTGCCAATGCCATTATCTCTGTCGCGACGCATGCCGCTTCCGCTAATGCTGCTATAGCCGTTGTGGCTGGAAACCGGTGCGGGTAGGCATATTGCTTATCTTTGAAGCATGGTGGCGGCCGAGCCTGACGCGTTTCATGTTTGAGGAGATTTACCATGCAATACATCACCCCTGATCTATGCGATGCCTACCCTGAGTTGGTGCAGGTGGTGGAGCCGATGTTCAGCAATTTTGGTGGCCGCGACTCCTTCGGTGGTCAGATCGTCACGATCAAATGCTTTGAAGACAATTCGTTGGTCAAGCAACAGGTAGATGTAAACGGTGCAGGCAAGGTGCTGGTGGTAGACGGTGGAGGCTCGCTGCGTCGTGCATTGCTCGGGGATATGCTTGCTGAGAACGCGGCGCGCAATGGATGGGAGGGTCTGGTGATCTACGGTTGCATCCGTGATGTCGACGTGATCGCGCAAACGGAACTGGGCGTCCAGGCGCTGGCTACTCATCCCATGAAAACCGACAAGCGCGGGATAGGCGACCTCAATATTCCGGTGACCTTTTGTGGGGTGACTTTCCGTCCTGGTGAATACGTTTATGCCGATAACAACGGCATTATCGTTTCGCCCGAAAAACTGAAGATGCCCGACTAAGCCGTGGCGGTTGGTTGATCAAGCGCGGCTATGCCGGGCTTTTTGTTATTTGCAGGAGGCGCGACCGTTGCCTGACGAAATAGGCTGCGCAATCGTCTGCCTTGGTTTGTTGATGATGACACGGACTACTGGAACGAGCTGAGCAGCCGGTTGATTCGCTATCTGGAGGAGTTGGAGCTGGCCCGTGAGCGAGTCAATCCAGTGCGGGCAGCCTGTCGGGCTTTCCCCTTGTGTTCTTTTTCTGTGCTCAATGGTGGCCGGCCCTCAGTGAAAACCAGCATGAGCCGTTTCCGCCCAGTTGATCGCCACGCCAGCGACCTGCTGCTACTT